>JANPBI010000070.1:0-8170 GCA_031430315.1 Rhodobacterales bacterium | reverse complement strand
ACGCCGCCCTTTTTCAGGTGGTCCATCGTCAGTCGGCGCATTTCCAGCCCCGCCTCGCGGGCGTTCTCCTCATGCGGGAACGGCACGGGGATCTTGAATTCCTCGACCTCGGGGATGCCGGTCAGCAACGAACGGGTCAGGATCTTGAAATCGGACCGCACGCGGTTGATCATTTCTGCCATCACCATGCCGTCGACCAGACCATGCGGATGGTTGGCGACCACGACCAGCGGGCCTGTGGCGGGAATGCGGGCGATTTCCTCTGGCGGCGTGTCGATGCGGATGCCCATGTGGCGGATCGCCTTGGGCCAGAACGGGGACCCGAACGGCGCGCCGGATTTCTCGAACTGGCGGATCAGGCGCAGTAGCGTGACCTTGGCGGTCGTCCATTCGATGGCGCGGATGGTTCCGGCCTTGAATGGGTTGGAGAACGTGCCCGCATAGCTGAGCCTGCGCATATCGTATTTGCGGTCAGGCGCGCGACCCGACAGGGCCTGTGGGACGATCAGGGACTTCGGATGGGGCGTGTCCGACATGGGCGGCTTGCTTTCCTCTCCGGTCGGGATGTCAGTGATCTTCCCCAAAACGATTTGCCACCAGCGCCTCAAGCGCGTCCGCAAGGGGTTCTGCCTCTGTCCCTAACGTATCAACGTGAATAGAGGTTCCGCGCGAGGCTGCCAACATCAAAAGCCCCATGATGCTGTCGCCCGACACCGTCATGCCATCCTTGGTTACGCGGGCCTCGGCATCAAAGCCTTCGACCACCTCGACGAATTTAGCCGAGGCACGGGCATGCAGCCCTTTTTCGTTCACGATGCGAAAGTCCCGGGATCCCATATAAAATTCAGGCCCCTGCGCCCAGATCGAGGCTGTTGATGTATTTGCGGCCTGCATCAAGGGCCGCCGCCACAGCGTCAGGTACAGGTAAATCGCGGGACTTGGCCAGCTTGATCAGCATCGGCAGGTTCGCGCCGTAGAGGATGCGCCGATCCGCCGAAGAACAGGCCAGAAGCGACAGGTTGGACGGCGAGCCGCCAAACATGTCTGTCACCACGACCACCCCACCCCCGGAATCGACCGCGTCGGCGGCCATGCAGATTTCGGACTGTTTGGCTGTTCGGTCGTGGTCATCTTCGATGGCAATGGCGCGCATGCCAAGCTGTTTGCCCACGACGTGTTCAACTGCCGAAAGATATTCTCGGGCCAGCCCTCCATGCGCTACGATGACAATGCCGATCACGGGCCGGTCTTTCTGCTTGGCTCGGGGATTGACCCTGTCGCTGCGTCGCGGCGTTCGAGTTCCCGGTGCCGTTTTGACACCGGCCAACCAGCCTCAAAAAGCACATTACCGACAATTTCTGCAACTGCAACTGACCGATGCTGCCCTCCAGTGCAGCCAAAACCGATGGAAAGATGCGCTTTTCCTTCGGCCAGATGGGCCGGGAGAAGAAAGAGCAGAAGGTCTATCACCTTGTGGTGGAATTCCGCATAGCGCGTATCCGCGCGCAGGTGGTCCACAACCGCAGAATCGCGCCCGTCCAGCTCACGCAGATTCGCCTGCCAGTGCGGATTGCGCAGGAACCGGCAGTCAAAAATCATGTCGATCCCGCGCGGGACGCCACGCTTATAGCTGAACGACTGGACCGACACGGCCAGCCTTTGCCCCTGTCCCGGATCGAACCGGCGACCGATTTCGGCCTTGAGCTCGTGCTGGTTGAACTCGGTCGTGTCGATCAGATGGTCAGCCCGGACTCGGATTGCCGACAACAGATCGATCTCGCGGTCGACCCCCTGGGACGGTGTCTCATTCGGGGCCAGAGGATGCCGGCGACGGGTTTCGGAAAAGCGGTGGATCAACACCGAAGGTGCGCAATCCAGATAGACAACATCCAGCGCCACGCGCGGATCGCGCGTCAGACGGTCGATCAGCTCGACCAAGGAATTGGCGTTGAAATCACGGTTGCGAACATCAAGGCCCAGCGCGATGGGACGCCCCAGCGACGGCCCGTCTATGAGGCGCGGCACCAGCGAGAGGGGCAGGTTGTCAATGGCCTCGTAGCTAAGGTCTTCCAGCGCACGGATCGCAGTGGTGCGTCCCGCGCCCGACGGGCCGGTGACCAGGACCAGGTGGTGGTCCTGCACGAGAGGTTGGGTCTGCGGTCCGTCTGTCATCATTCCTGCCGTCCATAGGTGACATAGCACCAGATGGATGACGGAAAATGGGCGCTTGTTGGGCCATAAACAAGGTCGATGTCGTGTCCGTGAAGCATGACCTTTCGGCGCGGCGGCAGGCGGTCGGTTTCCTGTTGCGCCAGATCCACGGCAAGCGCCACGTTGACCTGCTCCAGCGGCGGCGCGCAAAGGATTCCGACCCCCCGCGCTTCGATCAAGCCGCGGCCCGCGGGTGGGCAGCTGGCAACCAGGCCCTGTGGCGTTGATGTCAGGATCGTGCGGTCATCCGCGACCAGCCTTGCGCCAAGGGCGATCAGTTGCAGCGCAAGCGCCGACTTGCCTGACCCGGACGGCCCAAGGATCACGACTCCGTGGTCACCTATGGCAACCGTCGTGGCATGGACGACGAAAGAGGATGGTCGCCCGTCATCGCCCACATCACACCGGAAGGCCCACGACAAACCGTGCGCCCAGGGGTTCGGATGTCAGGTCGGCCTGTGTCGGCCGGATGTTCTCGGCCCAGATGACGCCGCCATGTGCTTCGACGATCTGCTTGGAGATAGCCAGGCCAAGGCCGGAATGATTGCCGAAATCGCCCGAGGGCCGTTCGGAATAGAACCGTTTGAAGATTTTGGTCAGCGCCTGTTCGGGGATGCCGGGCCCAGTATCCTCAATCACGACCAGCACGCGGTTTTCGCGACGTCGCGCCCAGACCCGGACGGCATCGCCATCTTCGCAGAACGAAATCGCGTTGGTGATCAGGTTGACGAAAACCTGCGCGATCCGTGCTTCCAGCCCGCGGATTGCAATGGAGTCCGGTGGCAAGTCGGTGATGAAGTCGACACCTTTTTCGGCGGCTTGCTGCGACAGGTACTGGCTGAGATTGGACAGTGTTTTCAACAGGTCAAATGACTCTTCCTCTTCCTTGACCAATTCGCTGTCCAGCCGCGAGGCGTTTGAAATGTCGCTGACCAGCCGGTCAAGACGACGCACGTCATGTTCGATCACATCCAGCAGCTTTTCGCGCTGGTCCTCGCGCCGGGCGACCCGCATCGTCCCAACGGCCGAGCGCAGGGAAGCCAGCGGGTTCTTGATTTCGTGGGCAACATCGGCGGCGAACTGTTCGTTGGCATCAATCCGGTCATAGAGCGCCGCCACCATGCCGCGCATGGCGACAGACAACCGGCCGATCTCGTCCGGTCTTGCGGCAAGGTCGGGAATGCGCACGCGGGCGGGTGCCATCTTGCGCGCGTCCCGGTCGCGGCCAAGTTCGGCGGCGGCTGCCAGATCAGACAAGGGATTTGCGATGGTCGAAGCCAACACCAGGCTCAACCCGATAGAGACAAACAGCGCGATCACGAACATCTGCAAAATCTGTTCGCGTTCATATCGGACAAGACGGTCGATCTCTCCGGCCGCCGAGGCCATGGCGACCACGGCCACAGGCTGCCCGTCACGCAGGATCGGCGTCGCGACAGAAAATGTGGCATGGCCCTGATTGTCGCGGCCCGTCTTGACGGCAGTATCGCCTGCCAATGCCTGATCAAAACTGCTGCGCGCCAGGGCTGCGGTATCGACCTTTACTGCCGCATCCTCACCCCCAGAGACAGTGCCGGACACGGTTTGCCAGACGACGTTCAGGAAATCGGTAATGACGGTGCTGCGTTCCCGGTCTAGGGATGGATGGGTCACGGCGATGGTCCCGACATGGGAATCAAGGATCTTCCCCTGCAGATCGAACAGGAACATTTCGACCCCGGTTCCCATATCCATCGCGGAAAACTGGGTTTGCAGCGCCCGCAGATCCCCATTGACCGCGACCGTGGCCCCCAGTCCTGCCTCCAGCGCCTCAGCGACAAGCCGGGCCTCGCGGACAAGGCCCGCTTCGCGTTGCAGGACAAGACTGTCGCGAAAGGGATTCAGGAACAGAACACCCGCCACAAGGACAAGCAGCGCCATCAGGTTAAAGATGATGATCTTGCGCGCCAGCGGGGAACGACCGCGCCCAACCATGCTAAGCCGGCCCCGCGATGCGCGCGCACCGGAGCCGGAAAGCTCTGGCGAGACCCAATCCTCGCCCAGCAGCACCTCACCGGGCTTGGGCGACAGACGTTCCCGCGGCGCAATGCCCGGTTTTGCGGTCATTCTTCGTTGTAGCGATAGCCGATGCCGTAAAGGGTTTCGATGGCCGTAAAGTCATCGTCGACCGTCCGCATCTTCTTGCGCAGCCGCTTGATATGGCTGTCAATGGTGCGGTCGTCGACATAGACTTGGTCATCATAGGCCACGTCCATCAGCTGGTCGCGGCTTTTGACGAAACCGGGGCGCTGGGCCAAGGCCTGAAGCAACAGGAATTCAGTCACCGTCAGCGACACTTCGCGGCCCTTCCAGCTGACCGAATGACGCAGCGGATCCATCGTCAGCGAGCCACGCTCCATCAGCTTGTTTTCTTCGGTCGTGGCGACTTCGCCGGTCGCGATCGCCTCTTGCCGACGCAGCAGGGCGCGGATGCGTTCGACCAGCAGGCGCTGGCTGAAGGGTTTCTTGACGTAGTCGTCGGCGCCCATGCGCAGGCCCAGAACTTCGTCGATCTCGTCATCCTTGGAGGTCAGGAAAATGACCGGCATGCTGGTCTTTTGACGAAGCCGCTGCAGCAGGTCCATCCCGTCCATCCGGGGCATCTTGATGTCCAGCACCGCCATATCCGGCATCCGACGGGTAAAGGCGTCCAGCGCGGATTGCCCGTCGTTATAGGTTTCCACCTCAAAGCCTTCGGCCTCAAGCGTCATAGCAACAGACGTCAGAATATTGCGATCGTCGTCCACAAGGGCGATCCGTGACATGGGCAATTACCTCTTAAGCTCGTGTGCCATTGTTTTTTTCACCAATGTCGACGTTGCGGCCTGCGGAATCAACCAGTTTTCGCGAATCACCCGCAGAGCACAGAAAAAGGCGACAAAAATAACCCGCAGGTTGACAGAATTGTCGCAGAGTGACGTTGGCATCAAAATGCTTGCGCTAACGTCTGTTTTGGTTGCGCTAACGCAGAAATTGGGTCCTGTTTTTGCCATAAAACCTTGTGATACAAGGAATTTGCAGCCTGACGCGGTTTCGGGCTGCGGCGAACTTTTCTGGCCCGAAGGTCGCCGTCCATTGGGTACGATTTTGCCGCCGGTCTGCGGCGAAGGGAGATTGGAACATGATTTATGGTCGCGTGAACCCCCGTCAACGACTGGACCACCAGGGCATCACGGGTGCTGCCAACGTCTATTACAACGATGTGGAGCCTGCGCTGATCGAAGCGGCGGTCAGCCGGGGTGAAGGGCGCCTGGGACGTGGCGGCGCGTTTCTGTGCGCGACAGGTCAGTTTACCGGCCGCTCGCCCAAGGACAAGTTCGTGGTTCGAACCCCCGATGTCGAAGACACGATCTGGTGGCAGAATAACGCGCCGATGGCGGTTGACGCTTATGAGCGGCTCAAATCCGACATGCTGGCGCATATGCGGGGCCGCGACTATTTTGTGCAGGACCTTTATGCTGGCGCAGACCCTGTCCACCGGCTGGACGTACGGGTGGTGACGGAACTGGCCTGGCACGGGCTATTCATCCGCCACCTTTTGCGGCGTCCGGCGCGTGACGAACTGGACAGCTTTTCGCCAAACTGGACGATCATCAACTGCCCGTCCTTCAAGGCGGACCCTGTGCGCCATGGCTGCCGGTCCGAGACGGTGATCGCGCTGAACTTTGCCGAAAAGACCGTGCTGATCGCCAACACCGCCTATGCGGGCGAAAACAAGAAGGCCGTGTTTACGGTGCTGAACTACCTGCTGCCGGATAAGGGCGTCATGGCGATGCACTGCTCGGCCAACCATGCAGTCGGCAATCCGATCGATGCGACAGTGTTCTTTGGCCTTTCGGGAACCGGCAAGACGACATTGTCGGCAAGTCCCGACCGCACGTTGATCGGCGATGACGAACATGGGTGGTCCGATCGCGGCATCTTCAATTTCGAAGGTGGCTGCTACGCCAAGACGATCAACCTGAGCGCCGAGGCAGAGCCCGAGATTTATGCCACCACCCACCGGTTCGGAACGGTGATCGAGAATATGGTCTATGACCCCGAGACGCTGGAGATCGACTTTGCCGACAACCGGCTGACGGACAACACCCGCTGCGCCTATCCGCTGGAGGCGATTTCCAACGCCTCCGCGACGGGTCTGGGCGGGCACCCCAAACATGTGGTGATGCTGACCTGCGACGCGTTCGGGGTGCTGCCGCCGATTGCACGGCTAAGCCCGGCGCAGGCGATGTATCATTTTCTGTCGGGGTTCACTTCTAAGGTTGCAGGGACGGAGCGGGGGATCAAGGAACCCACGCCGACATTCAGCACCTGTTTCGGTGCGCCCTTCATGCCGCGGCGTCCGGAAGTCTATGGGCAGCTGCTCCAGGAAAAGATCCGCAAGCACGGGGCAAGCTGCTGGCTGGTGAATACCGGCTGGACCGGCGGGGCTTACGGGACGGGGCGAAGGATGCCGATCAAGGCGACACGGGCGCTGCTGGCCGCGGCGATGGATGGGTCGCTGAATGCAGGACAGTTTCGGCGGGATCCGCATTTCGGGTTCGACGTTCCGGTCGCGGTCGCGGGGGTGGAACCCGGCCTTCTGAACCCGCGCGGAACCTGGTCGGATGGGGCGGCCTATGATGCGCAGGCCCGCAAGCTGGTGGGAATGTTTGCCGAGAATTTCGGGCAGTATGTGCCGCATATCGGGGCGGATGTCCGGGCTGCCGCGCTGGGTTGAAAGGAGGCGTCCCGACTCGGGACGCTTTTTCTTTTTTGTGAAATCAATGGCTTGACCTAGTCACATTAAACATTTGGAAAGGATTCCGTTGACGGCTACAGCAGTTTCCTGTGCGACATTTTCGTGCGCATCAGCGTCACTGCGTGGAATTAAGTTGCGCTGCGGCTGCGAAGGCTTTAGGCAAGTTTGGCCAAGATTCCTCCCGTGACCGGAGCGCCCCGATGCCCCATGATGGCCAGACCATGACTCCGACCGCCGTGCTGGCCAATCTTCTTGACCTGACTCAAACCGCGCTGCCCGAGGTGGAGGCGCTCTTTGAACATGCGCGCGACGCGGTGCGCGAACAGGTCACGGTCGGCGGCAAGGTTTCCGTCCCGGCGCTGGAACAGCACCAGACGGCGGCCCACGCGATGGCGTGGCTTGCGACCTATGTCGAGGCGCTGCGCCAGATGCGGGCCTGGGGGGGCCGCGTGTCCGAGGCGGGGCAGTTCGGCGAGATGGAGGCGCTGATCCTTCAGATCGGGTTCGGCGAATACCTGAACCAGATCGCGGGCGGTATTCCGATGAGCCAGGGCGAGTTCGCGCGGCTGGCCGACATGGGCATCGACTGGCACCCCGGCGACGCAGCGCGCACCTTGATGGCGGGGGGCAATACCCAAAGCGCACGGATGCAACTGGTCGCCTGCATGCAGGACAACCACGGGCGCGCGACGTTCGGCGTCACTGGCCTCGATGCCGAACTTGAGATGATCCGCGACCAGTTCCGCCGGTTTGCCGATGAGGAAGTGGTGCCGCATGCGCATGGCTGGCATCTGCACGACGAGTTGATCCCGATGGAGGTCATCGACAAGCTGGCCGACATGGGCGTCTTTGGCCTGACGATCCCCGAAGCGCATGGTGGCTTTGGGCTATCCAAGGCGTCGATGGTGGTGGTCAGCGAGGAATTGTCGCGCGGCTATATCGGGGTGGGGTCGCTTGCGACACGGACCGAGATTGCGGCGGAACTGATCCTTTGCGGCGGCACGGAGGCGCAAAAGGCCGAGTGGCTGCCGAAGTTGGCGAGTGGGGAAGTGCTGCCGACGGCGGTGTTCACCGAGCCGAACACCGGGTCGGACCTTGGGGCGCTGCGGACCAAGGCGACAAAAGTCGGCGAGGACTGGCAGATCAACGGCAACAAGACCTGGATCACCCATGCGGCGC
>JANPBI010000069.1:0-4725 GCA_031430315.1 Rhodobacterales bacterium | reverse complement strand
AGTTCGGACGCCACTGGGTCCGCGACGGGCATGCGGCATTTGATGCACTGGCGCGGCTGTCGGTGCCGGTCATTGCCGTTCTGAACGGCCATGCGCTTGGTGGCGGTTTGGAACTTGCCGCCTGCGCCGACCTGCGGATCGCCGAATCCCATGTGAAACTGGGGCAACCGGAATCGGGGCTGGGCATCATCCCCGGCTGGTCCGGCACGCAGCGCGCAGTGCGCCGTTTCGGTGCGCAACTGGTCCGACGCATGGCCATCTTCGGCGAGGTCTTTTCAGCGGATGAGGCCCTGACGCTAGGCCTGGTTGACCAGGTTGTCCCGACAGGGTCGGGCATGGCTGCGGCAGAGGTTGTTGCCGCGCGGCTAAAGGACCGCAGCCCTCGGGCGACCGAGATCACCAAAATGCTGGTCAACGCTGCCGACGGCGAAGACGCAGACCGTGTGCTTGAGTCGCTGGCAGGTGCCATTGCCGCCGGGTCTGCCGATCTACAACAAGGGCTTGCCGCATTCCGCGAAAAACGCAAACCTCGCTTTAGTAGGAACAAAGAATGATCCGACACTTCGTGGCATTGCGGTTTACGTCCGCGACAACGACAAAGGACAAGGACGCGATCTATGCGGATTTACGGCGACTGTCGGGGCATATCGACGGTATCCTCGATTTTCACGCCGGCCCCAATGTCAGCGTGGAACTGCCGGTCGTACGCGGATTCAATGATGTCTTCTGGTTCGACTTTCGGGACGTCGAGGTCCGGGACGCCTATCTTGCCGATCCGGTCCATCAGGCCATTGGCTCGCGGATTGTCGCGGCAGCCGAAGGCGGGATCGACGGTGTTTTCGTTTTTGATATTGCTGTCTGATGCTGGCCGAAGACCGCACCCTGCTGACCAATCTGTTTCAGTCCGCGGTGCGTGCGGCGGATCCGATGTCGGCCTTGCGCGCGCAATTGCCGTCCCGACCAAGGGGCAGGACGGTTGTCATCGGGGCTGGCAAAGGGGCAGCGCAGCTGGCGGCGGCGTTCGAGGCGCTGTGGGACGGACCCCTTAGCGGGGTGGTCGTCACGCGCTACGGGTATGCGACGGATTGCCAGCGGATCCGGGTCATAGAGGCTTCGCACCCCGTACCTGACGCTGCGGGGCTGGCAGCGTCGGATGCGCTGTTTCAGGCAGTGTCAGGGTTAGGACCGGATGATCTGGTGGTGGCGCTGATCTGTGGCGGGGGATCGGCCCTTTTGCCCGCCCCCCCCGGGGACTTGACGCTGGAGGATGAGGCGGCGCTGAACACCGCTCTGCTTGCCTCTGGTGCGCCCATTTCGGCGATGAATGCGATCCGCAAGCAGGTCAGCCGGATCAAGGGTGGGCGACTGGCGGCGGCGGCCCATCCGGCGCGGGTTGTCAGCCTTGTGGTGTCGGATGTGCCGGGGGATGATCCGGCGCAGGTTGCGTCAGGGCCGACGGTGCCGGACCATGTCACGCGGGAGGCGGCGCGGGCGCTTGTTTCTGCCTGGCGGATCGACCTGCCGCCCCGGATCGCGGACTGGATGGCAGGGAACAAAGGTCTTGCGCCGCTTCCGTCGGACCCGGTCTTTGCCGGTCACCGCGTCGTGGTCATTGCGTCTGCCCGCCTGTCGCTTGAGGCAGCGGCGGCGCGTGCGGGTGTTCTGGGCGTGCCGGCAGTCATCCTGTCGGACGCGATCGAAGGCGAGGCCCGAGATGTCGGGCGGGTTCACGCGGCCATCGCGCGCGAGGTGGCCAGCCGGAACAGGCCGTTCGCGCGGCCAGTGATCATTTTGTCGGGTGGCGAGACAACCGTGACGTTGCGCGGCAAAGGACGGGGCGGGCGAAACAGCGAGTTTCTGCTCGCGCTCGCGCTGGCTGCCGAAGGAGTGCCGTTCTCGGCGCTCGCGGCCGATACGGACGGGATTGACGGATCAGAAGAAAATGCAGGCGCCTTTGCGGACGGGGGGTCGATGCGTCGGTTGCGGGCGTTGAGGGTGGACCCTGCCGGGATGCTGGCGGCAAATGATGCCTGGGGGGCGTTTGACGCTTTGGGGGACCTTTTCGTGACAGGCCCGACCGGGACCAACGTGAACGATTTCCGAGCCATCCTGATCCGCTAGCGTCCCGAGTCGGGACGGGATTTTTTAGTATTAAAAACAATAACTTGATATGTCCATTTTCATAGTCTGTTAACGCTTTCGCCCATGTTGAGCTTTTGGCGTGGCCCGGATCGACGATGAGATGCAAAGGTGACTTTGCCGGAATGCTGGCACGCGGTTGATCGAACGCAAAAGGCCGATCAGCAAATAGGGCCGGTGCTGTTGGGACCACAGTTTTGGCTTGACCGGAATGCAGACAACAGCCTAGTTAGTAACCGTACAGTTACATAAATTGTCGCTTCACAGTGAGGACACTGCGCTTGTGGAGAACGGGTCCCGGGGCCAATCTGACCGGGGGCAGAACATGGCAAGGGAGATGCGGGCGTGACGCAGGTGGCATTGGTGACGGGATCGTCACGAGGCATTGGACTGGCCACGGCCCAAGCGCTGGCGCTGGCGGGATTCTCTATCGCCATCAACAGTCCGGTCGAGGATGATGAACTGCGGGGGGCGGTTGCGCGCATTTCGGCCCTGGGCGTGCCGGTCGTGCCGGCGGTGTTTGACATCACCGACCACGCGGATCATGACGGTCAACTGACGCGGATCGAGGATGCCTTGGGTCCGCTGACAACGCTGGTCAACAATGCTGGCGTGGGCGTGATGTCGCGGGGCGATCTTCTGGACGTGACCGAGGCATCGTGGGACCGCTGTCTGGCAGTGAATACCAAGGCGATGTTCTTTCTCAGCCAAGCCTTTGCGCGCCGGCTGCTGGCGCGCCGCCAGAATGCAGCTTTTCATTCCATCATCAACGTCACCTCTGCCAATGCGGTCGCCGTCGCGGTCCAGCGTGCGGAATACTGTGCGTCAAAGGCGGCGGCGGCGATGGTGTCAAAAGCGCTGGCCGTCCGGCTGGGACCCGAGGGGATCGCCGTCTATGACGTGCAGCCCGGCCTCATCGCCACCGAAATGACGGCACCCGTGATCGAAAGCTATCGCAAACGCGCCGCTGAAGGATTGACGCTGCTGCCCCGCGTGGGACTGCCGGAAGACATCGCGGCCATCATCGCGACCCTGGCCACGGGAGGAATGCCCTATACGACAGGACAGGTGATTTCTGGGGACGGCGGACTGCTGGTTCCACGGTTCTAGGAGAGTTTGGGATGAAGATCGCACTGCCGGACGCTTCGGGTCGGCTGACGGACTATGCACTGACGGGAACGCCGGTAATGGCAGCAACGCTTGGGAGACATCCTGCCAGAGTGGTCTATTCGGCGGCGCATGTGGTCGCGGATCCATTCACAGGCAATGACCCTTCGGGCCGGGCAACCGTCGATTGGGAGCGTACGATGGCCTTCCGGCGGTATCTGGCAGACATGGGTCTGGGGATCGCCGAGGCCATGGATACCGCCCAGCGCGGGATGGGGCTGGACTGGCCTCGGGCGCTGGAGCTGATCGGGCGAACCAAGGCGGAATTGCCGGATGCGCTGGTCGCAAATGGGTGTGGGACAGACCATCTGGGGCCAGGGCCGCATGCGCTGGATACTGTGCGACGCGCCTATCTGGATCAGATCGAGGCTATCCAGAAGGTCGGTGGCCGGATCATCCTGATGGCAAGCCGGGCCCTTGTGCAGGCCGCGCGGGGACCCGACGATTACCGGCGCGTCTATGCGGATGTTCTGGCGGCCTGCGACCAGCCGGTGATCCTGCACTGGCTGGGCGAGATGTTTGATCCTGCTTTGGCCGGGTACTGGGGGGCATCGACCTTTGACGAGGCCATGGAAACGGCGTTGGGGGTGATTTCTGACAGCGTCGCCAAGGTGGATGGCATCAAGATTTCACTTTTGGACAAGGACAAAGAGATCAGGATGCGGCGGCTGCTGCCGCCAGGCGTCAAGATGTATACCGGGGATGACTTCAACTATCCCGAGCTGATCGCTGGAGACGAGGCGGGTTATTCGCATGCGCTGCTTGGCATTTTCGATCCGTTGGCCCCGGCAGCCGCACGTGCGGTAACCATGCTGGGCGAAGGCGACGTGGCGGGCTTTTACGGTGTATTGGACCCGACAGTTCCGTTGGCGCGGACGATCTTTCGCAGCCCGACGCAGTTTTACAAAACGGGAGTGGTGTTCTTGGCCTGGCTGAACGGGTTTCAAGACCATTTCATCATGTTGAACGGGGCACAGGCGATGCGGCCCCTGCCCTATTTCACCGAAGTTTTCACGCTGGCGGATGGGTGCGGGCTGTTGCGCGATCCCGACCTGGCGGTCACGCGGATGCGGCACATGCTGGCGATGTACGGTATCTGATGCGGGACTTCTCGGATGATCATTCGGCGTTGGCGCTGAACACCGCGACGCTGGGCCACAACCTTGATGGGCATGGCGCCGGGTGGCCGGTGGAGCGCGTGATCGATGCCTGTGCCGCGCGGGGCATCACCGGCATTGTCTTTTGGCGGCGTGAGATCGGCTCCAGGGCGGTCGAAATCGGAACGCGCGTCCGCGCGGCGGGCCTGCAGGTTGTCGGGTTGTGCCGGACGCCGTTTCTGGTTGGCCCGTTGGCACCGAAAGGACGTCTGGCGGTGATGGATGATTTTCGCGCCGCCATCGATATGGCCGCAGGTTTGGG
>JANPBI010000068.1:0-27080 GCA_031430315.1 Rhodobacterales bacterium | reverse complement strand
CGACCGAACTGGCGCGAATCGTGGTGGTCAGCGGCATTTCAATTGTCATACCGACCTACCGGGAGGTGGAAAACATCCCGCATATTCTGGCGCGGCTCGACCATCTTCGGCGCAGTCAGGGCTTGGATCTGGAGGTGTTGTTTGTCGATGACAATAGCGGCGACGGAAGTGTCGAGGCCGTTCGCGACAGTGGCCATGATTGGGCGCGGATCATCGCGCGCACCACCGATCGCGGGTTGAGCCAGTCCGTCCATGAGGGGTTTCGGCAGGCCCGATATCCCGTCCTTGTCTGCATGGATTGCGACCTCAGCCACCCGCCAGAAATCATCCCCCAGATGATGCTTGCGCTAAGTGCTGGCCAGCAGTCCGTGCTGGGGTCGCGCTATGTGCCAGGCGGGTCGAACGATGACGATTGGCGGCTTTTGCGCTAGCTGAACAGCCGAATTGCGACCCTGCTGGCGTGACCTTTGACGCAGGTCAAGGACCCGATCTCGGGCTTCTTTGCTATGCGAAAGTCCGATTTCGACCGTGCCGTTGACCTGAACCCTGTGGCTACAAGATCGCGCTGGAACTGATTGTCAAATGCGGCATGAGCAACGTGGCCGAAGTGCCCATCGCCTTTGCAGACCGTCTTTACGGGGAAAGCAAACTGACCTTCCGCGAGCAGATGAAGTACATCAAACACTTGAGGCGGCTGTATCTGCACAAGTTCAGCAACGCGATGTACTTCCTGCAGTTCCTTGTCGTTGGACTATCCGGCGCAGAGGTCACCTTGCTGGTCCTGACTTTGCTGCAGGCGCTGGGTGCCGCAACGTCGATCTGCCTTGCAGGCGGCATCGGCGTTAGTGTCATTTCAAATTTCTTCCTAAACCGGCGCTTTACCTTCAGCTAGGCGCGTGACCGCAATATCTGGCGCCAGTTTCTGGGCTTTCTGAGCGTGTCTTCGGTGGAACGGTGATCAATTATTCGGTCGCCATCGTGATGCTGGGGCAAGTCCTGCACAGCACACCAGACGCTCTGCACCTGGCATCACTTTGCGGGATCGCGAGCGGCCTGATCTTCAACTACATGGGCAATCGATATGTCATTTTCCGAAAAACACGTATCCGAAGGTGACTCGCCGGGCGACCTGGTCTTTGTGCTGGTGGCGTTCTTACTGTGTTTTGCGATCCTGATCTTTCGCGTCCAGAATCTTGATTATCAGTACGACGAACTGATCTCGTTGTCCTATTCGCAAGAAAGCTGGTCGTCGCTTTTTGGGATTCATTGGTGGTCCGATACGCACCGTCCCTACTTCTACGCGTTGCAAAAATTGTGGAATGGTGCGTTCGGGACGGACCCGTTGGCGGTTCGGTCTCTCAACGTGCTTTTGGGCGCGCTTTGTGTGCCGCTGATCTACCGGATTGCGGCGCGTCTGGGCGGGCGCGATGTGGCACGGCTGGCGACGATCTGTTTGGTTCTGACGCCGCTTTTTGTCTATCAAAGCCGCGAAGTGCGTATGTATCCGCTATTGAACCTGTCTGTCTTGGTGGGGACAGTGGCGTTTCTGTCGCTGGTGGACCGCTATCGGACCGGAGCGGTTGCGGGTCGGATCGCCCCACTAATAGCGGGGTAGTCCTTGTTCGTGCTGGCCGCTGCCTCGGCCTTTTATGCCCAGGCAACGGGGATCCTATACATCGCGCTTTGCGCGGTGTTCGTCCTGGCAGCCATCGGCCTCGGGCTGGTCAGGGCTGCGATGCTGCGTGATCTGATTTTGGCAGGCATTGCATTTATAATCCTTTCCCTGCCTGCCATCCTGCCGATGATCTTTCACGTGCAAAGCACTCTTGTCGATTTCTGGATCCCGAAATCGACGCCGTCCTGGATCTATTCGCAGTTGGCGGGCGCCTATCCCTATCCCAATTGGGGAAAGCCCATCATGGCCGGGTTGTTGTTGTTCGGGTTCTGGGCGGCGCGGCGAAATCCCGTAGCACTGGTTTTGCTGATCACCTTTGTCGTCGGCATGCCGCTTTTGGTCACGGTGCTCAGCTTGTGGAAACCCATCCTGATCGTCCGGGTGATTGCCTGGCCGCCATTGTTTGCCGCCGTCATCCTCGGTTTTGCCCTTGCGGCAATGTGGCGGCGATTGTGGTTGCCGGTCTTGGTCGTGGTGTTGGGCATCCAGGCATTTTCTCTACGCCCGTTTTTCCCAGCCAGTCGGGACCCAAGCGAGACCGAAGGCTTGCAGGTCGTCCTTGCCGAATTTGATCCGGACCGCGATGTCTTGATCCTCGGGACGCAACACCTTGAATATGGTCTGCGGTGGATGCGTCCTGATCTCGTCACGTCAGATGTCCTTGCGCTAAACCACGCGGACCAACCCGAGATTTTTAGGTCCTTGAACCGGTCTCGCTTTGTGACACGAAGCGAAGCCGCTAGCCAGGTTCCCGCAAACAGGCAGATCTGGATCCTTTACGAGTCCCGGCCGAAGTTTCCAATAGCCGCCGACGGCACTGTTGACCGAGCGCTTGCTGAAATCATGGCAAAGGGGCGAAAGCTGGACGCGGTCGATTCAGGATCGCTACGGCTGGTGCGATTTGCCCCGCTGCCGACAGCATAGGAACCATCACGCGGCAGGCGGTTCCCAAAGCTCGATCGGATTGCCTTCGGGATCGTGGATGCGGGCGAAATGGCCGTAAGCGCCATCGCCGTCCCAGTCGGCGCGGGTTTCAACCGCGATTCCGGCCAACTGCAAGGCGGCGATCATCTCGGCCAGACCCTGGACCCGAAGGTTCAGCATCCACTGCTTGTCGGGGGCAAAATAGTCGCTGTCTTGCGCAAAGGGGGAAAAGACCGTGCTGCCCGCCTGTTGCTGCCAAAGCGCCGGTCCGGGGGGCAAGATGCCAAGGTGTTTTTCGTACCAGGCGGCCAAAGCACCGGGATCACGCGAGCGAAAGAACAGTCCGCCTATTCCGGTCACCTGACCCATGATGCCCCCGCCAACATGAAAAGGGTTGCCACTAGGGCAACCCTTTCACCGAATGCCCCGGGGGGCAAGTCCTGTGGCCTAGGACGGATCAGGCGTTAACGCTGTCTTTCAGTGCCTTGGCAATGGCAAAGCGGACCTGCTTGTCCGCTGCCTTGGTCATGGATTCGCCGGTCGCCGGATTGCGGACCTGACGTTCGGGCCGCGAACGGCACACCATCTTGCCGAGGCCCGGTAGCACCACGGTCCCGCCCGAAGCGACTTCGCGCGTCACGACCAAGGCAATCGCATCCATCGCGGCGGCGGCGGTTTTCTTGTCCCCACCCATCGCATCGGCAACGGCGGCCACAAGCTGGGTCTTTGTCATTGCTTTGGACATTTTGCGTTCCTTTTAATCCAGAGTTGTCAGATTTATGACGCCCCAAAGGGCTCGCTCTCCGCTACACAGGTTTTCTGGACGCAAATCAAGCCTGAAACGTGCGGAATTCCCCGCAAAGTCGTCCAATCACAAGAATGCGGTCTCTTCAAAGCTGCGCAACTTGCGGCTGTGTATCCGCTCGATCGGGGTGTCGCGCAAGCGTTCCATGGCCCGGATGCCGATCTGCAGATGTCGACTGACTTGAGTCTTGTAGAATTCGGACGCCATGCCGGGCAGTTTCAGTTCGCCGTGCAGCGGCTTGTCGCTGACGCAAAGAAGGGTGCCGTAGGGCACACGAAACCGGAACCCGTTGGCGGCGATGGTGGCGGATTCCATGTCCAGCGCGACCGCGCGGGACTGCGACAGGCGGCGCACGGGGCCTGACTGGTCGCGCAGTTCCCAGTTGCGGTTGTCGATGGTGGCGACGGTGCCGGTGCGCATGATGCGCTTCAGTTCATACCCCTCAAGCTGGGTCACGTCCGCGACGGCGCGTTCCAGCGCGATCTGGATTTCCGCCAGTGCTGGTATCGGCACCCAGATCGGCAGGTCGTCGTCCAGAACGTGATCCTCACGCAAGTAGGCATGGGCCAGCACGAAGTCGCCAAGGCTTTGCGAATTGCGCAGGCCCGCACAGTGGCCAACCATCATCCAGGCATGCGGACGGAGGACCGCAATGTGGTCGGTCGCGGTTTTCGCATTGGACGGTCCGACACCGATGTTGACCAGGGTGATACCGTTCCCGTCGGCGCGCTTCAGGTGATAGGTCGGCATCTGAGGCGTGCGGCCAAAAGGCAGGATCACGCCGTCAGGGGTGCTAATTTCTTGATCGCCGGTCGCCACGAACCCGGTATAGCCACTGGACGGATCGGCCAGCATCTGCCGAGCATAGGCTTCGAATTCATCAATATAGAACTGGTAGTTGGTGAAAAGGACGTGGTTCTGGAAATGCTTGGGGTCGGTCGCGGTATAGTGGGTCAGACGAGCGAGCGAGTAATCCACCCTCTGCGCGGTAAATGGGGCCAGTGGGGCCGATCCGTCGGGATATCGGTCACGCATGCCGTTGACGATATCGTCGTTGGTGGTGGCAAGGTCCGGGACGTCAAAGACATCGCGCAACGAGAACTCCAGCACGCCTTCCTGCGGGACCGACACGGCGGGGTTGCCCGCGACAGCGAAATGCACCGGGATCGGGGTGTCGGACGGCCCGATCTGGACCGGGACACCATGGTTTTCGATCAGAAGGCCGATCTGCTGGACCAGATAGTTGTGGAAAAGATCAGGCCGCGTGATGGTTGTGGCATAGGTGCCGGGGCTGGCGACATGACCAAAGGACAGGCGGGAGTCGATCTTGTCGAAACTGTCCACGGTCAGGCGGATTTCCGGATAGAAAGCCCGCACGCGCATGCTTGGGCGACCCTTGAGGACAACTTCGGAAAACTGTCGTACCAGAAACTCCGTCGCCTCGGCATAAAGCTGCTCCAACCGCGCGACGGCGGCATGGGCGTCGGTAAAGGCCGTGTGCGGGATGGTCTTGGGGCGCAGGAATCCGGGTGGTTCGTCTTGCATGGGCGTCTTTCGTCGATTGATCCGGCATATAAGCCGGAACCGATGTCACAGCACAAGTGACGCCGTGATGACACGCCGTCGGCGAACGGGGCGATGCTGCGCTTGCACAAGGGGCCGAGGCGGGGCATCGTGCCGGGCATGAGCACGCTTTTGTCCCTAGGTCATGGCTATTCGGCCCAAGCTTTGGCCGACCGGCTTATCCCAAAGGGCTGGACCGTGATCGGCACGACCCGCAGCGCCGACAAGGCGCGCGCGTTTGCGGCAGCTGGGGTGGAACCGCTGATCTGGCCGGCCGATTTGGGACCAGCGTTAGATCGGGCGACCCATATCCTGATATCAGCAGCCCCGGACGCCGCGGGTGATCCGTTCCTGCGCGCGGCGGCCGGGATCGCACACGCCCGAGTGGGCTGGGTCGGGTACTTGTCGACGACCGGCGTTTACGGCGACCATCAGGGTGGATGGGTCGACGAGACGACCCCCCTCACCCCGCAATCGGACCGGGGGCGCTGGCGTGTACTGGCCGAGGATCAGTGGCGGGCGACCGGGCTGCCGGTGCATGTTTTTCGCCTTGCGGGCATCTACGGACCGGATCGCGGTCCGTTCGAGAAGGTGCGCGACGGGACGGCGCGGCGGATCATCAAGCCCGGCCAAGTCTTCAGCCGGATCCACGTCGCGGATATCGCGCAAGTGCTGATGGCGTCGATGGCGCGGCCCAATCCAGGCGCAGCTTACAACGTCTGCGACAATGATCCTGCCCCGCCTCAGAATGTGCTAAGCCATGCTGCCCATCTGCTGGGACTGCCCGATCCGCCGGCCGTGCCGTTTGAAGAGGCCGATCTTGGCCCGATGGCGACAAGTTTCTACAGCGAAAGCAAGCGCGTCCGAAATGACCGGATCAAGAACGAATTGGGGGTCCGGCTTTTGTATCCGACTTATCACGAAGGGTTGCAGGCCCTGTTGGCCGAGGAACGCCGCGCCTTGCCAAGCGCGTGATTGCGGACCAATCTGCCCGCCAGATTGACCAAAGGTTTCCCGGATGCCCGCCGCCCAGATCCATGCCGAAGTGCTGCTGCCGACCACAGAACTGCGCCATGACCTGCCCTTTTACACCAAAGTGCTGGGCTTGCGACTTGACAGCATCTTTCCCGCTGATGATCCGTCCGTGGCCGTGCTGTCGGGGCATGGGTTGCGGATACGGATCGAGCGGGGGGCGGATGTGCCGCCGGGGCGGCTGCGCATTCTGACCGACAATCCGCAGGACTTTGCAGGCGGCAAGACCCACCTGATTGCCCCGAATGGAACAGAGATCGACGTCGTGCCTTTGTCGCCCCGCGTCGTGCAGCCACAGACGGTGCATGAGTTTGCCGTGCGGCGGCTGGCGGATGAGGCGCCCTGGGTGATCGGGCGGGCGGGGATGCATTACCGCGACCTGATACCTTCGCGTCTTGGCGGGTCGATCATTGCCAGCCACATCCGCATCCCGGATGGCGGACCGGTTACGGACATGGTGCATTACCACACGGTCGGGTTTCAGCTGATCTATTGCTATCGCGGCTGGGTCGACGTGCTGTATGAAGATCAGGGCGGGATGATGCGTCTGAATGCGGGCGACTGCGTGATCCAGCCCCCCGAAATCCGGCACCGGGTTTGCCATGCTTCGGCCAATATCGAAGTGATCGAGTTGGGCGTTCCGGCAGAGCATGTCACGACCATCGACCATGACTTCATCCTGCCAAACGGAGTTGGGGATCCGGCACGGGAGTGGCAGGGGCAGCGGTTTGTGCACCATGTGAAGGATAGGGCCGTCTGGCAGCCGTTCCGCATCCCCGGCTTCGTGTGCCGCGATACCGGCATTTCGGCGGGAACCAAGGGGGTCGCCAACATCCAGGTGGCGCGCTTTGACGGGGGGGTGCCCCCGGCGACGCGACATGACAGCGACATCCATTTCACCTTTGTCATGGAGGGGTCGATGGTACTGATAGCCGAGGGCCAGCCGGATCGCGTGCTTGCCCCCGGCGATGCCTTTGTCATCCCGCCAGGCA
This sequence comes from Rhodobacterales bacterium, assembly GCA_031430315.1. GTDB lineage: Bacteria > Pseudomonadota > Alphaproteobacteria > Rhodobacterales > Rhodobacteraceae > JAJNPS01. Next base: position 20,089 of record JANPBI010000068.1, on the reverse strand, counting down.
TGACCGCGCGCTACGGCGACTGCTCGGCCGATCTGGAACTGCTGGAGGCCAGTTTGCCGGGCACCTTTGCCACCATGATCCAGGGCTGACCCCGGGGCATGGCGCATGTCTTGATCACCTCTTTGCGCAACGAGGGGCCGTTCTTGCTGGAATGGGTGGCCTATCACCGCGCCATCGGATTTGACCGCATTGTCGTGGCCTATAACGACTGCGATGACGGGTCTGTGGATCTTCTTGTGCAGGCGCTGGACCGGCTTGGCTGGATTACCGCCTTGCCGAACGAGGTACCCGAAGGCGTGGCGCCGCAACAGGCGGCCGCGCGGGTCCTTGCACGAGATGGCGCGATCGCGGCAGGCGACTGGGTGATCTGGATCGACCTTGATGAATTCGTCAACGTCCACATCGGTGACCGGCGAATCCAGGACCTGACCGCGGCGCTTGGCGATGCCTGGGGTATGCTGGTCCCTTGGCGGTTGTTCGGCGATGCGGGGTTGGCGGATTGGACCGGCCGGTTCATCCATCCGGCCTATGACCGCGCGGCCCTGCCGTCAGACCACATGACCTGGGCGATCAAGACGCTATTTCGCCATGGACCCGAGGTTCTGCGGCTGGACATCCACCGGCCCTATCTCGTCGAAGGCAACGGCCTGGACTTTGCGCAGGTCCGTGCCGGTCATGGCAATCCGATTACCCAGCGCTGGGGGCCACACCACAAATGGCTGGGTGGGTCGCCACGCAGCTTTCCCCGCATGGGCGGCGCGGATCAAAGCTGGGAACTCGCACAGATCAACCACTACGCGGTGCGCAACCCGACGCTTTGGGCGCTTAAACGGCTGCGCGGCCGGGGCTATTGGACCGAGGCCAAAGACGATACCAAGCTGCGCCATACCTTGGCGCTTTACGCCAAGATGAACCTGAACGGGGCCGAGGATCGCAGCATCCTTTTCTGGCAGGACGCCACGACCGGGCTGATGCAGCATGCCCTGAGCGACCCCGCTATCGCCAAAGCACAAAGTCAGGTCGGCGTCCAACTGCAGGCAACGCTGGCCACCCTTGCGCAACGCGCGCCCGTCGCACCCCAGATGGAGGATGATTTGCCCGAACTGCCCGAGATGCACATGCCGTCCGAAGTCGCGGTTGAAGTCCGGCGCGCCTATGCCAGCGCCGACACGATCCTGGAATACGGTTCCGGCGGTACCACGGTCTTTGCCGCACGCGAGACGCAGGCAAGGCTGGTCAGCGTGGAATCCGACAAGGACTGGGCGGATAACCTGCGCGACAGCCTGGCGGCGCATGGATTGCTGCGGCCCGAGATTGACCTGCGCTGGATCAATATCGGTCCGACCAAGACTTGGGGCAAACCCGCAGGCACCGCACATTGGTCATCTTTCCATGCCTATCCGCTGCAACCCTGGCAGGACGCCGATTTTGCCCCCGACCTGGTGCTGATCGATGGTCGGTTCCGGCTGGCCTGCTTTGCCGCCACGTTGATCAACACGCGCATCCCCGTGACCGTCCTGTGGGATGACTATGCCAACCGCCCGGAATATCACGTGGCGGAAACGATCCTCGCACCCGCACAGGTGGTGTCGCGAATGGCACGGTTCGAAGTGCAGCCGCAAAGCTATGCGCCCGACCAGTTGCGCCGAATGATCAGCTGGTTTTTCGAGACGCGCTAGCTATCCGTTAGGTCAGCTCGAGTGAGGCTCGCGCCGTGTTCGACGCATAAAGAAAGCCGTCGGCGAGCAGTGTCTTGGGGCCGGTCCAAGGCTGCGGCGAGGGAATAGCGAACGCGAATCCCGGGACTTCCGCGACAGCCAGACGTTGGCGATCCTCGCCGTGTTCCCAGGTTCCGGCAGACACAGCCGCGCGGTCACGCGCCTGCCAGTCGCCCGCAAACATGTAGCGACGCATCGCGATGGTAATATCGGCGACTGTCACATTGCCTGCACAATGGGGGTGGGACATCAAGTCCACCTCGGCCAGGTTGCGCACCAGCACATGTTTGGTCAGGACGGGATCTTCGCCAAAGATCAGCTTGCGCAAACCGCCCGCCAGCATCTGCACACCTCGATCCGGGACGCGGTTGAGGCGGGTGAACCAGTCAAGATGAGACGACGGATCCCCGTAGGCGACCCATTCCTGTCCGTGGGTCGTGCAGCTTGCTGCTGCTCGGGCACTTGGGTAGCTGTCGGCCACACTGGCACCAGGGCCAAAGTCCAGGATCTGACCCAGAACCGCCGTGAATCCACTTGTGTTGGCATAAGACAACAGCTGGTCCAGCGGGACCGGCGGCTCGACCAGTTCGTCGGGTTCGGCAAACAGGATCCAGCCGCCCTGAAAGACACGCCGGGCGGCAGCGGTGCGCAACCCACTTTCGTACAAAGCCAGCGGCAGATCCGTTGCCAGCACTGTCACATTGGGATGACGTCGGCCAATGGCGGCCGTGCCGTCGGTCGATGCCGCGTCGATTACAACGACATGCGCTGCTCCAACAGCAAGGTGATGGTCGATGCAATCGGCCAGGTACCAGTCCGCATCTTTGGCCAGGATCACGACACCTGCCGCATCCGGGGCCAGGTCGATGCTTTGCGGCCCTCTGACATGGCGCAGACCGGCCTCCAGCTTGCGACGCGACAGATAGGATTGTACGCGGCGCTTGATCTTGCCGATCACGCGCGCTTTCCCAATGTCACGACGCCCAGCGTGTCCAGCACCTTGGCCTCGATCTGGGCCGCATCCATGCCCGCGACGCGGTACATCGCCTCGGGTGAGGCCTGGTCGATGAAGATGTCGGGCAGGACCATGGAGTGGTATTTGAGTCCGCGGTCGAACACGCCTTCATTGGCGAGAAGCTGCGCCACATGGCTGCCGAAACCGCCGATGGCCCCTTCTTCCACCGTGATCAGCACCTCATGGTGGGCGGCAAGCTGCAAGATCAGGTCGCGGTCCAGCGGCTTGGCGAACCGGGCATCGGCGATGGTTGGGACGAGACCGCGCTGGGCGAGGGATTCGGCGGCTTTCAGGACTTCGGCCAGGCGGGTGCCGAAGGACAGGATCGCGACGCGGGACCCTTCACGAAGGATGCGGCCCTTACCTAGTTCCAGGGGTATGCCACGGGCGGGCATCTCGACGCCCATGCCCTCGCCGCGCGGATAGCGAAAGGCGATGGGGCCGGTGTCATGCGCGGCGGCGGTGGCGACCATGTGGACCAGTTCTGCCTCATCGGCTGCGGCCATTACGACGAAACCGGGCAGATTGGCGAGGAACGCCACGTCGAACGCCCCCGCATGGGTGGCACCATCGGCGCCGACCAGTCCGGCGCGGTCGATGGCAAAGCGGACCGGCAGGCGTTGGATCGCGACGTCGTGGACAACCTGATCGTAGCCGCGCTGCAGGAAGGTCGAATAGATCGTGCAGAACGGCTTCATGCCCCCGGCGGCGAGGCCTGCGCTGAACGTCACGGCGTGCTGTTCGGCGATGCCCACATCGAAGGTCCGGCGAGGAAAGCGAGCGGCAAAGGCATCCAGCCCCGTCCCATCCGGCATCGCTGCGGTGATGGCGACGATCTTGTCGTCCCGCTCCGCCTCAGCGATCAGGGACTGGGCGAAGACTTTGGTGAAGCTCGGCGCATTCGACGCTGCCTTGGCCTGCACGCCAGTCAGCACGTCGAACTTCGCCGTCGCATGGCCCTTGTCGCGGGCGGCCTCGGCGGGGGCATAGCCCTTTCCCTTTTTGGTGATGACATGGATCAGCATTGGGCCGGTGGCGCGGTCATGAACGGTGCGCAGGACCGGCAACAACTGGTCGAGGTCATGGCCGTCGATCGGGCCGACATAGGAAAAGCCCAGTTCCTCAAAAAGGGTGCCGCCAACGGTCATGCCTTTGAGCATTTCCTTGGCGCGGCGTGCGCCTTCCTGCAGGGGCTCTGGCAAGAGGCTGACCATGCCTTTGGCGGCGTTCTTCAGCTCCTGGAACGGGGCTTCGGCGTAAAGGCGGCTGAGGTAACTCGACAGCGCACCGACGGGTGGGGCAATCGACATCTCGTTGTCATTGAGGACGACAAAGAAGCGTTTCTTCAAGTGGCCTGCATTGTTCAGCGCCTCGAATGCCATTCCCGCGCTCATCGCGCCGTCGCCAATCACCGCCACCGCATCGCCGGGATCGCCGCCAAGGTCGGCTGCCATGGTGAAGCCCAGCGCGGCGCTGATCGAGGTCGAGGAATGCGCGGCCCCAAAGGGGTCATAGGGCGACTCACTGCGTTTGGTGAAACCGCTAAGTCCGCCATCGGTGCGCAGAGTGCGGATCCGGTCGCGGCGGCCGGTCAGGATCTTGTGGGGATAGCACTGGTGGCCCACATCCCAGATGATCTTGTCGCGGGGCGCGTCGAACACGGCATGGAGCGCGACGGTCAGTTCCACCACACCGAGGCCTGCACCCAGATGGCCGCCGGTGACGCTGACGGCCGAAATCGTCTCGGCGCGGAGTTCGTCGGCCAACTGGCGCAGCTCACGGTCGGTCAGGGACTTCAGATCCGACGGCAGCGAAACCCGGTCCAGAATAGGGGTATTGGGTCGATCAACCATTCCGCACCTGTCAGTTGTCCCGCGAGATAACGAAACGCGCGGCCTCGATCAAGGTTGCCGCTGTCGCACCATAGGGGGACAGGGCGGCCTCTGCCTCCGCGACAAGGTCGCGCGCTTTGGTCCGCGCCCCGTCCAAACCCAAGAGCGAGACGAAGGTCGCTTTGCCAGCGGTGGCGTCCTTGCCGACCGCCTTGCCCGTCTTGGCAGCATCGCCCGTCACATCGAGGATGTCGTCGGCGATCTGGAAAGCGACGCCGAGCGCGTCGCCGTAGGCGGACAGCGGCCCAGTGCCCTCCCCCCCCATCCGCGCACCCACGGTTGCCGACCATGTGATCAGCGCACCGGTCTTGCCTGCCTGCAGAGTGGTGATTTCGGCCAAGGTCAGGGGCATCGTCGCCGTCTCTGCCGCAATGTCCAGCGCCTGACCGCCAACCATACCCCGGATCCCGGCGGCCCGGGACAGGGTTGTCACCAGGCTCAAACGCGCTTCGGTGGGGCAGTTGGTCTGAGCGATCAATTCGAATGCGAGCGCCTGTAAGCCGTCCCCTGCCAAAACCGCAGTCGCCTCGTCCCATTTGCGGTGGACGGTCGGCTGACCCCGGCGCAGGTCATCGTCGTCCATGCAAGGCAGGTCGTCGTGGATCAGCGAATAGGCATGGATGCATTCGATGGCGGCAGCGGCAGGCATCGCATCCTCAGCGGTGAAGCCATGGAGGCGGGCACCCTCCAGCACCAGAAACCCGCGCAAGGTCTTGCCCCCGGCGACGGCATACCGCATCGCGTCGGCCACGGGTTGGTCGACGCCTCGCAGCGCAGCGCGGATATGGCCCTCGACGCCCTGGCGCGCCAGTCCCATCGCCTCGGAGAGGGTGATCCCGATGACGGGACCTGGGATCGTCACATCCCCTCCACCGGAGTGGTGCCGATGGCGCGGCCTTCTTGCGCGCGGATCAGTTCGACCTTTTCTTCGGCATCCTTCAGCTTGGCCGCGCAATGCGCCTTGAGCGCTGCACCGCGTTCATAAAGCGCGATGGACTTGTCCAGTTCGACATCGCCCTTTTCCAGCTGGCCCACGACCTGCTCCAGCGCCGCCATCGCCTCTTCAAAGGACATCCCTGCCACCGGTTTGTCGGTCATCTGCCCCGCTCCTTCAATACGCCCACATGTGCTGCAACCGAAGTCGCCAGCGCGTCAAGATCATAGCCACCCTCAAGTGCGGATACCACCCGGCCCTCGCAACAGGCATCGGCAAGATCGCAGATGGCGTGCATCAGTCGTGCATAATCTGCCGAGGTCCAGTTGAGACCGGCAAGGGGATCGTCGCGGTGGGCGTCAAATCCGGCAGAGATCAGGATCAGTTGCGGCTGCCAATCCTTGAGTGATGCCGAAACCGGCTGCCACACTGCCCACATCTCGGCACCCCCAGACCCCTCATGCAGCGCCAGATTGGTGATCTGCCCGTGCGCGCCAACCTCGGATGGCGCACCCGAACCAGGATAAAGCGGCATCTGGTGAGACGAGACAAAGCGAATACGCGGCTCGTCCCACAAAAGGTCCTGCGTGCCGTTACCGTGGTGAACGTCGAAATCGAGGACCGCGACGCGGCTCAACCCATGATGATCCAGCGCCCGCATCGCCCCGATCGCGACGTTGCCGAAAAGGCAGAAGCCCATGGCGGTATCGCGTTCCGCATGGTGCCCCGGCGGGCGGCAGCCAACAAAGGCGTTGGTGGCGGTGCCGGATAGGACGGCATCCACGGCAGCACAGACCCCGCCGACGGCGCGCAAGGCCGCCTCCATCGTGCCGGGCGACATCCAGGTGTCGGGGTCAAGGGCGATGGTGCGACTGGCGGGTGCGGCGGCGCGCAGTTTGGCCAGATAATGCGACGGATGGCAGCGCAGGATATCGGCATCATCCGCGATGGGTGCCTGGCGGCGTTCAGCCATAATTCCCGCCAGCCCATTCTCGACAGCGACCATCCGGGCCACCTGTTCGGGATGGCCTTCAGGCGGCTCGTGCCGTGAAAAGGCGTCGTGATGGAAAATCAGCGTGCTCATCCGCGCCTCGCATTCACCTTGGAAAAATATCCTCTGGGGGTCTTGGGAGCAACGCGCGCCCGGGCGACATCAGCGCTCAATCCGGTGCCAGCATGTAGCCTTCGCCCCGCACCGTCTGCAGATAGCGTGGCTGGCGGGGGTCGACCTCGATCTTGCGGCGCAGGCGCGTGATCTGCACATCGACCGCGCGTTCCTGGCCCGCAGCACCGGAATCCTTGTTCAGGTCGCCGGTCAGCTTGTCGCGGCTGATCGCCTGTCCAGCCGCACCGGCAAAGACGCGCATCAACTGTGCCTCGGTCGCGGTCAGGCGCACGGGCTGATCACCGCGCCACATCTCGCCCCGGTCGATGTCATAGCGCACCGTGCCCAGATGCAGCACCTTGGGTGCGGCGTCCGTCTTGGCGGTCGGCACGCGCCGCAGAATGGCGTTTATGCGCAGCAAAAGTTCGCGCGGCTCAAACGGTTTGACCAGATAGTCATCGGCCCCGGCCTCCAACCCTTCGATGCGGTTCGCAGCCTCTCCCTTGGCCGTCAGCAGCAGCACCGGAACCGCGGATTTCTGGCGCAGTTCGCGCGTGAAGCTGATGCCATCGCCGCCAGGCATCATCACGTCCAGCACAATCAAGTCAAAGTCGAGGCCACCCAGAATCCGGCGCGCCTGGTCAGTATCGCGGGCGATGGTGACAAGAAAACCGTTCCGGATCAGGAACTTTTGCAAAAGCCCCCGGATGCGTTCGTCATCATCGACGACCAGAAGATGTGCCATGGGTTCGATCAAGGTCCGCCCTCCCGCAGCCTTTGGTACTGTCTTCTTTGCTCGGGGTCCATCATCGCCTCAAGCACTGCGCGAAAGCCCTGCACGGCCTGCGGTCCGGCGGCCCGATACGCCGCACGCATGCGCGCGCGCTGTGCATCCGACAACGCACGCTCCAGTGTGCTGCCTTTGTCGGTCAGATAAAGGTGCCGTTCCCGTTGATCCACGCGGCCCTTTTCGATGCGCACCAGTCCCTGCTCGATCAGGGCCCGCAGCACCCGGTTCAGACTTTGCTTGGTCACGCCCAAGATCGCCAGCAGGTTCGACACCGTGGTGCCGGGGCTGCGATGGATGAAATGAATGGCGCGGTGATGGGCACGACCATAGTCCAGGTCCTCGAGGATACGATCAGGATCGGCGGTGAAGCCGCGATAGGCAAAGAACATCGCCTCGATGCCCTTTCGCACCTGCTCATCTGTCAGGAACAACAGGCTTTCGTCGCCCGATGTGTTTTCAGCCATTCTACCCTCGCTCTCGCCCGGAATTTACGTCAGCGTTGTTGACTTTCCAAGTCACAAAGTTTAGCGATTCGGCAGTTTGGCGCAAGATTATGTCCGAAACGGACCTTTCCAGCGCAATATTCGCAAAAGCGGGAGGCCGATATGGCAGGCTATGACGATCGTGACGGGTTCATCTGGATGGATGGCAAGATGGTGGATTGGCGGTCGGCCAACGTCCATATCCTGACCCATGCGTTGCACTATGCGTCCTCGGTGTTCGAAGGGGAGCGGTGCTACAACGGCAAGATCTTCAAATCGTCGGAGCATTCGGCACGGCTGCTGCGGTCAGGCGAACTCCTCGACATGGCGATCCCCTACACGGTTGCGGAAATCGACGCGGCCAAAGCGGAGACACTCAAGGCCAACAACCTGACCGACGCCTATGTTCGCGCCATCGCCTGGCGCGGCGCGGGCGAAGATATGGGGGTGGCGTCGCTTGCCAACCCGATCCGCATGGCCATCGCAGTCTGGGTCTGGGGCAGCTATTACGGCGAAGCAAAGTTCAAGGGTGCGAAACTGGACATCGCGAAATGGAAGCGCCCGAGCCCCGAGACGATCCCGTGCGAGGCCAAGGCGGCGGGCCTTTACATGATCTGCACGATGTCCAAGCACGCGGCCATGGCCAAGGGCTGTTCGGACGCGATGATGTTCGACTATCGCGGCTATGTCGCCGAGGCGACCGGGGCCAACATCTTTTTCGTCAAGGACGGCGAGGTGCATACCCCGAAAGCCGACTGCTTCCTGAACGGCCTGACCCGCCAGACGGTGATCGGCATGCTGCGCGACATGCAGATCAAGGTCCACGAACGCCATATCATGCCAGACGAGCTGGAAGGGTTCGAGCAGTGCTGGCTGACGGGAACTGCCGCCGAGGTCACGCCTGTGGGCCAGATCGGGGACTACAATTTCGAGGTTGGGGACCTCACGAAGCGCGTGTCGCTGGAGTATGAGCGGTTGGTGCGGGCGTGACGCTTTTGCCGTGACAAGACGGAAAAGGCCGGGCGATCAGCCCGGCCTCGGTTCTTTCGATCCGCAGTATGCGTCAGACCTCGCGCCCTCGTTCGATCCGCAGGAACTGTACAAGGCGCGTGACGCCTGATTTGGTGTGCGGCCGGTGCCAGGTTTCGCGCGGCGTACGGGCGAGGCGCAGGAAGTGCTTGACCCGCCCACCGGTCGATGGCGCGCGTTTATCGGCAATGTGACGTCCCATGGCGATCCTCCCTCAGGCATGAGTCCATGAAGCAGTGTAGCACGGATTGATCTTCGGAACTCACCAATGGTTGGTGCGGACTTTATGTTTGCGTCGATAGGCGAGCGACCGCCCATCTTGCTGCGTCCGCAACGGCGGCATCTGCATCCTCGCAAAGCCGCCGTGCAACATGTGCCAGTGAGGGCATCCCGGAATTCCCGATCGCGTAAAGGACGTTGCGGACGAACCGGTCGCGTCCGATGCGCTTGATCGGGCTGCCTGCAAAGCGCGCGCGGAAACTGGCATCGTCCAGCGTCGCCAGGTCCGCGAGTTCCGGCAGACCGACGCGCGGCTGATATCCCAGTTCGGTCGCGGCAACGGCGAACTTGTTCCAGGGACAGACCGCAAGACAGTCGTCGCAGCCATAGATGCGGTTGCCCATCAGGGCACGCAGGTCTTCGTCCACCGGCCCCTTGTGCTCGATCGTCAGATACGAAATGCACCGCCGCGCATCCAGCTGGTAGGGTGCAGGGAACGCGTTCGTCGGGCAGATATCGAGGCAGGCGCGGCAGGATCCGCAATGGTCGACTTCGGGCGGATCGAAGGGCAGCTCCAATGTGGTGAAGATCGCGCCAAGGAACACCCAATTGCCAAGGTCGCGGCCCAAAAGGTTGGTATGCTTGCCCTGCCAGCCAAGCCCCGCCGCCTGCGCCAGCGGTTTTTCCATCACCGGGGCAGTGTCAACGAACACCTTGATTTCGGCCCCAGTCTTGTCGACGAGCCAGCGCCCCAGCCGTTTCAGCCGCCGCTTCACCAGATCGTGGTAGTCGCGCCCTTGGGCATAGACGCTGACGACTCCCCGGTCGCGATGTGCCAGTCCCGCCATCGGGTCGGTGTCGGGCGTATAGGCCTCGGCCAGCACGATCACCGACCGGGCCTCAGGCCACAGGGCTGCTGCATTGCCGCGCCATTGCGCGCGCTCGGCCATCCACGACATCTGGCCCTGCATCCCCGCATCCAGCCAGGCACCGAGCCGCCCCGCCGCCTCCGGCACGGCGTCCGGGCGGCACACGCCCATCTTGGCAAACCCTTGCCTTCGGGCCTCAGCCTCTGTCAGCGCCTTCCAATTGGCCGAAATATCCCGGGGGTTCGGGGGCTGGCCCCCGGCGCGGTCAGGGTCAGAAATCAAGGTCGGCATAATGCGCAGGCGGCGGAAAGCCGGACACCTGATCGGCCAAAAGGGTCCGGAAACTCGGCCGCGACTTGATCTTGGCGTACCAGTCTTTCAGCACGACATGGCGGTTCCAGTCCACATCGCTGATGTAGTCCAGACAGCTCAGATGTGCCGCCGCAGTGAAATCGGCCAGCGTCATCGCATCCCCCGCCAGCCAGCGGCGCTGGTCCAGCAACCAGGCCATGTAATCAAGATGGTACTTGATCCGGCTGGAACCTGACTTGACGTTCTTGCTGTCGGGATAGCCCTGCCCGGTGATTTTCTTGTTCACGCGCTCATAAAGCAGTTTCGACGTCACCTCGTTTTGGAACTTGTCGTCGAACCAGGCGCAAAGCCTGCGCACTTCGTAGCGCGCCTCGGGGTCCCGAGGGATCAGCTGGGGTTGCGGGGCGATGTCTTCAAGATATTCGCAGATCGCCTGGCTTTCGCTGTAGATGCGGCTGTCCATGCGCAAGACAGGCACTTTTCCTGCCGGGTTGCGACGCAGGAAATCGGGCGAGGGGTCCCAGTATTTCTCCTCGACCAGTTCGACCTCGATCTTCTTCTCGGCCAGGGTCAGGCGGACCTTGCGGCAAAACGGTGACAGCGGAACATGATAAAGTCGGTTCATCGGGTTCGTCCCCTGTCTCGTTGTCTTTCCTTGCCGCGCCGGTGCAAGGAATTCAATCCCCGGCCGTTGATCCGTCCTGAAAACAAGCGGCGCGACCGTCAGCCGCAACCGTATCCGCGCCGGCCATGATGGCCCGCGTGCGCTTGCGCACAAAACTTGACGGGTTGCCGGCGTTTCGCCCCTTCGGATCAGGCAACACCGCTGCCAGCCGGGCAGCCTGCAGAGCGGTCAGGTCGCGCGCATCAACGCCAAAGAAATGTTGGGCGGCGGCTTGAACACCAAAGACGCCCTCGTCGAATTCGGCAACGTTGAGGTAGACCTCCAGAATGCGCTGCTTACTCCAGACCAGTTCGACGACCGGGGTCAGCAATGCCTCCAGCGCCTTGCGCATATAGCTGCGGCCATGCCACAGGAAGACGTTCTTGACGGTCTGCTGGCTGATGGTCGAGGCCCCGCCCGCGCCACCTTCTTCGACGACCGCGCGGATTGCCGCCATGTCGAACCCCCAGTGGAGGCAAAAGTTCGCGTCCTCGGCAGCCACGGCAGACCGACCCATAGACGGGGCGATGTCTTCAAAGGCAACCCAGTCCTTGGAAATGCCCCCCAGACGCCAACTTTCGCCCAATTGATAGACGTTTATCGGCGGCGGCAGAAAACTGAACAGCACGATCAGCAAAGCGTAGATGCCGACCAGACCCGCCAGGATGCGGCCCAGCCACCAGCGCACCCGCCGGAACAGGGGCAGCGGGCCGCTGGTCTGTGACTGTGCCTTTTTCTTGCGAGGCTTTTTGGCAGGTGCATCGGTCATGTCGGCGACTTAGACGCGGGGACTTGCCCCTCGTCAAGTCGCACCGGTCACGTCAAAGGCCCTTGAGGCCCATCTGGTCAGACGGGGTTCCCATCGGCTTTGTCGTCTCCAGGATCGCGCGCAACTTGTCCTCCTGGTCCTTGGTGAACGACGTCTGCACGACCCGGCCCTTGGCGCGGAATTTGGCTAGGCGGTCAGCAACCTTGTCGGTGGTCATCTTGCGGATCAGCACGCAGACGGCTGAGCCGCCCTTGTCCAGCGCCGCACCAACATCGCGCAGGAAGTCGTCGTTGATGCCAATATCGGTGGCGCGCCCGGCCAATGCGCCGGCTCCGGCCCCCACCGCAGCGCCTATGATCGGGTTCAAGAACAACAGGCCCACCAGCGCACCCCAGAAACCGCCGCCCAGCGCGCCGCTTGCGGTCAGGTTTACTGCCTGATGCAAGATCACATCGCCCGCATCGGTCCGGGTGACGACGACAACATCCTCCATCTCGATCAGGTATTCTTTTTGCAGACTGACCAGTTCGGCGCGCACTTCGAACGCGGTCGCCTCATCCTGGAACGCAACGATCACCAGATCTGACATGGAATTCCCTCCTTATAGAAAACGCCGCCAGAATGGGTCTGGCGGCGCTGATCCTAACACGGTCAAAGCGCTTTGAACGTGAAGATTTTACTCCGCCGGAACTTTTTGCGCCAGATCGCTCAAGGGATGGGCCAGATGGGCCAGCATTTCCTTGGGGCAAACCTGCACGAAGTTGTGCCGTTCGGTCGCCCAGTCGGCCAGGATCGACGCAGCATGTTGGCTGCCCGTTTCAGCCACATGGGTCGCGATCAACCCGCGCAGTTCCGCCTCCCAATGGGGGTGAGCCACTGAGTTTGTCACGATGCTCTCAAGATTCATGTGGTCTTGTGCCACCCCGGTCGGATCATACACGTACGCCATGCCGCCGGTCATGCCCGCGCCAAAGTTGGCCCCGATCCGGCCAAGGATCACCGCGACACCGCCGGTCATGTATTCGCAGCCGTTGGAGCCGCAGCCTTCGACCACTACCCGCGCGCCAGAGTTGCGGACGGCGAACCGTTCCCCCGCGCGGCCCGCCGCGAACAGGTGACCATCGGTGGCACCGTAAAGCACGGTGTTGCCAATGATGGTGTTTTCCGATGCGACAAGTGGCGAGGACATCGACGGGCGCACCACGATCATGCCGCCCGACAGGCCCTTGCCGACATAGTCGTTGGCGTCGCCCATCACCTCGATCTTGAGGCCTCGGACCGAGAATGCGCCGAGCGATTGCCCGCAGGAACCGGTCAGTTTCACCGTCAGATGATCGGGCTGCAGTGCGTTGCGCATGCCGAACTTCTTGACGATGTGACTGCTCGCGCGGGTGCCGATGGTGCGGTGAGTATTCCGCACCGCATAGCTCAGCTGCATCTTTTCGCCGTCTTCAAAGAAGCGCGCGCCGTCCCGGATGATTTCGGCATCCAGCGTGTCTGGCACCGCATTGCGGGGTTTGGAACGATCGTAGGTGATCTTGTTGGACGCATCGACGGTGATCAGCAGCGGGTTCAGATCAAGGTCATCAAGATTTGCGGCACCTCTGCTGACTTGGGTCAGAAGGTCCGCACGCCCGATGATTTCATCCAGCGACCGCGCCCCGATCTGGGCGAGGATTTCGCGGACTTCCTGCGCGTAGAACGTGATCAGGTTGACCACCTTTTCCGCCGATCCAGTGAACTTCTGGCGCAGTGCCTCGTTCTGCGTGCAGACTCCCACCGGGCAGGTGTTGGACTGGCACTGGCGCACCATGATGCAGCCCATGGCGATCAGGGCGGCGGTGCCGATGCCGTATTCCTCGGCCCCGAGCATTGCCGCCATGACGATGTCGCGCCCAGTGCGCAGACCGCCATCGGTGCGCAAGGTTACGCGGTCGCGCAGGTTGTTCATCGCAAGGACCTGATGCGCCTCGGTCAGGCCCATTTCCCACGGCAGACCGGCGTATTTGATGCTGGTCGCAGGCGACGCCCCGGTGCCGCCGTTGTGTCCGCTGATCAGGATCACGTCGGCCTTGGCCTTGGCCACCCCGGCGGCGATGGTACCGACGCCGGACTGGCTGACCAGTTTCACCGTCACTTTGGCACGCGGGTTGATCTGCTTCAGGTCATAGATCAGCTGTGCCAGGTCCTCGATCGAATAAATGTCGTGATGCGGCGGCGGGCTGATCAATGTCACGCCGGGGGTCGAATGGCGAAGGCGTGCGATCAGCGCCGTGACCTTCATCCCCGGCAGCTGGCCACCCTCACCGGGCTTGGCGCCCTGGGCAACCTTGATCTCCAGCTCCTCGCAGGCGTTCAGGTATTCCGCCGTCACGCCAAAGCGTCCCGATGCCACCTGCTTGATCTTGGCGCTGGGGTTGTCCCCGTTCGGCTCCGGCGTGAAATGCGCCGGGTCCTCGCCGCCCTCACCGCTGTCGGATTTGGCCCCGATCCGGTTCATCGCGACGTTCAGCGTCTTGTGCGCCTCGGGCGACAGCGCCCCCAGCGACATGCCCGGCGTTACGAACCGCTTGCGGATCGAGGTGATCGATTCCACCTCCTCAATCGGCACCGGCTTGCCCAAGGTCTTGATGTCCAGCAAATCCCGCAGATGGATCGGCGGGTTTGCTCGCATCGCCGCGGAATACTGCTTCCACAGGTCATAGCTGGCCCGGTCACAGGCCGATTGCAGCATGTGCATCGTCTGCGCCTCCCAGGCGTGCTTTTCGCCGGACCGCCGCGCCTTGTAGAACCCGCCGATGGGCAGCACGTCGGTACCGCCAAGCCAGCCCTTGGCGTGGACCTCTTCAAGCTTTTGCTCGATGCCGGTCAGGCCGATGCCGGAAATACGCGACTGCATGCCGGGGAAGAATTCGGCCACCATGGCGCGGGACAGACCGACCGCCTCAAAGTTCAGGCCGCCGCGATAGGATGAGACAACCGAGATGCCCATCTTGGACATGATCTTCAAAAGCCCTGCGTCGATGGCATCGCGGTAGCGGCGCATCGCGTCGGTCAGGGTGCCCTCGATGAGGCCACGGTTCAGGCGGTCAGCAATGCTGTCTTGTGCGGTGTAGGCGTTGACCGTGGTGGCACCGCAGCCGATCAGCACCGCGAAATAATGCGGGTCGATGCATTCCGCCGACCGCACGTTGATCGAACAGAACGTCCGCAGGCCCTTGCGCGTCAGCCACGAATGGACAGCGCTGGTCGCCAGGATCATCGGCATCCCGACCCTGGTTTCGCCCTGATGCTCATCCGTCAGCACCAACTGCCCGGCACCGGAGCGCACGGCATCCTCGGCCTCGGCGCGGATGCGTTCCAGCCCCTTGCGCAGGTCGTCAAGCTCCGAACTGACAGGGAAAGTGCAATCGATGAATGCCACCTGGTCGCCGAACCTTTTGACCAGCACGTCATATTCCGCGTTGCCGATGAACGGGCTTTCCAGCACCAGAATCTCGGTCTGGCTGGAGTTTTCGTCCAGGACGTTCCGGAGGTTGCCGAACCGGGTCTTGAGGCTCATCACGCGGCCTTCGCGAAGTGAGTCGATCGGCGGGTTCGTGACCTGGCTGAAGTTCTGGCGGAAGAAATGGCTCAGAGGTCGGTACTGGTTCGACAAGACAGCCGGAGGCGTGTCGTCGCCCATCGAGGCGATCATTTCCTTGCCGTCCTCGGCCATCGGTGCAAGGACCTGCTCCAATTCTTCCATCGTGTAGCCAGCGGCGATCTGGCGACGGCGGAGGTCCGCGCCAGAGAATTGCGCAGTCTCCGGCACGTCGCGCAATAGGGCGTTCAGATCGACGATCTTGCCGACCCAGTCCGCGTAGGGCTGTGCCTGGCTGAGTTTGTCCTTCAGTTCGGTATCATGGTAAAGCTTGCCCTCGGCCATATCGACGGCGATCATCTGGCCGGGTCCAAGTGCGCCCTTTTCGCGCACCGTCCCCTCGTCCACCGGAACCATCCCGGCCTCGGAGCCTGCAATCAGCAATCCATCGCCCGTCACCACATAGCGCATGGGGCGCAGGCCGTTGCGATCCAGCCCACCGCAAACCCAGCGGCCATCGGTCATCGCAAGGGCGGCGGGGCCATCCCAGGGTTCAATGACCGAGTTGCAATAGGAATACATGTCGGCCCAGGCCTTGGGCATGTTGGTAGTGGCCTTGGACCAAGCTTCTGGCACCAGCATCGTCTTGGCCATAGGGGCGTTGCGGCCTGATCGCACAAGCACTTCGAACACCGCGTCCAGCGCGCCGCTATCGGACGTGCCTGCCGGGATTATTGGCTTGATGTCCTCGGCCGCATCGCCAAAGTTGTTGGATGCCATGCGGATCTCATGGCTTTTCATCCAGTTGACGTTGCCTTTCAGCGTGTTGATCTCGCCGTTATGGGCCAGCATGCGGAAGGGTTGGGCCAGCCACCATTGCGGGAAGGTGTTGGTGGAATAGCGCTGATGATAGATCGCGAATGCGCTCTCAAAGCGGTCATCCATCAGGTCGGGGTAGAAGGTGGCGACCTGTTCGGCCAGCATCATACCCTTGTAGATGATCGACCGGCAGGACAGCGAGCAGACATACATGCCCTGGATGGCGGCGGCGATTGCGGCTTTTTCGATCCTGCGGCGGATGATATAGAGTTCCCGCTCGAACGCCTCGGCGTCGATTTGCTTGTCACAGCGGATCAAGATCTGCTCGATCTCGGGCCGCGTCGCATTGGCCTTGTCGCCCAGAACCGTGGTGTCCACCGGCACATGCCGCCAGCCGTAGATATAGTGGCCCATGCGTAGGACTTCGGACTCGACGATGGTCCGGCACCGTTCCTGCGCGCCGAAATCGGTGCGGGGCAGGAACACCTGACCCACGGCGATCAGTTTCTTGGTATCCGCCTCATGGCCCGTCCGGCGCACTTGATCATAGAAGAACTTGGCCGGAATTTGCACATGGATGCCCGCGCCATCGCCCGTCTTGCCATCGGCATCGACCGCGCCGCGATGCCAGACGGCCTTTAGCGCCGCGATCCCGTTCTCGACAACCTTCCGCGAGGGTTTGCCCGAAATCGCGACAACCAGACCGACGCCGCAGGACGCATGCTCATCTTCAGCCTTGTACAGGCTGTTGGCATCCATCCAGGCGCGTTTCGCTTCTTCGGCGGCGACCCAATCGGCGTCATAGTTGGTCATGGCGTTACTCCTTGTCAGGGTCGAATCGGAAAGTGTGAGCGGTTGCGGCTTTTGGTGCGCCGGCAGGGAAACCACGCAGTCATCGTGCGTCTTGGTCGACATGGGCGTTCTTCGCCTCGTACTCTGCCTCGGTCGCCCGCTTGTGGTCGCCGGCCAGACGGACCGAGGCCATCGCATGATCCGCATAGACCTCAGAACGCAAAGGCGCATTCAGGACCGCATCGAACAGACCCGGCATCAAGTCATAGGCAGCGTCTTGCCCCGTGTTTCGCATCCACAGATGACTGCCGCAGACCGCGCAGAACGCCCGCTCCGCAAAGTCCGACGATGCATACTGCGTCACCGGCCCCTTTACCGTCACACCGACCGCATCGGCGTTGAAGCACAGAAACAGCCCACCTGACCACCGCTGGCACATCCGGCAATGGCACGCTCCCGGACGCGGGTCATGCGCGCCTGCCACCCGGATCGTCACAGCCCCGCACAGGCAGTGGCCTTCGATGTGGTTGGTCATGGCGTCACCCTTGCAAGATCGATCTCAGGGGCATCAGAAGTCATGTCGTGCCCCTTCGCTGATCTTGTCCATCGCGCGGCCGTAAGCCTCGGACGGGGAAATGGTCATGTAGTCTGCGGTGCCCGCCGCAACGGTTTCGCGCCAGACGGCATAGGCCTCGTCAAAGGCCGCCGCGCTTTTTGGAAAGCCTTCGACCGGCTCTGGTGCCTGCTCAATCAATGCCGCCATCTGGAACGCCATATGCGGGACGGACCGCAGGCCCGCACCATCACCCTTCAACGTCACGCTGACCACCTCGCCCGCGCCCTCGATCTGGTCGATGTGACCGACCCAGATGCGCACCGGGTCGAACCCCAGCGCACCGGCACACAGATAGTGGCCACCGACTTCAATCGCGGACATGGTTCAGGCTTTCTGGGCCAGGCGAGTGCGGAAGCCCTGCGACCACTTCGTCGCATTCGAACACAGGCTGCGTCACCGCAAATCCCGGTTCACCGGGAAAGATAAACTGGACCGGGCTGCCATCAATGGGCAGGAACTGGCCGTCACCGCCATTCCATTTCGAGGGGCCGGAAAAGAAGTTCCGCCAGTCTGGGTGGATGTACTCGTTGCCGTTGGATTGCCGCAGAATGTTTCCATCAAGGTCGGTTTCGGTGAAGTCGAACTCGGTTTCCTGCAGAGTAATCCCGTCGATGGTCACGCTTCGACCTGTCAGCCTGTCATAGCCGTTGACGCGCGTGCGCTCGCCATTGTCCTTGGACAGTCCGAATTCGAACGTATCCATGCCGCTGGACAACAGATTGGTGAATGACGCGGCATCGGGCGCACCGGGGTCCAGCGTCTGGCGAGTGTCTGGAAAGAACTCCAGGCTTTCGACCCATTCCGCCTCAGAGTTGATGCGGCTTTGGAAAAAGATGCCTTCCTGGTCGAAATCGGCGCGCCACTGGTCGCCGGGAGCATCAGCCGAGCAGCGGAAATGGTTCGATACCCGACAGCCACGTGACTGCACGGTCATGGAAACCTCGCAGCCTTCTGGCGGGGTAAAGGTACCGGCATGGGCGGGGACAGAAATCAACAGAATCGCAAAGGCCAAGGCTACGTCACGTATCATCTTGTCTTCTCCAGTTGGGGTTCGGTTCAAAGAACCATGACATCCCGCACCGTTTCCTGACGTTACGTCGGGAACGCCCTTGTTATTCTGCCGCGACCGTCATCGGTTGCGCCAGATAGTCCAGCATTGCTTCGGCGGCCTCGCGCCCATCGCGGATGGCCCAGACCACCAGACTTGCGCCGCGCACGATGTCACCTGCGGCATAGACGCCGGGCAGGCTTGTGGCGTGAGTGCGGAAGTCGGCCTTGATGGTGCCCCAGCGCGTCACGGCCAGCTCAGGCACGCCCCACAGAGCCGGCAGCGCCTCAGGCTCAAACCCCAGGGCCTGGATGACCAGATCGGCGGGTTCCACATAGTCGGCACCGTCGATGACCTCGGGCGACTGGCGGCCAGTGGCATCCGGTAGACCAAGGCGCATGCGCTGGACCATCACGCCCGAGACATCCGGTGTCCCGGCAAAGCCTTTGGGCGCGGACAGCCAGACAAATTCGACGCCCTCTTCCTCGGCGTTAGCCACCTCACGCTGCGACCCCGGCATGTTGGCGCGGTCGCGGCGGTAAAGGCATTTCACCGACGTCGCCCCCTGCCGGACGGCGGTGCGCACGCAGTCCATTGCGGTATCACCGCCACCGATGACGACGACGCGCTTGCCAGCCGCGTTCAGGGAGCCGTTGTCGAATGCCTCTACATCGTCGCCAAAGCTTTTGCGGTTGCTGGCGGTCAGGAAGTCCAGTGCCGCGACGATCCCGTTTGCGCCCATGCCCGGGGCTGCGATGTCGCGCGATTTGTAGACGCCGGTCGCGATCAGCACTGCGTCATGGCGGCCCCGGATCGCATCAAAGGTCAAGTCGACGCCGACCGCGCAGTTCAACACGAACTGCACGCCACCCTGTTCCAACTGGTCGATCCGCTGCATCACCACCGGTTTTTCCTGTTTGAAGCCGGGGATGCCGTAGGTCATGAGGCCACCCGCGCGGTCATAGCGGTCATAGACCGTGACCTGCACACCCCTGCGGCGCAGCATGTCGGCGGCGGCCAGACCACCTGGACCTGCGCCTATGATACCGACGGATTCGCTGCGTTCCGCGTGGGGGCGGATCGGCTTGACCCAACCGTTTTCCCAGGCCTTGTCGGTCAAGTATTTCTCGACCGAGCCGATGGTGACAGTGCCATGCCCCGACTGCTCGATCACGCAATTGCCTTCGCACAGCCGGTCCTGCGGGCAGATGCGGCCGCAGATTTCGGGAAAGGTGTTGGTGGCTTGGCTCAGCTCATAGGCCTCTTGCAGCCGACCCTCGGCGGTCAGGCGCAGCCAGTCGGGTATATTGTTGTGCAAGGGGCAATGCGTCTGGCAATAGGGCACGCCGCACTGGCTGCAGCGGCCCGCCTGTTCGGCGGCCTTGTCGGTCAAGTATTTCTCGACCGAGCCGATGGTGACAGTGCCATGCCCC
>JANPBI010000067.1:0-6077 GCA_031430315.1 Rhodobacterales bacterium | reverse complement strand
GCTGATGCCGAGCGTTAGACCGCTCAAGAAGCAGGAGACCGATGGATGCGAAGACGATCCGAAAGTGGCTGAAAGAAGCCTCTGAGCTGGTGGACCCCAGCTACTGGAACAAGCCCGGCTAAAGGGAATCCTGCGGGAAAGGTGGGCGTTCCCGCACTTTCCTGAACGGACCAAGCAGGATGTGCTTGAACGCAACAGCATTCAGGCACACCCAAATGAACAAACCCCTGTTTCCCCAGACCGGCCTTGTCAGGCTGGCACAAATCCTCGGACCGCGCGGCCCTATCCCGGTTTCCAAATCGACGTGGTGGCAGGGCATCAGGGATGGGCGCTTTCCCAAGCCACTCAAACTTGGACCGCGCACCACCGTCTGGCGCGCCGAAGACATTCGCGCGTTGTTTGAAGTGCGTGCCGATGGCTAAGCGGCCCAACGGCAGGGCAATCAAGGCAGTTCGGTCCTATACTGTGCCCGAGGCCGCTTCGGCGCTCGGCGTCACGGTGGGGACGGTCCGCAACTGGATCAGAAACGGCTTGCCCGTTCTGAACGCAAAGCGCCCAACCTTGATCCTTGGCGCTGTAATGCGCGATTACATGGACCAGCAACGGACGAAGCACAAAGTCGCCTTGGCCCCGGATCAGCTTTATTGCCTGACCTGCAAAAAGCCCCGGACGCCATATGGCCTGATGCTCGATTACATCCCGCGCAACGAAAAGACCGGGCGGCTGATGGGCCTTTGCGAAGCCTGCGGCGGCACCTGCAACAGGATCGCAAGCCGGGCCAGTCTGGCCCGACTGGACGGAATCTTCGACATCGCCGTCAGAGACGCCAACGGAGCCTAACGGATACCCCGCGCCCCCTCTGAAATCATCACTTCGAAAGGCTAGCTGATGACTCGTAAAATCAACGAAGACAACGAACGGATCAAGCGCCGCTATCTGACCTACTTGCGCGATGCGAAGCGCTGCGATTTGTCCACCGTGGACAAGGCCGCCGAAGCCATCCTTCGTTTCGAGGCCAGTACGGGTTACAAGGGCTTCGCGCGGTTCCATATCGAACAGGCGACGGCATTCAAGCGCAGGCTGGACACTGAACTGAGCAAGTCCACCGGGAAGCCCCTGTCCAAGGCGACGATCAGCGGCACCCTGCGCACCGTGAAGGCGTTCGTTCATTGGCTGGCCGGGCAGCGGGGATACCGGTCGAAGATAAGCTATTCGGATGCCGAATACTTCAACCAGAACGCCAAGGACGCCCGAGTCGCACATGCCGAACGGGACACGCCCTTCCCCACGATGGAACAGTGCCGCCACGCCTTTGAGATGATGCCTGAGGCGACCGAAATTGACCGCCGCAACAAGGGACTGTTCGCATTTCTCATGCTGACAGGCGCACGGGATGGCGCGATTGCCTCGTTGCGTTTGAAGCGGATCGACCTGATTCAGGGCTGCGTATATCAAGACGCCCGCGACGTGAAGACCAAGTTCTCGAAGTCCTTCACCACGTGGTTTTTGCCGGTAGGACAGGACTACCACGACTATTTCACCGGCTGGGTTCAGCATCTCCGTCAAGGTCGTTTGTTTGGGAACGAAGACGCCTTGTTCCCGAAACCCATGATCAAACAAGTCGATGGCGCGTTTGCGGTGGCCGGTCTTTCGCGCGAAATCTACAGCGACGCCTCGGCGATCCGCGCGGTCATCAAGAACGCCTTCGTCAATGCAGGTCTGCCCGTCTTTGCCCCGCACGCGTTCCGCAAGACACTCGTCAAGCACGGTGACCAGGTCTGCAAGACGCGCGAACAGTTCAAGGCATGGTCGCAGAACCTTGGGCATGATTCCGTGGTTACGACTCTCAGCGCATACTGCCCGGTATCGAACGAACGGCAGGCGGAACTGATCCGTGGATTGGCGTGACGTGGCAAAGGCCCCAATTTTTTATTATGGCCACCTGATCGAAAAAAGCGGGATGGCCGTCACGGCCTTGCTTTTCGAATTGATTGCCCGACTGCAAGCGCTAGCAACAGTGCCGATGATCGACACCCGAGCCTATGCCGCTTGGTCTAAGGCTTAGACACCTGTCGTTTTCAGACGGTTGTGAATTACAGTGAGTAGGTGACTTGTCAGGCACCTGGCCGCAGTGATGCCAAAACAGACCGCAAGCTTTCCAACCCCGCCTCAAGATTTTCGATGATGTCTTCGGCCAGGTCATCGGGCTCTGGCAGGTTGTCCAGATCGGTTAGGCTTTTGTCCTTCAGCCAGAACAGATCGAGGCTGGCCTTGTCGCGGGCAAGCAACTCCTCGCGACTGTATGCGCGCCAGCGGCCTTCGGGGGTGGCGTCTGACCATGTGGCTGCGCGGTCGTGCCGGTTGGCGGGATTGTAGAGGCGGACGAAATCGGCCAGATCGGCATAGGCAAGCGGCTTTTTCTTCAACGTGTGGTGCACGTTGGTGCGGTAATCGTAGTACCAAACCTCGCGGGTTTGCGGCTCTTTTGACGCGGGGCGGTTGTCGAAAAAGATCACGTTGGCCTTGACCCCTTGGGCGTAGAAAATCCCCGTGGGCAGGCGCAAGATCGTGTGCAGATCGGTCATTTGCAGCAGCTTGCGGCGGATGGTTTCGCCTGCACCGCCCTCGAACAGCACGTTGTCGGGGACCACCACCGCCGCGCGGCCTGTGGTTTTCAACATGGCCCGGATGTGCTGCACGAAGTTCAGCTGTTTGTTCGATGTCGTGGCCCAGAAATCCTGCCGGTTATAGGTCAGCTCCCCTTCTGCCTCGCCTTCGTCATTAGTGAAGGTCATCGAGGACTTCTTGCCAAAGGGCGGGTTGGCTAGGACGTAGTCATAGGTATCGGCAGAAGGGGCAACCAGCGAATCTGCGGGCGAGATCGGGCTGTCGCCGACCATTTCGCCGATGTTGTGCAGGAACATGTTCATCAGCGCCAGTCGCCGGGTGCCCGCGACGATTTCGTTGCCAAAAAACGTACTGTGCTTCAGGAATGCCTTTTGGTCGCGGTCCATCGGGCGGGTGGTCAGAAAGTCATAGGCCGCCAAGAAAAACCCGCCGGTGCCACAAGCCGGGTCTGCAATGGTGCGGCCGGGGTCGGGGGCGGCACATTCCACCATGGCGCGGATCAGGGCGCGGGGGGTGAAATACTGGCCCGCTCCGGATTTGGTATCCTCGGCGTTACGCTCCAGCAGGCCCTCATAGATGTCGCCTTTGACATCAGCCCCAAGCGTCACCCAGTCGGTTTCATCGACCAGTGCAATCAGCCGGGCGAGTTTGGCCGGGTCCTGGATCTTGTTCTGCGACTTGGTGAAAATCTGGCCCAGCATGCCGGGGCGGGTGGCCAGTTCGCGCAGGGTGTCGATGTAATGCACCTCCAACGCCGCGCCCTTGGGGCTGCGCAGGTTGGCCCAGCCATAGCCCGCAGGCACGCCGACATCGCGGTTATAGGGCGGGCAGCTGTATTCATCGGCCATTTTCAGAAAGATGAGGTAGGTCAGCTGTTCCAGATAATCGCCATAGCCCACCCCGTCATCCCGCAGGGTGGTGCAGAAATTCCAGACCTTTTGAACGATGGCGTGAGTCATGGCTTGGTCTTTCTGCGGGATTTGGAGGCAGGGGCCTGCACCAACCGCGCAAGCAGGGCCGAAGCGGGTTCATCGGCGGGGTCTTGCGGTACGAGCTGGCCCGAGAAGGCCCTTTTCAAAATGGACTGACGCAAGGCAGTGATGCGGTTGAGTTCATTGTGAATCGTCTGGCTGATGTTTTCTTCATCGGACAGCAAGGCGCTTATATGAGCGATGATTTCGTCTTGCTCTTCAAGGCAGGGCAACCTGAGCGTGACCTCTCGAATGTTTTCAAGGTTCAGACCAGGTTTTCCAGCCCCATAGGCCGCTGCGTTCAAATGGCGGCGTCCACCCGTTTCAGACAGCAAGTACCAATAGAGAAATTCTGGGCGCAGGTTCGGGCCGGGGCGGCACAGCGCGACGTGTTGGCTGACATAGGCTATGCCAAGATTGCGGTTCACAATCCCCGTCTTTGTGACGTTTGCCCCGGTGATCGTCACCAATACATCGCCGATCTGGACGCGTGTGCGCAGGCCTTCCGTGGCCCCTGCGGGCAGTTGCACGTAAGCAATATCGGTCAGGTCCAGCCTGTCATGTTTCAGGTTTTGGGCACGGATGAAGATTTCGCCTTGGTCTGCGTAATGGTCGGCCCATCCACGCGAACCCGAAGTCAGGAACGTGATCTCATCGCCCAAACGGGCTTGCCGCCACGGCTTGCCAGCAGCGCGCCAAGGAGCGGTGAGTTTATCCTCAAAGGCGGCTTTCAGCAGGACCTGGCGATAGGTCTTCAACTGCGCGCGGGCGCGGGTCAGGCTGGCGGTGCCTGCGTCGAGTTCCGAGAACAGCTCCTCGATCTTGGCAACGATGCGGTGTTGTTCCGGGAAGGGGGGGAGGGGGATATCGATTGCGAGATAGTCAGGAACCTTTAGATTTCTGAGATTGTTGCTTCCGGCCTGTAAACGCTCTGTCATGCCTAGTGCATGGAAGTGCTTTAGGTAGAGCGCTAGAAATGCAGGGGAAATTTCCGCTTTTGGTCGGGCCATACGAAAGAAGTTTGTGCAAATTTTGGGAACTTCAGGGCGAAAAGACAGAACCTCATTGTCAATCAACTCGACCCTGCCCACGGGCTGGTCTGGCCCGCCACCTGAAATCTCAATTATCAGATCACCAAACTGCAATTGCCGTTTTTGGACACTGTCAACATCAACACTTCTTAGCGCCGCCGTGCGGCCTTTGTTCGTTGGCCAATTCTTTATTTCAGATGCGCGAATACAAAGTGCGAGTATGCTTTTAGGCTTTGAAACTTCCGGATCATCACCCCACGCGCCACCCAAAATGAAGCTAAAACAGTCTTCGAGGCGCGTCTGAGCCCACCAATCCGGCAACCCCGTCATGCCGACAACGCCTCATTGATCTCATCCAACACGGCATCCATCCCTGACCCGAACAGGGCGTGCATTTGCCCCAGCCCTCCTTGGGCGTCGAAGGGAGCAAAGTCCAGATCGTCGCGGGTGATGTGGATCGAGGTGGCGATGTGGTCGCGGATCATCCTCAGCCAATCCATCTGCGCCTCGGTGAATTTCTCGCCCGCGCCGGAATGGCGGCGCAGCAGCCAGTTTTGGAAATTGCGGCGGGTGCGGTCTTCGGTGGTGGTCAGGGTTTCATCCAGCCCCGCCACCCGGCGGATCAGGGCCACCAGTTGCGTCAGGTCTGATAGCGGGGCGGTGCCCTTGTAGGCATCCAGATGCGCATAGGCCCGCCAGACATAGGCCGGGGCAAGGCGTGGGCGGTCGGCCCGCAAGGTTTCCAGCAGGGACTTGATCATCGGATAGGTCACATGGGCGCGGCGGGCGGGCTGGGTAAAATAGATGGTCAGCGCCTCGATCTCGTCGCGGTATTCATTCAGCCAGTTGGTGAAATCCTGCGCGATGGTTTGGGCGTTCGTGGTGGTGTCGCCCGCCCATGCCGCATTCAGCAGGGTGTCCATCGTGTCATGGTCGATGGTCTGTTCATGGTCGCGGCGGATGGTGTCCATCAGCTCGATCAGCGGGCCGGTGAAGACATTGGCGGCCTCGGTCACCAGCGTATCGCGGGCGGCGTCCATGGCAGCATCGTCGGGGTCGGCCTGGCCGGTGGTGGTTCGGGCAAGGGTTTCGATCCGGTCGCCGTCGATGGCATCGAAAAGGCTGCGCACGATTTGGGCGAGGGGTTGGCCCGCTTTTTCGGTGATGCGCGCCTGTTCGTCCGGCCCCAGTTGTTTATCCAGCCGCGACAGGCGGGCGGCGAGGGACGACACAGTGTCTTCATCCGTAGCGCCCATCATCACGCCCATGGCAAGATCACGAAAGGGAATGGAAGGTTTGGTGTCGAGCGGCTGGCTGGCGGTTTTCACCGACCGCGTGACGCCCACCGCATCGACGATGACGTAATGGGTTTTGGCCTGGGCTGAAGGGGTGACCTTCTTCAGATCATCGGCCTTCACCACTCGGGTGCCCCGGCCCTTCATCTGTT
>JANPBI010000066.1:0-3649 GCA_031430315.1 Rhodobacterales bacterium | reverse complement strand
GGCGGCGATCCCCGAAAGTCGCATCAGCACCGATCCGAAGATCAGCGCCCATAGCGCCGCCCATCCAGCGGCGAGGATGGCAGAGCCCCAGTAAGGGATTTCCGTCTGCATCAGCCAGTCGGGCAGACCGGGCATCGACATACCCTTCATCATCGGCTTGATAGTGGTCCAAGCCGCGACATAGCCGCCAAGGCAGGCGAAGGCGATGTGACCAAACGAGATCACCCCCGAATTGCCGACAAAGACCCAAAGGCCAACGACGAAGATCACCTTCAGAAAGATGTCGATGATGGTCTGGTTGAAGGGTTTCGACCCTACCGCCACAGCAACCAGTGCGAAGCCTATCAGGAGCAGTCCAAGCAGAACCGGTGTCGCGATGGTGCGGCGGGCAACAGAGGGCGACATCATACACGCTCCTTGGTGCCACGGGCCGACAGCAAGCCTTGCGGGCGGAAGATCAGCACCAGGATGACCGCGCCATAGACAAAGGCATCGCGAAAGGCGCGGGCGTCGGGCGGCAGGATCACCTGCATGACCGTGGCAATCGCCCCCAGAAGGAACCCGGCCAGAACTGCCCCCGCAAGGCTGCCCATGCCGCCGATCACCGTGGCGATGAAGGCCATCAGCATCACGCTTGCCCCCATCATGATATTGGCAGTCCCGGTCTGAGACCCCAGGATCAGCGCGATGGCGGCGGCCAGCGCGCCCGACAGTGCAAAGGCCCCCATGATGACCCGGTTCGCCCGTACCCCCAGCATCCGCGCCATCGTAAAGTTCTCAGCCGCCGCGCGCATCTCAAGCCCAAAGCGGGTGCGGCGCAGGAAAGCGGTCAGGCCGAACAGCACCAGTATGGTCACGGCAATGGTGATCAGCTGTAACAACGGGATACGCGCGCCAAAAATTTCAATGGGTTGGCTAAGGGATGGCAGCAAGGAAATGCTTTTCGGCCGGCTTGAAAACAGCATCAGCAGGAAGTAACGGATGACAAAGCCCAGCGCGAAAGAGGCGATCATCATGGTCGCAGGATTGGCACGGCGAAAGCGGCGGAACACCACGACTTCGGAGGCCACGGAAAGGGCCGCCCCGATGGCCAGCACGAAGGGGATCAGAAGGAACCACGGCAGGTTGCCGGCAAAGATGATGGCAACCGCATCGACCGAAGGCCACAAGAGCGCAAAGACGCAGGCCGCAATCACATCGCCATGGGCAAAGTTCACCAGCCGCATGACGCCAAAGATCAGTGCGATGCCCAAGGCACCAAGGGCATAAAGCGAACCGAGCGACAGCGCGTCAAAGACAACCTGCAACAGCGATCCCATCAATGCTCACCATATCCGAAATAGGCCGCCTGCAGGGCCTCTGACTGGCCCAGGGCGCGGGCGTCGCCGTCCAGCACGATCTCGCCACTGCGCATCAGCATCATCCGCCCTCCGACCATCATGGCCCGGGTCGAGGATTGCTCGACGATCAGAAGGGTCAGCTTGCGCATGGCCTGCAGTGCGATCAGCCGTTCATAGACCTGATCGGTGATGTTCGGGGCCAGACCAAGCGAAGGTTCGTCAATTGCCACAAGTCGCGGGCTGGTCATCAAAGCCCGTCCGATCACCAGCATCTGCTGTTGGCCGCCCGACAGAAGACCGGCTTGGCTATGGCGGCGTTCTTTCAGGATCGGGAAAGTGGCATAGACCGCTTCCAGTTCGGTCGCGGCACGGGCTTTCCAGCCGCGGGTCGCGCTGTGCATTCCGGTGCCGACCATCAGGTTTTCCTCGATGGTCAGGCCGCCAAACACATCCCGCCCCTCAGGCACCATCGACAGGCCAAGCCGCGCGATGTCCTCGGGCGCGCGCCCGGTGATGTCGTGGTCCGCAAAGTCGATCCGCCCACCGGATGGCGGAGTCACCCCGGCGATGGCGCGCAGAAGCGAGGATTTTCCGGCCCCGTTCGGCCCGGTGATGAACAGGATCTCGCCCTCGGCCAGGGAAAAGGTCACCCCGCGCACAGCCGTAAGACGGCCATAGCGCACCGAGACATTGGAAAGCGCAAGCAGGCTCATTCCATCACCTCAAGCACCGGAAGGTTGGTATCGGCGGCAGTGCCCATGTAGGCATGGCGCACCCGTTCGCTGGCGCGGATTGCGGCGGGATCGCCAGTTTCGATAACAACGCCGCTGTCCAGAACTACGACATGGTGGCAGAGATCCAGCACCAGCCCGACGTTGTGTTCGATCAGCAAGACGCCGCAGCCCATCTCGCCTGCGATGCGGCGGATCAGGGCAGCCAGGTCTTGGGCCTCGGTCGCACTCATCCCGGCGGCGGGTTCATCCAAAAGCACGAAGGCGGGTTTGCCCATCAGCGCCCGGCCGATCGCTACCCTGCGTTCGTCAGTATAGGGCAGCGCCCCAGCAATCCGGTTCGCCAGGGGCGCGATGCCGACCCAGTCCAGCATGGCCTCGGCCTCGGCAATGGCGGCGGCGCGGGAAAGGCCAAGGCCGACCCCCGTCACTTCCAGATTGTCGATCACCGCCAGATCGCGGAACAACCGCCCGCCCTGAAAAGTACGGGCGACGCCCCGGCGGCGCAGCTCGTGCGGTTTCAGACCGGACAGGTTTTGCCCGTCCAGACTGACGGAGCCAGAAGTTGCGGGTTGAAATCCGGTCATCACGTTGACAAGCGTGGTTTTCCCCGCCCCGTTCGGGCCGATCAGCCCGACGATCTGGCCGGAGGTTACCTTGAGGTCCACCTCCGACAGGGCGCGCAGCCCTGCGAAGGCAACCGATATCTTGTCAGCGTTCAGATCACTCATTTCGCCCCTTTCCTGGTATCGCGGGAAATGAGGTAAGAGCCGCTTGCATCCAGCCGCGCCGTCCAGCCCGGTTCGAGCACAAGTGTTGTGGTGACTTCTTCGATCACGGCAGGGCCTTTGATCGAGGCCCCGACGCCCAGCGGAGTGCCGTCATAAATCGGCGTCCGCACCCGCTTGCCGTCGGCGCTGAACACGGCATCGCGGTAGCCTTTCACTGCCTTTTGCGCCGTGGCGCCCTTGCCGATGGTCATCCGCGCGGGCTTGTCCACGACGCCGTAGACCGTGCTTTCGATGTTCACTACCTCGACGACCGACTGCGTTTCGGCATAGGTGTAAAGCTCCTTGTGCCGCTTGTGGAAGGCGTCCTTGATCTTGGCGATAGACTTGGCATCCACCTTGAAGTTTCCGATTTCCACTGTGCATTCATGGACTTGCCCGACATAACGCATGTCAAGGCTGCGTTTGGTGATGATGTCTTTGGCCTTGAAGCCATCCGTCTTCAGATGTGCGACGCCTTGCGCCTCGATCTGGTTGAACAGCACGTCGATCCGCGAAAAAGCCGCGTCATTGTCCAGCCGCAAAGGTGCAGTGGCCATGTAGTTGTACTTCACGTCCGAAATGATCTGACCAAAGGCGCACAGGCCCGAAGCCAGCTTCGGCAACACGATGGTGTCGATGCCGATGGCATCGGCCAGCGCGGTGATGTGGGCCGCCGTCGCCCCGCCCGCACCAACCAGCACGAAATCGCGCGGGTCATAGCCGCGTTCCACCGTCACGCGACGGATGCCGTTGACCATGTTGGCGTTGACGATGGTGAACATGCCATAGGCGGCGCGTTCGACGCTCA
>JANPBI010000065.1:0-8016 GCA_031430315.1 Rhodobacterales bacterium | reverse complement strand
CGGGCTTCAACGTCATCTTGTTGACTGCAGCTGGTGCCAAACGGGTCGCGGCGGGTGGCGCAGACTGGCTCAATGTACAATCTGGGGCAAAGCGTTGGGCCGCGACACCCGTTCCTGGCGACGACTTCTGGGCCGGAGGTGTCGGCAGCGCCAGTGGCCGGCAGCCTGCCCCAGCCATTGAATCTGTGCTGAACCAATATGGCTTCGGTCTTGACCTGCCCGACCACCACCGCGAGTCAGTCAATGCCGCCCTCAACACGCCCAGCAGTTACTGGGGCGGATCAGGTGATGGACGTCCAATCCTGATCGTCCCCGAAACACGCCGCACCTAGGTATTCTATGCAGGCTAGGCGAGTGGTGTCCCGCCAGTCCCCCTTCAGATCGTCGTCGGCAGATCGTCCCTTGTCACCCATGAGCTAGTCAGCAGCGGGATGCCGAACATCGGCGATACCAACCAGCCGCCCCGAATGGCCGACGTGCCTTCCTTTGGCCGCGACACCAACTTCATCGGCCAAATGAACCGCGACTTATGGACGCCGACGCCGACCAAAAAGGAACGCCTGTGCCGCGGAACTGTAGCCGATCCAGTGCGGCGCATCGACCGCCTCGCCATGGCCCGACAACACTAGCAGCGCAACCGGCATGATGGCAAAACCACCGAACTGCAGCATTCTGCTCTTCCAGATTTATCGCGTGCACCGCCGGGCCAGTGCCGATGCGCTATTTTCGGACTTGAATCCGATAAGGGTTGCTAACAGTGCGAACAAAAACAGCAGGGCCAGCATGACCGCGACGAGCGTGGTAAGTACGCCCAGTTCCACGATCATCCCATTACTTTGCTTGCCCGCGAACGGGATTGCGCAATCAGTTCAACACAGCCTTCTGCACGGGCGGTTACAAAATGGCGCGGGTCGTCATACGGTCGCTGCGATAGCCCTAGATTTCATCCGCTACTCTCAGGGTAGAGCCGGTTGGCCATATCTTGGCTGGATGGTTGGACGTTGTTGACCTCCGTGTCCTTGTCGTCACTGTGTGGCCCTGGGGTGAAGTGCATCCTCTTCTTGCCCGGTGTAGCGGCTTGTCAAAACGACTCGCCAAATCACCATCATCGCGACAATGGGTCACGCTCACCGATCACAATCAACAGCAAGTCGGGATTGGCAGACGTGATTTCACGAGAGTCCTGGATCGCAAGAAAACTGTACAAACCGTTTTTAATCAATAGGTAACGCGCGATACTTGACCCATTACGGCACGCGTTGTGATCGCGTTGGTAGGGCCTTGCAAGTCCAATCTGTCGCAAAGCAGCCCAACACTTGTTGATTTCGATCATAGCGCTAAGCGACGGAGCCTTCGGCGATTGGGCCCCTTCCCTCGGGCGATTCCCGCAGCTAACATGTCAGTCATGAGCAGCGGTGATCTTCTTCACGTCGTAACCAACGACAACATTTCGGCGCAGCGCCGCAGGTTCGGACATGTCCTTATTTGGGGATCGGCGGCCGTCCTGGTTGCCGTGGCCATCGCGCAGACCCTGCACGCCAGGGGCAGTGTCGACCTTGGCTTTGTGAACTGGCGCCCGACCCTCTACGCTTACATCACTTGGTCCGTTGCTTTGTGCTGGGGACAGGTGTCGATCCGGGGGGAGCAGGGAAAACGGACGCTGTTCGTACTGCCGGCCGCACTGTTCGTGATCTCGCTGACGGTCTTTCCGCTACTGTTTGGGCTGGTCATCGCCTTTTCCAACTGGAACCTGTCTTCACCCGATGGCCGTGCCTTCAATGGTCTGGCGAACCTGCGCCAGATGTGGGCGGACCCGTTCTACTGGAACGCCATGACCAACATGATCTGGTATACGCTGGCGATCTTTGTGGAATATGCGGTGGCCTTTGGTCTGGCCCTGGTCCTCAACAGTCAAATTCGCGCACGCAAGTTCTTCCGGGTCGCGTTCCTGTTGCCGCTGATGCTGTCGCCGGTCGCGGTCAGCTGGATGATCGGTAAATCCATGCTTGAAGCGCGTTTTGGTCCCCTGGCCCGCCTTGCGCGCGCGCTGGGATGGGAGAACCCGTCCTTCTTCGGCTCGCCTGAAATTGCCCGCGCTACGATCATGCTGATGGATGCCTGGACCTATATCCCCTTCATGATGATCATGCTGCTGGCAGGCTTGCAGGCAATCCCCAAGGAATTGACCGAGGCGTCCAAGGTCGATGGGGCTACGGGCTGGAAATCGTTCTGGGAGGTGACTTTTCCCCTGATGCTGCCGGTGTCGATCACGGCGGTGCTGATCCGCATTATCTTCAAATTGAAACTGGCGGATATCGTCATCAACGTCACGTCGGGCGGACCCGGAGGGGCGACAGACACAGTCACCAGCTTTATCTTCCGCGAATATCGGGACCGATCCAATGTCGGCTACGGCACTATGCTGGCCATGGTCTATCTGGTGATCATTATCGTCGTGATGACCATTTTGATGAAGTTTGCCGATCGTTTTACCCGGCCAAGGACCTGAGAGGATGGCCGAAACCCAGATATTCCATGATGCCGAGGCCGACCGCGGCTTGCGCGTCAAATGGTACGCCAACCGCATCTTGATTTACGGCATCCTGATCCTTTGGGCGTTCATCTGCCTGTTCCCGATTTACTGGACGCTGACCACCAGCTTCAAGATGGCCCCCAACGTGATGAAGGGCAACCTGATCCCCTGGGTCGACTATTCGCCGAGCTGGCTGGGATGGAAAAGCATCGGCCTGTCCCCCGAAACCATCGGCGCGGAATCCACGGTGCGGACCGAGTTTCTCCAGCGGTTCACCAATTCGGTGATTACCTCTCTTTCGTCGTCGGTACTGGCCGTCATGCTGGGGACGATGGCTGCCTATGGCCTGTCGCGGTTTCGCTACAAGTTCGGCTACATGCGCAACCCCGATATCTCGTTCTTCTTCCTCAGCCAGCTGATCCTGCCGCCCGTGGTGCTGGCCCTGCCGTTCCTGGTCCTTTACCGCGAGGTAGATCTTCTGGACACACGGATCGGCCTGATCCTGCTTTATACTCTGTCAGTGCTGCCCATCGTGATCTGGATTATGAAAGACCAGTTCGAATCCATCCCGACCGAGCTGGAGGAGGCCGCTATGGTGGATGGGTTGGGGGTGTGGGGAGCGTTCCTGACAATCATCCTACCCATCGCCCTGCCCGGCATGGTCGCGGCCTTCATTCTGTCACTGGTACTGACCTGGAACGAGTATTTCTTTGCGGCCCTTATCACCTCTACCCACGCCTATACGCTGCCGGTGATGGTGGCGAGCCAGACGGGGAGCCAGGGGATTTCGTGGTGGTCTATGGCCGCGCTGAGTTTTGCGGCGATCCTGCCCCTAGTGATCATCGGGGTGTTCCTGGAGCGGTTCATCATCAAGGGAATGGCTGCGGGGGCGGTGAAGTAGGCCCAAATAACCCCTGCACAGCACAACCCCAGCTTGTGCGAATCAATCTTTGATTGTAGTTTTTCGCTGCGGAATTTTACCGCGACATTGCGATGTGATCCTTCTTTTATGAGGTTTTTTTTATGCTTTTGACCAATCAGTTCAATCAGTTCATTTTCTGGCGCACCTTCAACATCGGCGATACTGTCTATGTCGTCGGGCACCGCGACGGCTGGCTTGCCCCTGGCGCAACAACCAATGTCGACCACCCGCAGGGAAGCTTCCAGATGGAGGTCAAGAGCGGTGCGCCCGGCCATCCGTTCCTGCGCACTGCAGGCACCCGGTACAGCAGTGACGACGAGGTCATCGTCACTGCTGTTGGCATGGTGGCAAAGGTCGAAGAGGTCCTTTCGATTGCCTTAGATCCGGTCGAACAGACCGACGTGCTGGGCGGTGCGTGGTACTTCTTTGACAAACGCGGCTTCAGCGCCGACACGACGGATGAAATCACGACCACTTTCAGCCTCGAAACCACGACCAGCGGCACCCTGGGCAGCAAGATCACCAACAGCAGTTCGGCCGAGAATGCCGGTGGCGGAAGTGCCGAGGTGACCGGCGAGGTTCCGGTGAAGGCCGTCAAGGTCGGTGTCAAGTTCGGCGCAGAGGCCTCGCAAAAGGTCAGCGAAACCACATCGCGTGAGTTGAGCCAGACGTTCGGGCTGCAATTCCAGCAAAA
This sequence comes from Rhodobacterales bacterium, assembly GCA_031430315.1. Classification (GTDB taxonomy): domain Bacteria; phylum Pseudomonadota; class Alphaproteobacteria; order Rhodobacterales; family Rhodobacteraceae; genus JAJNPS01. The sequence continues at coordinate 3,867 of JANPBI010000065.1, read as the reverse complement.
CCAGAGCATGTCGACGAAGTTCCAGATTCCCACAAAGGCCGGCAAGATTACGGCCATCGAATTCGTCTGGAATCGCAGTTTCCGCACAGGACACACGACGGTTGCAGGATCGGTGGTCCCTTGGGAGGTGACGACCGGCCTGATGGCCTCGCGCAGCTATCGCGAATATGACAGTCCGGCGGACATGCCGGCGCATGTTTACGCGGCGTTCCTGAAGCAGTTTCCGCTGTCGGGGACATCGATCTTCCGGGTCGACACGCCAATGATCGTCGATGGGAACACCTGGATCGGGCTTTTTGTCGTGCGCGAGATCGAAACGGGCGGCGGGTTCAAAGGCACGATCTATGGCGACCCGATGCAGGGCAGCTATATGGAAGGCTTCGGCGACCTGCAGTTCCGCCGCACCATCAATGCAGGTTATCTGCAGTCCTGGTTTGCGAACACGACCAGCCCCAACCGGATCAACGGCTGGTTCTCCGAAGAGATCGGCGGCATGCCTCAGGGCATGACCTTTGGCTGGTCGATGGCGCAGTCGCTTTTGGCCACCAACGACCGCGGCGAAGTCCTGCGCTTTTCGATCAGCCAAATGAGCGCGGATGGCCAGTTCTCCGGCGCGCTCGGCGGCGCGGCATTGACCGGAAACTGGAACCAGGGCGCGCAGTCCATCACCTTCAACCGCATCCTGCCAGGTGGCGCATTGCAGACCTGGACTGGCCAGCGGATTGCCGGTCTGACCTTTCGTGGAAACTTTCCTGACGGGGCCGCAATGGTAAACTGGATGATCCGGCCTGACTGACGCAAAAGCGTGCGGGGTGGCTTTCTTGCTGCCCCGTCCTCACCTAATGTCGCAGGACAAAGGGGTGATTAGACATGCTCAAACGGATCGACCAGCGGCTTTCGGCGGAAATCGTGCATGTGCTGATGCTGATGGGGCATGGCGACGATCTGGTGATCTGTGACGTGAACCACCCCGCCGCGACGATTGCCGCCGAGACGACCTATGGGCGGCTGCTGGATATGACCGGCTGCGATATCCCCACTGCGGCGCGGGCGATCTTGACGCTGATGCCGCTGGACACGTTTGTAGACGCCCCGGTGATGCGGATGCAGGTGGTGGGCGATCCCAACGGCGTGGTGCCGGTCTTCGCGCGGATGCAAGGCGTCGTGGACGCGGCGGAGGGGCGCGCGGTGAAGATGCAGGCGCTGGAGCGGTTTGCGTTTTACGCGGCGGCGAAGAAGGCGTTTGCGATTGTGCGGACGGGGGATAGCGGGCCGTATGGGTGTTTCATCCTGCGGAAAGGTGTGGTTGACCTGCCCGAGTTGTAGCGACGCCGCCGTAAGGGGGCTCATTTCCGCCCTGCCCTACCAATGTCCGTGCGCCGCGCCATATCAGCAAGAGCGAACCTCCCGTTCGCGAAAAAGGACTTTCCATGAACATTGTTGAAACTGCAGCCGGTAACCCGGCCTTCTCGACGCTTGTGACCGCATTGACCGCTGCAAACCTGACCGACGCGCTGTCGGGTGCCGGTCCCTTTACCGTCTTTGCGCCCAGCAACGACGCCTTTGCCAAGCTGCCGGCCGGAACGGTCGAAGAGCTGGTGAAGCCCGCCAACATCGACAAGCTGACCGCGATCCTGAAGCTGCACGTCGTGTCGGGCAAGCACATGGCGTCGGAGTTCACCGACAAGATGGCCGACGTCGCCACCCTCGGCGGCGAAAAGGTCCATGTGATGGGCAAGGATGGTGCCGTGCATGTCGGTGCCGCCAAGGTCAGCACGGCAGACGTGGGTACGTCCAACGGTGTGATCCACATCATTGATACGGTGCTGATGCCTGCCGCGTAAGCTTTGGGTTGAGCGCGAGGGGATGGGGGTCGATGGCCCCCGTTTTCGTTTGTTGTAGTTGCGGTCAGCGATCTATCCTGCGACCAACAAGGCGTTTGCGATTGTGCGGACGGCAAGACAGCGGGCCATATGGGTGCTATATCCTGCGCAAGGGTGCGGTGCTGTTGGGAGAGTTATGAGGGGAGGACGAATAGGTTAAAGCTACAGCCTGCACAACAAAAACGAGATCATTCGATGACCGATGAAGTTGAAAAAGATCCTGGATCACTCGGAGTTGGGCTTTCAAGTTCGATAGGCAGCGAGAGCTTTGAGCTTATCGCCAATACGAGCGATCTGGTACTCGACAAAGTAATTTCTTCTGGCGCACTAGATGGCGTACCGATTGTTGGCCTACTCACGGGTGGGTTCAAAGCAGTTCGAGAAGTAAGATCACAGATTTTCCTAAATAAAGTTGTGCGTTTCCTCAAAGGGCTAAATTTATCGACTGACGCGGAACGCATTGCCTTTGTTGAACGTCTTCAACGTCAAGATCGGATGGAGTCGTTTGGCGCGAACATCTTGCTGATTCTTGAAAGAACGGACGACCTATCTAAGCCCAAGATCATGGGAAAAATCCTCGCTGCACATATTTCCGGCAAGATTGATCAACTCAGTGAGGCTATGCGCCTCGTCGCAATAGTAAACCGTGTTTATGCGCCCGACCTACTATTTCTCTTGTCCTTCCATCCTGGGCTTCAGGAACACGACGACGTTGCCGCATCTCTGCAAGCCTCTGGACTGCTGCGTCATACGGGGATTGATGGCGGCGACGCAATGGATGGAAGCGGTGGCTACATGTATGACTTGAACAAGTATGGTCAGCTTCTGATTGCCCACGGTTTGAATTGACTCTTCTTAGCTTTACCGTCGGTTAACGCCCGACCTCGGGTGGACGCGCCGGCGCTCGTTCTACGCGCTTTATCCCTCAACCACTCCCACCGGATTTCTGCTGGCAACCGTGGCAGACCCGCCCTCCCGGGGGGCGGTCAGGCGCTGCCCGGCGGCGCTACGCGCCTCGATTCCGGGCGTTGGGGGCAGTTCTGGGAGATTTGGGAGGCGTTGTCAGCCACCCAACCCCCAGGCAATCTCCTTCGTCTGCACATACAGCGCCTTCCACAGCGGGTACTGGCGCGCATAGGCTTCCACCGCCTCGGGCTGCACGATCCTCACCACCGGGTTCCACTGGCCGATGTCGTCCTGCACCGCAAGCCCCACGGCGCAGGCGGCGAGGAACGCGTTGCCGTAGCTCGCGCCGACCGTATGCTCGCAGACAAACTGCGCGATGCCTCCCATGTCGGAGGTCGCCTGCATCCAGACGGCGTTCTTGGTCCCCCCACCCACCGCCAGCACTTTGGACGGGGCCGCGCCGACCTCGGCATAGGTCTCGATCACATGGGCGGTGCCGGCGGCGATTCCCTCGAGGACGGCGCGGAACATGTCGCCCCTTGTATGTGTCAGGTCGAGGCCGAAGAACGCGCCGCGCGCGCGTGGGTCGTGGATGGGGGTGCGCTCGCCCGAGAAATAGGGAAGGCAGATGAGGCCCTTTGCTCCTTTCGGCGACGCCTCGGCCTCAAGAGCCAAGGTCGCGAAGTCGGCGTCGCGGGCGAGCTGGTCGCGGAACCAGTGGGTCAGCGTGCCCGATGTCGCAAGGCCCGCCATCGAGGCATGTACGCCGGGGAACAGCCAGGGCGCGTACCACAGGCGCGGGTCGCGGACGGGGTGGCCGGTGACCTGGATGATGAAGATGGTCGATCCATACATCATCATCATCTCGCCCGGATGCTGGACGCCGACGCTGACCGCCTCGGCCGCCGCGTCGATGGTGCCGCAGGTGACGGGGGTGCCGATCGTCAGGCCGGTCTCATACGCGGCGGCGGCAGTGACATGGCCCGCGATTTCGGTCGACCACATGAGGCGTGGCAGGTGGTCAAGGGGCAGGATGTCGGCGGCGAGGTCGGTGGTCCATTGCAGGCGGTTGACGTCG
>JANPBI010000064.1:0-15498 GCA_031430315.1 Rhodobacterales bacterium | reverse complement strand
ATCAGCGACGGAAACCCCAGCCTCATGCTCTTTCAGAATGCCCCCTCCCGGCAGATTTGTTTCACAAATCGCCTGCCGGGCAATGGATGATCTGGTCTTCGGTGAACCTGCTGCGCTTCATCTCTGGTCCTTTCGGTTGGGACAGAGTCTACCTCAAACTGGATTAGGTGCCGGGGGCAACGTCACAGGGCTTGTTCCGTAATCCGTTGGCCGATCCGGGGCTGGTTGGCGTCGGGGCTGGCGCGGGGTTGGGCGTCGTGCTGGCCATCGTGCTGGGCGGGCTTTTGCCGGTTGGTGTCGACGCGGTCATCGGCATGCATCTGGTGCCCTTTGCCGCGTTTCTTGGCGGGTGGGCAGCAACGTTCCTGCTCTACGCCGTGTCATCGCGGCGCGGGCAGACATCGGTTGCGACCATGTTGCTGGCCGGGATCGCCCTTGGCGCACTGGCCGGGGCCGCAACAGGTCTCCTGATCTACCTTGCAGATGATCGGCAATTGCGTGACCTGACCTTCTTGGGCATGGGATCTCTTGGCGGGGCAAGCTGGCACAAAATGGCGATGGCGACGCCGTTGATCCTGCCGGTGCTGCTGCTGTCGCCGATGCTGGCGCGCGGGCTGAACATGCTGGCCCTGGGCGAGGCTGCGGCCCTGCATGCCAGGATCGAAGTGCAGCGTATCAAGACGTTGACGACCCTGTGGGTGGCTGCGGCGACCGGAGCGGCCGTAGCCATTGCCGGCGGGATCGGGTTCACCGGCATAGTGGTGCCGCATCTGTTGCGGTTGACGGTCGGACCGGATCACCGCTACCTCTTGCCAAATGCCGCATTGTTGGGGGTAATCCTGTTGGTCGGTGCCGATATCATTGCCCGGCTTGTCGTTGTGCCCGCCGAACTGCCCATAGGCATCGTGACGGCGGTGCTTGGTGCGCCGGTTTTCCTGGGTATCCTGCTGCGCGGTCGCGGCATCATGGACTTGTGACGCCAAGCTGCATGCGAGAAACCTGACCATACCCCTCGCAGATCGGTGCATCCTTTCTGCTGTCGATTTACAGGCCCGCGCCGGAGCTATCATCGCCATTGTCGGCCCGAACGGGTCCGGCAAGACCACACTTCTGCGCGCCCTGTCCGGGGAGATTGCAGCGGTTGCAGATCTGGCCCTCAATGGCATACCCGTCGCAGGCGCACGCCTTGCCGGACTTGCCGCCATCCGCGCCATATTGCCGCAAGCCACGCCACTGGCCTTTCCGTTTCTGGTTGGCGAAGTCGTCAGGCTGGGGCTGACAGAGGGCCTATCGGCACATGATCCGGTCGTGGCCGCGCAGGCGCTGGCCGCCGTTGGGCTGAACGGCTTTTCCAACCGGTTCTATCAGGAACTTTCGGGGGGCGAGTAGCAACGCGTGCACCTCGCACGTCTGATGGCGCAGGTCTGGGTGCATGTCGGCCCCGAAGGCCCGCGCTGGCTGTTTCTTGACGAGCCCGTGGCCAGCCTTGATATCGGCGATCAGCCGATGGTGATGAACATCGCACGCAGCTATGCCGATGTGGGTGGCGGCGTCGTTGCAGTGATGCATGATCTGAACCTGACGGCGATGTTTGCCGATCCGGTGGTTCTGCTGGGCGAAGGCCAGATCCTTGGCACGGGACATCCCGCCGAAATCCTGACGGATGCCTTGCTGTCGCGCGCCCATCACTGCGCCTTGCGGGTAAATACGCCGCCCGCACAGGGGAGGTTTGTCCTGCCGCACAGCGCCACCGCAGCCTGACCGAATCCACAGGGCGCACCCGCCTGGATCAATCGGAACCGGCACTGCCCGCTGACCAGAAGCCGGAAATACTGGTTTCCATGCGGCCAAAGCCGCGTTCGTCGCGCAAATAGGTCCGGGCGGCGCTGGCCTCGGCGGATTCCGATGAAAACCACACGAACCTGTCGGCTTCCGGCAAGGTCAGCCCGCGCAGTGCCGCGTTCAGATCACCCCCCGTTCCGCGTGTCAGCCATTGTAAGGTGATGCCTGCCGCATGGTGCAGCGGCTGTACATTCGCCAGATCGTCCAGCACCATGAAGGCGTGTCCGACTGTATCCGGGTGCTGAGCCGCCAAGATGCGAGCAACGACAAGCATGGCCGTTTCATCGCCAAACAGACCCACCCATGCCGCCCGCGGAATGTCACTGCCCGACGGTCACATCAAACCCACCGGATCACACGCAACTGCGGCATAGGTCCAATCGGTCACCCTGGCACCGTCATGCAAGAATATATCGAAATCCAGCCACTCGCCTGCAGGATCGAACGCACGGGTGGTGTAAACCGGCCGGTGCAGAGCATCATCCCCTTCAGGCCAGACGGTGCGCCCAACCGGTGCAATCCGGGGCCAGACCGGCGTGCGCCCGTTTTGAGCCAGCTGCAGCCGGAAATGCAGACCACCATCACCAAATCGCTGCAAGCCTTGCCCCACTACACGCACCCGGCTGAAATGCGGCGAGATCCACGAAATCGTGGCGACATGCGCCACTGCAAGGTTTGGCGGCAAAGATCCGGTTGCGATATGATCCCAGTTTGGAACCACCGGCTGGTCTAGCCGCGCAAGAAGGGCGAATACGACCTGTTTCAACGCGTGCAGCCGCACGTCGTTTTGCGCACGCAACGCCAAGTCGATTGCGCTGCCCTTCACCTGCAACGAAATCTCGCCATTCGCGGTCATCACTGAAAAATCTGTTTCGGCTTCTGCCATTTGCAATTCGAGCTGGCGGCCAAGGTCGCGGAACAAAACAAATCCTGCACGCGGCTCGAGATCGAGCAACGCGGCCTTTGTGACGACCGCATTCGTCAATGCAACGATGCCCCAGACGAAATCGCAAAGATCACGTCACGTTTCGCACCCCGCCCATCCGTTGCCGGGAATAATCCTGCCATCGCAAGGGCCGCCTGAATGAACGCTTGCGTATCGCCGCCCTCGCACAGCATCATGGCCGCCGTTCGCGCCACGCCGAGATTGCCGCGCCGCGCTGAGTGAATGACCTGCATGAACTGACGTTCGTTCGGGGTCATATTCTCGCGCCCGATCAGGCATCTCGGACTGGAGAAGACGAACATGGTCTGGCGCGATCTGCGCATCGCCTCGGCCACTGCAAGCAGGCTTTGCGCTGCTTTTGGCCCCTCGCTGATCCCCCAGCGTTCGGTCGCGATGTCATAGGCATTCAACCAGGCCTGCGACTGCGGCGCACAAAAGCAGGTGCAGAAATGGCGGAGCACTGCCAGCAGACCGATCTCGAACGCATCGAACCCGATTTCCGAGACAGGCATGGTGTTGGCTGGCGGATGGTTGCAACTGCTCATCCGGGCAACCTGACGTTGGTGTTTGGGGGGGTTGATCGGGTCATTCCACTCTCCTCGCGCGCACCCGTATTCCGGGTATCAGGTTCATGATCTGGCGCGGTTCGGCTCGACCTTTCGTATTTCTGATAATTTTAGTCAAGTAATGCAAGTAATTTGATTTCGGTGGAGATTCCGGGGCATCAGCGCATCTTGCAATCGCACGACTTGCGCGCATGGATGCTGAAATCTGGGTGGCCGACGCATCCCTTCGGTCGAAAACCAAAGCGGTGCATAACGTCTTGGATCTTTTCCTATCATGATCCACTCAATCACGAGCATTTTCACTCTGCAGACAGCCCTTTTGCGGGTTATTTTCCCGGCTCAAACAATTTGGCTACCGGATAGTTTGCACCCCAAACCTTCCTTGCATCCCGCGCCAGAAGCCGCTGTTGGGCGGCCTCCAGACGCGCGACGGCGGCGCTTTCATCACCTTTTGCCTCACGCAGTGCGCGCCGCCATAGGCGATCCACGGACCGCGCGCTCCACGGCAGGGATGCCTGCGTCAGCCATCTGCGCAGGTCGGTTGGCAGGGCATCGAAGGCCCGCATCGGGTTCTGGTCCGCACGGCGCCGAAGTGAAGTCGCGAGGTTACGCTGTAGCATTGTCGGGTCTCGCTGATTTCTGGTCGATGTTTGCGGCGGGTGGGTCAGGCCTCCTGTGTCCGGCGCCAGGCCGGGAACGGATCGGGCAGATCCTTCCACGCCTCGGGCGCAAAATCGGCGCTGGTCACCAGCGCGGCATCAAGGGCTGCCGTGATCGCGGCGCGGTCATGTCCCGCGCCGATGAATACGATCTCCTGCCGCCGGTCGCCCCACGGTTCCTGCCACTTTCCGGCAACCTCGGCCAAGGCATCGGGATGCGTGGGCCAGCGCTCACGCGGCACCGATGCCCACCAGCCGCCAAGGGGTGTGACCGATGACATCGACCCGGCAAGGCTGAACTCGGCCACCCAGTTGGGACGCGAGGCAATCCAGAAATGCCCCTTGGCGCGGATCACGCCGGGCAGATCGCCATTCAGAACCGCATGGATCTTTGCCGGATGGAAAGGCTCTCGAGCGCGGTAGACAAAAGACGATATGCCGTATTCTTCAGTTTCCGGCACATGATGGGCAAAGCCGTACAGCTCCTTGGCCCACATCGGATGTGTGTGCGCTGCATCAAAGTCGAACAATCCTGTATCAAAGATCGCCTCTGCATTTACACGCGAATGGTCAGTCTCGACCACCCGCGCATCGGGGTTCAGGGCACGGATGATCTTGCGCGCGGCGTCCGTGCGGTCGGGGCCTGCATCCGTCACTTTGTTCAGCACGATCACATCGGCAAATTCGATCTGATCGGTCAGCAGATTGACCAGTGTGCGCGTATCTCCCTCGCCAAGGCTTTCGCCGCGGTCGGCCAGAAAATCATGGCTGGAAAAGTCCCGCAGCAGGTTCGCCGCATCAACCACGGTCACCATCGTGTCCAGCCTGGCAACGTCGGACAGGCTGTTGCCCTCCTCGTCGCGAAAATCAAAGGTCGCGGCTACGGGCAGCGGTTCGGCGATGCCCGTGGATTCGATCAAAAGGTAGTCGAACCGCCCCTCGAAGGCCAGTTTGCGCACTTCGATCAGCAGGTCGTCGCGCAGGGTGCAGCAGATGCAGCCGTTGGTCATCTCGACCAGCTTTTCCTCGGATCGCCGCAGGTCGGTGCCTTCTCGGATCAGGTCGGCGTCGATGTTCACCTCGGACATGTCGTTGACGATCACTGCCACCCGGCGGCCTTCGCGGTTGTTCAGGACGTGGTTCATCAGCGTGGTCTTGCCCGCGCCCAGAAAGCCGGAGAGGACAGTGACGGGAATGCGATTGAAAGAGGGTTGCATGCGCTACCTTTGATTTGGGTATGGGTCTGTCATATTGGGCCGTTGTCAGAACGGCATCTGGATGTTCTGCACCAGCATCCCGCCCCGTTTGGCAGGCGCAGGTGGGGCACGAAGGAATGCCAGACTGTCGGCCAGAAAATCGCGGGGAATGTCACGTCCGATCACCACGATACGGCTGGCACGATTCCCTTCGGGCCAGTGCGGCAGGCTGACCGGCGGGTGAAAGATATGCTGCACTCCATGAAAGGCGAAGGGGTGCGGAATGCCTTCGACATGGACGATCCCCTTCATGCGAAGGATGTTGGGGCCACGCAGCGCGATCAACGTATCCAGCCAAAAGTCGAACAGATCAGCCCGGATCGGGTCGCCGATGATGGCCGAGACCGAGGTGATGCGACTGTCATGCACGCTGAAAGCGGCGGGGACTGCAGGCCGGTGAAACCCCAACGACAGCCCGGCAAGCAGGTCGGCAGCCGGATTTGGCCTGAACAGCCCATAGCCCGGATTGCCGATGCCCATGGCCATGGCGGGGGCTGGCATGGGGGCGGCATAGGCGGGGGCATTCACCCATGACAGGGTCTGATCCGGGCTGGCCGCCACATCCAGTCCGCCAAGGCCAAACAGGACGCCGGGGGCCACGCCGCCATGGTCGGCCACAACCCGCGCCGCGCCGGGGTTGATGTTGGCAAGCCGGCCTTCAAAGCGCGCCAATTCCGCCGGGGTGACCAAATCGGTCTTGGTCAGCACGATCCGGTCGGCAAGGGCGATCTGGTTCACTGCCTCGAACTGCGCGTCAAGGCTGTGCGGCCCAGTGGCAGCACAGGCCGTGGTCACAACGCCGTCCAGACGGAAGGCTGCCGCCAGTTCATGCTCGATCAGCAGGGTGTGCAGAATCGGGCCGGGGTCAGCCAGCCCTGTCGTCTCGATTACCACCCGGTCGAAGGCCACTTCGCCCGCAGCCTGACGGCGCAACAGCGCCAGCATCGCCGTGACCAGATCGCCCCGGATCGTGCAGCACAGGCAGCCGGATTGCAGCAGAATCATCTCTTCAGTTGCTTCTTCGATCAGATCGTGATCAAGGCCGATGTCCCCGAATTCATTGATAATAACCGCCACCCGCCCCATGCCGGGATCGCGGATCAAGTGGTTCAACAGCGTGGTCTTGCCGGACCCAAGGAACCCGGTCAGCAGTGTGACCGGAATTGGAATTGTCGGGTCGGTCATGGGGTGGTGCGCCTTTCGTCAGGTCGATTTCTGCTTGCGTTATATTATAACATTACATTATGCAAGCTGTTGCCACAGTCCGGAGCCCGTCATGCAACCCACCGTTTTTGCCCCACGCACAAGCATAGCCGAGGTTGAGGAGGGCACATCCTTGGCGCCACGTTTCAACGCAGATGGGCATATCGCAGTCGCCACCACGGACGCACAGACAGGTGAAGTGCTGATGATGGGGGTGATGACGGCAGAGGCGTTGCGCCTGACGATCCAGTCGGGCGAGGCGCATTACTGGAGCCGGTCGCGCCAAAGCCTGTGGCATAAGGGGGCGACCTCTGGCCTTGTGCAGCGCGTGGTCGAGATGCGGATCGACGACGATCAGGATGCTGTCTGGCTGCGGGTCGAAGTTGCGGGCGGGGCATCGTGCCATGTTGGCTACCGGTCCTGCTTTTACCGGGTTGTGCCGATGGGTCAGGCGGGACAGCTGCGGTTTGTTGAGCACATCAAGGTGTTCGATCCGGTTGCGGTTTACGGCGATGCGCCAAACCCTACGGTGCTGTGATGGCTGCGCACCCTGAACATGCGGCCTGCCACCACGTTTTTGTCTGCACGGCATGCCGCGATGCTGGTGCAGATGATCTGCCGGGCGCTACCCTGCTGCAGACCTTGCGCGAGGCTTTCGATGCCTGCGGTCTTTCGGGCACGTTCATAATATCGCCGGTCCGCTGCATGGCTGGCTGCGCGCGCCCCAGCACGGTGGGATTTGCCGCCAACGGCAAGGCGGCCTGGTTGTTCGGCGATATCGGTCCCGCAGATTGCACCGACATTGTCGCTTTTGCAGGCTTTTACGCATCGCTGCATGACGGCTGGTGTTCGTCCACCGACCGCCCCGGCAAGCTGTCGCGCAGCGCCCTTGCGCGGATCCCGTGTCTGCCGCTTGTCCAGCATGGGGGCATGCAATGATGCCGCATCTTGTGGCATCGGGTCTTTCGTGGGCACCGCGCGGTGGCACGCCGATCCTTCATGATGTCGGTTTTACTGTGCCCAAGGGTCAGGTTCTGGCGATCTGTGGTGCGAATGGGGCGGGCAAGTCCACGCTGCTGCGGATGCTTTACCGCTACTTGCGCCCAGATGTGGGGCAAGTGCTGCTAGGGGGTATCGACCTTTGGGCTTTGTCGCCCCGTGTCGCCGCGCGCAGGGTGGCCGCCGTTCTGCAGGAACAGCCAACCGATTTGTCCCTAACAGTGAACGAGATGGTGGGCCTTGGTCGCACCCCGCACCGCGCAGGGTTTGTCGAGGCAGGGGCGAAGGACGGCGAGGTTGTGGCCGCCAGTCTGCACCGGATGGATCTGGTGCGCTTTGCGGCCAAGCCCTTTGGCACCCTGTCGGGGGGCGAACGTCAACGTGTGATGGTGGCGCGTGCCCTGGCGCAGGAACCGGAGCTTCTGGTGCTGGATGAGCCGACCAACCATCTGGACATCCGCCACCAGTTGGACGTGCTGACCCTGCTGCGCGGTCTTGGCCTGACGGTGATCCTGACGCTGCACGATCTGACGCTGGCGGCAGAACATGCCGATGCGGTGCTGATCCTGCATCAGGGCCGCGTATTGGCGCATGGCGCGCCAGATGTGGTGCTGAGCCATGAAACCATCGCCCGCGCTTTCGACGTGACGGCGCGGATCGACAAGACAGGCCCCAGCCCGCGCTATTCCTTTCATCTTTGACGGAGAGATCCATGAAACTTGCCATCCTTGCCTTGCTGCTGTCTGCCACTTTGGCGCTCGCTTTTCCCGTTGCAGTGAAAAGCTGCGACCGGGACGTAACCTTTGAGGCAGCACCCACCCGCGCCATATCGAATGATGTGAACCTGACCGAAATGATGCTGGTCCTTGGCCTGCGCGACCAGATGGTCGGCTATACCGGCATTTCGGGCTGGAAAACGCTTGATCCGGTGATGCGCGAAGGTGTTGCCGAACTGCCGGAACTGTCCGCCAAATATCCCACCAAGGAAGTGTTGGTCGGGGCGGAGCCTGACTTTTTCTTTGCGGGCTGGAATTACGGCATGAAGATCGGTGGCGAAGTGACGCCGGAAACGCTGGAACCTTTTGGCATCCAGACCTACGAGCTGACGGAAAGCTGCATCCACATCGGCCCCAAGGACAAAGTGGCGATGGAGGACATGTATAATGACCTTCTCAATCTGGGCATAATCTTTGGCGTGTCTGACCGTGCGTCGGCGCTGGTGAATGGCTACAAGGCGCGTCTGGCCGAAGTAACGGCGGGGGTGGACCGCACCAACCCCCTGCGGGTGTTCGTCTATGACAGCGGCGAAGAAGCCCCCTTTACCGCCGGGAAATACGCTATGCCGACCGCGTTGATCGAGGCGGCCGGCGGCGTGAATATCATGGATGATCTGGAAAAAAGCTGGGCCGAGATCGCATGGGAGCCCGTGGTCGCGCGCAACCCGCAAGTGATCGTGATCGTGAACTACGGTGACGTGAAGGCGGACCAGAAGATAGCCTTCATGAAGGGCAACCCGGCTTTTGTGGGGATTGACGCGGTGGTGAACGACCGCTTCGTCGTGCTGGAATACGTCGAGGCGACGCCGGGGCCGCGCAATATCGAAGCGGTGGAAAAGCTGGTCGCGGAATTTGCGGCAAAGTGATCAAACGGCCCGTGCAGCGCTTGTGCGGGCCTCATTCCCGAGGGCACCATGACTGACAGCACGCTGACTGCCGCCAACTTTTGTCGTCTTAACGTTGGTGCCGGTGCCTTGATCGGACTTGGCGTCCTTGGCTTATCAATCCTTGTGGCCGTGGCGGTTGGCGCGGTTTCCATGCCGCTGTCGACCGTCGTGGGCGTTCTGGCCAACAAGCTGATGCCGGTGGTGGTCGAGGCCACTTGGACCTCGGGTGCTTCGGCAATCGTCTGGGAAATCCGCTTTCCCCGGGCGCTGCTGGCCGCGCTGGTGGGCGCAGGACTGGGACTGGTGGGGGCGGCTTTGCAGGCGGTGACGCGCAATCCGCTGGCCGACCCGCATCTCTTGGGCATCTCATCCGGGGCGGCCTTTGGGGCCATTTTGGCCTTGTTGCACACCGGGCTGTTCATGGGGCCGCTGACCGTGCCGCTTTTGGCCTTTGGGGGCGCGCTGGTGGCCGCGATACTGGTGGTCGGGGTGGCCCAACTGGCCGGGGCGACAAGCGCCGACCGTCTGGTGCTGGCAGGCGTTGCCGTCAGCTTTATCGTGATGGCCGGGGCCAATGTGCTCATATTTATGGGCGATCCGCGCGCCACCCACACAGTGGTGTTCTGGATGCTGGGGGGCCTTGGGCTTGCGCAATGGGCACATCTGATCTGGCCCCTGGCTGTGTTGGTGCCCACGGGCCTTTGGCTTTGGTTGCGCGCGCCCGACTTGAACGCAATGACCGTCGGCGATGAGACAGCGGCAACCCTTGGCATCGCACCCGCCAGATTCCGGTTGCAGGTGTTTGTTGCAAGCGCGCTCATCACCGGGGTCATGGTGGCGTTTTCCGGCATCATCGGCTTTGTCGGGCTGATGATGCCGCATATCGTGCGGCTGGTGATGGGTGGCAACAACGCCCGCGTGCTGCCGTTCTCGGCCCTGTTCGGCGCAGTTTTCCTGATCTGGGCCGATATCGCGGCCCGTGTTGTCATGGCCCCTGAGGATATGCCCATCGGAGTTGTGACGGGATTGATCGGTGGTGTTTTCTTTGTGGGATTGCTGGCGCGACGCCGGATATAGCGCGGCAAAGCCAACTCGGCGGTAGGTCACTTGTGCAGTGTTATGTTATAGTATAACTCTCCCGATAAACTGAGAGGCCGCCGTGATCAAGTCAATCCCGCCCCATGCCAATGCCGTCGTGCTGACAGGCAATGATCTGTTGGTCTTTGACGTGCTGCTGGCAGCCAACGGCCCGGCTTCGGCCTATGACATTCTTGACCGCCTTAAACCTGATCGCCCCAGGATCGCGCCCACCACGGTTTACCGGGCGTTGGAACACTTGATCCGGGCGGGGCGTGTGCGCCGTATTGAATCGCTCAACGCGTATCTTCCGGCGGCGGACGCGAGCGACCGGGCCGTTGTCTTTGCGATTTGCGATGACTGTGGCCGGGTGCAAGCGCGCGACGCTGGCGCAGAAGTAGGGCGCATCACAAAGGCGCTGGCGCGCGACGGTTTTCGCCCCTCTCATCCGGTGGTCGAAGTGCATGGCCGTTGTGGTGATTGCGACGCCACGGGAGGCAAGCCATGAACGGGTTCAGCCTGATCCTGTCGGGACTTGGCCTGCGGCTGGCGGTAGCAGCTGTGGTATCGGGCCTGCTTTGGGCGGCCTTTGCGCTGGTGGTGATCTGAGCCATGCCCGCAATTGTTCTGCACGATCTGACGCTTGGCTATGACCGCCACCCCGCAGTGCACCATCTGGACGCGACTTTCGCCTCGGGTAGCCTGACAGCTATTGTAGGACCGAACGGAGCGGGGAAATCGACGCTTTTGAAGGGCATCGTCGGCGCGCTGTGCCCGCTGGAAGGTCGGATTTCCCTGACCAAATCGCGCGTTGCGTATCTGCCGCAACAGGCCGAGATCGACCGAAGCTTTCCGGTTTCAGTGCGCGATCTGGTGGCGATGGGGCTTTGGGCAGACATCGGGCCCTTTGGACGCGTGGGCCCCGCCCATGCCGATCGCATCGCCAATGCCCTTGCCGCCGTGGGCCTGACCGGGTTCGAACGCCGCCCCATCGGCGCGCTTTCCGGTGGCCAGATGCAGCGGGTCCTGTTCGCGCGGCTTCTGCTGCAAGAGGCCGAGGTGATCCTGCTGGACGAACCCTTTACAGCCATTGATGCCAAGACCGCAGCCGACCTGATGGCCCTGGTACAGCGGTGGCATGGCGAGGGGCGCACGGTGGTGGCCGTCTTGCACGATCTGGATACCATACGCGCAAAGTTCCCTGACACGTTGATGATCGCCCGCGAGATGGTGGCGCAAGGGCCGACGGCGCAGGTGCTGACCGCAGCTAACCTGTTGCGCGCGCGCCAGATGTGCGAGGCGTTCGACGAGGGTGCAGCCGTCTGCCGGCCCGAAACCCGGGGCGCGGCATGATCGACCTGATCCTGACCCCCTTCCTTGACTTTGCCTTCATGCGCCGGGCCCTTCTGGGCTGCATCGCCATTTCCATCGGCGCGACCCCGATTGGCGTGTTCCTGATGCTGCGCCGGATGAGCCTGACCGGTGATGCGATGGCCCATGCCATCCTGCCCGGTGCTGCGGTGGGGTTCCTTGTGTCAGGCCTGTCGCTGGGCGCCATGACCATTGGCGGGCTGGTGGCGGGGATGGCCGTGGCCCTGCTGTCGGGGTTTGTCACCCGCGTCACCGCGCTCAAGGAGGATGCCAGCATGGCGGCCTTCTACCTCATCAGCCTCGCAGGGGGCGTATTAATCGTGTCGGTCAAGGGCAGCAGCGTGGACTTGTTGCATGTGCTGTTCGGCACGGTTCTGGCCTTGAACAACGACGCCCTGATCCTTTTGTGCAGCATCACCACGATCACTTGGTTCGCGCTGGCGGTGCTGTTACGCCCGCTGGTGCTGGAATGCGCCGATCCGAGCTTTCTGCGGTCGGTCAGCCGTCTCTCAGCCATCACCCATTTCGCCTTTCTGGCGCTGGTGGTGTTGAACCTCGTGGCGGGTTTTCAGGCACTTGGCACGTTGATGTCGGTCGGCCTGATGATCCTGCCCGCCGCCGCCGCCCGGTTTTGGGCGCAAGGGATCGCCGGAATGATCGGTGTCGCCGTGCTGGTGGCGATCCTGTCCAGCGTCACCGGGCTTCTGCTCTCCTACCACGTCTCGCTGCCATCCGGCCCGTCGATCATCCTTGTGGCGGGCGCACTTTACGCCCTCTCGCTGATTTTTGGCCCACACGGCAGCCTCATGGCGCGCTATCTGCCGCGCCCCCATCTGCAATCCTGAAAGGATACCCCATGAACCGCCGCATCTTTCTTGGCCTGACCACCGCCCTTGCCATGCTGCCCCTGTCGGCCTTCGCCCAAGACAAGCTGCCCGTCGTTGCCAGCTTCTCGATCCTTGGCGATATAGTGGCCGAGGTTGGTGGCGACCGCGTGGCGGTCAGCACATTGGTCGGCCCCGATGGCGATGCCCATGTCTATGAGCCGACCCCGGCGGATGCCCAAACTGTGGCAGCGGCGAAAGTGGTGTTTGTCAACGGGCTGGAATTTGAGGGCTGGCTGGACCGGCTGATCGAGGCGTCCGAATACAAAGGTCCGGTGGTGGTGGCCACGACCGGCATTGAGCCGCGCGAGATGGCCGAGGAAGGCCACGAAGAGGGCGAGGCGAAGGTCGAAGGCGAAGCCGATGACCACGGTCACGGCGGCATGGACCCGCATGCCTGGCAAAGTCTGGCCAATGCCAAACTCTACGTGGCCAATATCGAAGCGGGCCTGATCGCCGCCGATCCCGAGGGTGCTGCCACCTATGCCGCCAACGCCGCCGCCTATCTGACCGAGATCGACGCCGCTGAGGCTGAGATTCTGACCGCAATCGCCGCCCTGCCTGCGGATCGTCGGTCGGTCGTGACCTCGCATGACGCCTTCGGCTACTTCGCCGCAGCCTACGGCATGACGTTTCACGCGCCAGAGGGGCTAAGCACCGAAGCCGAGCCATCTGCCGCCGATGTGGCCAACCTTATCACCCAGATGAAGGCCGAAGCCATTCCGGCCGTGTTCATGGAAAACATCACCGACAGCCGCCTGCTTGAGCAGATCACAGCGGAAACCGGTGCATCGGTGGGTGGCACGCTGTTCTCGGATGCACTGTCCGGCCCCGATGGCCCGGCGAGCACCTATCTGAACATGATGCGCCATAACATCGCCACTCTCACTGCAGCTTTGGAGTCCTGAGCCATGACCGAACAAATCCCCGTCACCGTGCTGACCGGCTTTCTTGGCGCCGGAAAGACCACGCTTCTGAACCGTATCCTGACCGAAAACCACGGCCGCAAGTTCGCCGTCATCATCAACGAATTCGGCGAGACCGGCATCGACAACGACCTTGTCACCCATGCCGACGAAGAAGTGTTCGAGATGAACAACGGCTGCATCTGCTGCACCGTGCGCGGCGATCTGATCCGCATCATCGGCGGGCTGATGAAACGGAAAGGTCTGGACGGCATCCTGATTGAGACCACCGGCCTTGCCGACCCCGCGCCGGTTGCACAGACCTTCTACGTCGATGCCGACGTGGCCGCCCGCACCCGGCTGGACGCAATCCTGACGGTGGCCGATGCGGTGAACCTGTCCACCCATCTGGACGAAAGCCACGAGGCCGCCGAGCAGATCGCCTTTGCCGACATCGTGCTGCTGAACAAGACCGATCTGGTCGATGCCAGCGCGCTGGCGGCGGTTGAGGCGCGGCTGCGCAGCATCAACCCCACCGCCAAGATCATCCGCACCGCGCGTTGCGATGTGGATCTGGATCAGGTGCTGGGTCTGAAGGCGTTCGAGCTAGAGCGGGTACTGGAGATCGAACCTGATTTCCTGACCGAAGACCACGCGCACGAACATGATGATGCGGTAACTAGCATTTCCCTGCATTCCGACGTGCCGATGAGCCCCGATGCGTTCCAGATGTGGTTCAGCCGTCTTTTGCGCGAAAAGGGGCAGGACCTTTTGCGCTCCAAGGGCATCATCGACATGAAGGGCGAGGATCAGCGCTATGTGATCCAAGGTGTTCATATGCTGATGGACGGCAACCTGCTGGGGCCCTGGCCCTCAGGCAAAAAGCGCGAGACGAAGCTGGTGTTCATCGGCCGCAACCTTGACACCATGGGCCTGCGCGAAGGGTTTGAGGCATGCAAGGCGGCGTAACGATCCTGCCGCCACGCGCCCGCGAAACCGAGCCGACCGCGATCGAGAAACTCGGGCGTTACTTCGACTGCGATGCGGTGCCGACCGGGGCGGTGGCAGTCGGCAACAGCGTCTATGCCAGCTTTGGCGATGGGCAGGTCCGGGTGTTCCGTCCCGACCTGCCAATGCAGGAGGTTCACGCACATCAGGGCGCGATCCTTAGCATGGCCCTCCACAACTCCGGTGTTCTGACGGGGGGCGACGATGGCCGTGTCCTCTATCTGGATGCGGACAAGGGGACGGTCGAACTGGCCCGGTTTGCGGGTAAGTGGGTCGATTGCGTGGCCGCGCACTCCAAAGGCGCTTGGGCGGCCTCCGTCGGCAAGACAGCACATCTGTCCGACGTAGAGGGTCGCATTCATGCCCTCGATCACCCCAGCACCGTGGGCGGCATGGCCTTTGACCGCAAGGGCGAGCGTCTCGCCGTCGCGCATTACGGCGGCGTCACGCTGTGGACCCGCGGGCGGCGCGACTGGAAGGCATCGTCGTTGAAATGGGCGGGCAGCCATGGCGCGGTGACGTGGAGCCCGGACAACCGATTTCTTGTCACTACGATGCAGGAAAACGCCCTGCACGGCTGGCGGCTGCGCGACAAGGCCGACATGCGGATGTCAGGCTATCCGGCCAAGGTCAAGTCGATGGACTGGGTCGGCAAATTGCCCCACCTCGCCAGCAGTGGCGCGCAAGAGGCGATCTGCTGGCCCTTCGATGGTGCCAACGGCCCGATGGGACAGAAGCCACTAACTTTGTGCTTTGATGGTGACACGTTGGCGACAGCCGTGACGGCCCTACCCGGCCATGATGCACTGCTCTGCGGGTTCGACAACGGTGTGGTGCTTTACAGCGAACTCGACCCGATGGCGGATCCCCGGGTGATCAAGCGGCGTAGCGGTGCTGCCATCACGCATCTGGTGGTCACGCCCGACACCGGCTGGATGCTCGCCGTTGCAGAAGACGGGCTGCTGCTTTGGGCGCCGCTTGGCCGGACGGGCAGCTGATGCTGGGCCTGTTCACACGCAAACCCGCCGCTGATCCCGAGGTGACGGACCGCCTGAAGCTGTGGGTCAGCGCACTCATGGGCCTGTCTGACCGCGACACGATCATGATGGCCGAACTCGC
>JANPBI010000063.1:0-8115 GCA_031430315.1 Rhodobacterales bacterium | reverse complement strand
CGACTTTTCCGCCGAAATAGCCCTGCACTGCCCCCGCCGCGATGCCGATGACCGAGGTCAGGAAGGTCACGATCAAGCCAAAGGCGACAGACAAACGAAACCCGTAGATGACCCGCGCAAGCACGTCGCGCGAAGTGTCATCCGTGCCCAGCCAGTGCTTGGCATCCGGGGCCGAAGGGGCGGCCTGCCCGCCCAGGTCATTGACGGTATTGTAGCTGTAGGGAATCAGCGGCCATATGACCCATCCCTTGTGAAATCCTTCGGTTGTCGCGTCGAAACTGCCAAGCTTCACCGCCTGCGACATGGTTTTCGGCTCATCAAAGCAATCCACTAGCCCGCCGGTCAGGATCAGGCATTCCACCTCGGGCGACTTGTAATTCGCCTCGGTGCCAAAATCGCCGCCGAACTGCTTTTCGGAATAGAATTTGAGGAACGGCATCCGCCATTCCCCACGATAGCTGACCAGCAGCGGCCGGTCGTTTGCCAGCACCTCGGCGAAAAGCGAAACACCGAACAGCACCGCAAAGATCCACATCGACCAGTAGGCCCGCCGGTTGGTCTTGAAATTCCTCCAGCGCCGCTGGTTCAGGGGAGAAAGCCGCATCTAGCCCCTCCGCTCGAAATCAATGCGCGGATCAACCCAGACATACATGAGATCCGAGATGATGCCGACCACCAGACCCATCAGTCCAAAAGCAAAAAGCGTACCGAAAACCACCGGGTAGTCCCGCTGGACGGCAGAATCGAATCCCAACTGTCCCAAGCCATCCAGCGAGAAGATCTTTTCGATGATCAGCGAACCGCCAAAAAAGACACCGATGAAAAGTGCCGGAAAACTGGCGATTACGATCAGCATCGCGTTACGAAACACATGTCCATAAAGGACGCGCGCTTCCGACAGGCCTTTGGCCCGCGCGGTGATGACATATTGCTTTTTGATCTCATCGAGAAAGCTGTTCTTCGTCAGCAAGGTCAGCGTCGCAAACGACGCAATCGTCGAAGCGATCACTGGCAAGGTAATGTGCCAGAGATAGTCCAGGATTTTCCCACCCCAGGACAATTCGTCGAAATTGTCCGACGTCAGCCCGCGCAGGGGAAAAATCTGCCAGTAGGACCCGCCCGCAAAAAGGACGAGCAACAGAACCGCGATCAAGAGGCCCGGAATCGAATAGGCCGCGATGATGATGCCGGAGGTCCAGCTGTCAAAGCTTGACCCGTCACGAACCGCCTTGCGGATGCCAAGAGGGATCGAGACCATATAGGCGATCAAGGTTGACCACAGGCCCAGCGTAATAGAGACCGGCATCTTTTCCAGCACAAGATCGACGACACTTTTCGACTTGAAATAGCTTTCGCCAAAGTCAAACCGCACGAATTTGCCCATCATGATGAAGAACCGCTCCACCGTCGGGATCATTTCCTTTTCGCAGTCCTTGGACTGCTGGGTCAGGTTTCCCTTGTAGCCTGCGGGGCAGATGAACCGGGCAAAGCCGAACTCCACTTCCAACTTGGCGCGGAACTCGGGCGGCAGGCCACGGGCACCGACATAGCCGCCTTGTGTGTCATCTTCGGGCTTGCTTGCCTGACCGGTATCGTCGACCCCCGCCCCCAGCACGTCTGCTTCGCCCTCCAGCCGTGCCTCGATGGCATCAAACGGTCCTCCAGGCACGAACTGTGTCAGCGCAAAGTTGACAACCATGATGCCGAACAGCGTCGGGATCACCAGCAGCAGACGGCGAAGGATATAGGCGATCATCGCTTATTTCAGCACGCCGGCAGCCTTCAGCTTTTCAGCCTTTTCAGCATTGAACCACCAGAAATCCAGTTCTCCCAAGGCGTAGGGCGGCAGGGTTTCAGGGTGGTCGAACTGGTCATAATGGGCCACCCAGTAGGTCGGCTTGTACCACTGCGGGATCCAGAACTGTTCTGCGCGCAACACGCGGTCCAGTGCTTTGACGGTAATGTCCAGTTCTTCGCGTGTCTTGGCCCCTTCAACCAGCGTCGTCAGCTTGTCCAAGACCGGATTGTTCAGGCCCGCCCGGTTTCGGGTGGAATTGTTCGCGGTGACCGTCGCGTAGGCTTGTTTCAGTTCGCTTCCCGGCTCATAGCCGCCATTGATCGCCGACCCCACGATGATGTCGAAGTCAAAGTTGGGCGGATCGCTGCGCTGGCTCATTTGAGCGGGGTCAACCAGTACTAGTTCGGCATCGACGCCCAAGGCGCGCAGATTTTCGACATAGGGGTTGATGACGCGCTCAAACGCGGGGCTGTCCTCGACAAACTCGACCTTGAGTGTCTCGCCCTTGTCGTTGCGGCGCATGCCGTCGTCACCGACAACCCATCCCGCCTCGTCCAGCAACGTCGAAGCTTTGCGCAGATTTCCTCGGTCCGTCGGATTATCTTCGGTCGAAACGGGGGCCATCACCACATCGTCGGTCAAGATCGACGCGGGCAACAACCCCTCATCGACCAGCGGTTGCAGGATAGCAATCTCTTCCGACGTGGGCATTCCCACTGCGGCCATGTCGGTGTTTTCCCAGATGGAATTTATCCGCTCATAAAGACCATAGAACAGCGTCTTGTTTGACCATTCAAAGTTGAACATCAGGCCAATCGCCTCGCGCACGCGCGGGTCCTTGAACTGTTCGCGCCGCAGGTTGAACAGGAACCCCTGGCCGCTCGCGATATTGCCGTTCGGAAGCTCGACCTTGATGACGGACCCATTGTTCAGGTTGTCAAAGTCATAGGCCGTCGCCCAGTTCTTTGAGGAGTTTTCACTGCGCAGCGTGTACACTCCGGCCTTGAACCCTTCCAACGCCGCTGTGTCGTCGCCGAAGTATTCGATGCGGATGCGGTCAAAGTTGTTGCGGCCGATGCCGAAAGGCAGATCTTGTGCCCAATAGTCGGGATTGCGTTTGTAGATGATGTTCTTGCCAGGCTGCAGACTGTCCAGAAGATAGGCACCTGTCCCGACAAAAGGCTCCAGGCTCGACTCCTCCAGGTCACGCTTGTTCGCTTCGTAGTCGGCTTTGGAAAACACCGGGAACCCCCCCGCCGACGCCGGCATGTCGCGAAAACTGATGCCGGGGGTGAACGTGAACTTGATCCGGTAAGGATCCAGGATTTCCACCGATTGATATTTCTCATTTGCGACGGAGCGGAACTCGGCGATCCCCTTGTCGCGAAACAGCTCATAGCTGAACAGCACGTCTTGCGCCGTCATGGCCGAACCATCTGAAAATTTCACGTCCTGACGCAGGTCAAAGATGACCCAGGACCGGTCCTCTGGATACTCCATCGTTTCGCACAGCAAGCAGTAGGCGGAACCGATTTCATCGGACGTTCCCGTAAGAATCGCTTCATAAGAGATAGATGATAGCGCCGCCGAGACACCCTTGACCGAATAGACGTTCATGGAATCAAACGTGCCCGGGGCCCATTGCGAAATCTCGCCACCTTTGGGCGCGTCGGGATTCACATAGTCCAGGTGTTTGAAGTCAGCGGGGTATTTCAACTCTCCAAAGGTTGAAATGCCATGCGCCTTGATCACGGTCTCTGCCTTGGCCGTCATCACCGTCGTGGCCAGTACCAGGATCGTGGCCCCCACCGCCCATCCAGCCTGTCGCAGTGTCATGACGCCTGCAGACCTCACCTCGGCCTTGGCAGTGCTGAACCCGCGCAGCATGCGCATCATCTTTGTTCTGCCCATCCCAAAGCACCCCTGCTATTGCCACGCAACCTTGCGCATACATTTATGCTAAATCTACGCTTGTCGATGGCTCAAGTTGCGTTTGCGTGAGGTCGTCACGCAATAATGTGAAAAGGCCGCCTCAAGGGCGGCCTTCCGACATGAACAGTTGCCATCGTCTTAGGGTGCCGTCGTCTGCAGATAGGCGATCAGGTTGGCTCTGTCTTCCGGCTTCGGCAGACCCGCGAAACTCATTTTGGTGCCGGGCATGTATTCCTTGGGATTTGCGACGAACGCGTCGATCGCTTCTGGCGTCCAGATTTCAGCAGCCAAGGCGAGGTTGGCCTCGGAATAACCAAAACCAGTGACAGCCGCATGGTTGCGCCCGACAACGCCGTTCAGGTGCGGACCAGTGCCGTCGCCGCCATCGACCTTGTGGCAGGATTTGCACTTGGCAAACACCTTTTCCCCGGCTGCGGGATCCGCTGACGCCAGCAAAGTCGCAAAATCCGGTCCTTCAGCGGCACCTTCGGCAGCGGGCTCTTCGGCACCGGTGTCAATCGAATAGGCTTGCGCCATTTCCTCGCCGTTACCAGCCTCATGGTGGCCGTAGATGCTTTCGGCGGCCCATCCGCCCAAAAGAAATACGAGGAACGTGCCGCAAAGCGCGCCTAACGTCTTGGTCACCGTCATCGTGTCGATCATGTCGCGCCGTCCTCGTACCGTCTTTGACGCCGGTATGTATCGCCTTCCCCCTTGTGCATGCAAGGTGTAGGAGCGCGACCAAACGTCCCTTAGCGACGAAAAGCCACGGAGACTGTCCCAAATGCGGGGAAAAATAGCCTTTCAAGGTGAACTCGGGGCCTATTCGCATCAGGCCTGCCGCCAAGCCCGCCCCGAAATGGAGCCGGTGCCCAGCACGACTTTCGAGGATGTCGTGGACAAGGTCGCGCGCGGAGACGTCGATTTGGGGATGCTGGCGGTCGAAAACTCCACCTACGGTCGGGTCGCCGACGTCCATTCGCTATTGCCCAAATCCGGCCTGCACATCGTCGACGAGGCTTTTGTGCGGGTTCACGTCAATCTGCTGGGCATTCCCGGCGCGACACTTTCGGACGTGACCGATGCGCATGGCCATGTCGTGATCCTGCCCCAATGTGCGGGGTTCCTGCGCAAGCATGGCATTCAAGGCAAGGTCAGTTCCGACAATGCCCGGGCCGCGCGCGAGGTGGCCGAGGGCGGCGACAAAAGCCAGGCAGCCCTTGCCAGCGAACTTGCGGCATCAATTTATGGCCTCGACATTCTTGCCCGCCAGATCGAGGATCAGGCCAACAACACGACGCGGTTTCTTGTGATGGCGCGGCAGGCAGACCACAGTCGTCGCGGACAAGGCGGCATGATCACCACCTTTACGTTCCGCGTGCGCAACATTCCGGCGGCCCTTTACAAGGCAATGGGGGGGTTTGCGACCAATGGTGTCAACATGACCAAGCTGGAAAGCTATATGGTCGGGGGGTCCTTCACGGCGACCGAGTTCTATGCGGATATCGAAGGCCATCCCCAAGATCCCAATGTCGCACTGGCTCTGGAAGAGCTTGGCTATTTTACCAGCCAGTACAACATCCTGGGCGTCTATCCGGCGGACCGGCAACGCGGTTAACGACGAACGCTATCCCTTCGCCGCATAACGCGTTTCGATCTCGGCTCCCAGCATCGCCAGGCGCGCCTCGAATCTGCTCACCATCCGTTGGCGAGCAAAGCGCAGGGACTGGAACAACAGGCGTGCAGCCAGCGTCCTGGCCTGCACCTCCAGAGTAATGGTAATCCTGGTCCGACGCGGCCCCATGGCCAATGGCACAACAATTGCTGTTCCCTGGGTCGCCGCGCCCACGAAGGACACAACAAGCCGACCCGACGGATGGTGTTCGACAATTGTAAGGTCCAGGCTGCGCATCTTTCGACGAAACGGGAACCGTGCCGTCCATGACGCGCCCTGGACCTCCCCCCCCTGCCGATCCGTTCGCCGCACATCAATGCCACGCCGCATGGCCGCACGCTCCCAGCCCGGAAAATCGACCAGAACCTGGGCAACGAATGCCAGCGGAACATCGACGTCATGCTTTCCGCTAATCTTCATTCTTTGTCCTTATCGCGGTCTACTATCTTGTCTCAATCCAACTTGTCCGCAAGCCAGGATGCCATCAGGAACTGCGCAATCGAGCCAAACCTTGGGGCTCGGATTTCGGGGTGTTGGCCCGCCGTCACGACCAACAACTCCTCGCGCGTAAGCCAAATCGCGTCCTCAAGCTCTGCCGGATCGAGGATGATCGCGTCGCTTGTGGCCTCGGCGTGGCAACCTATCATCAACGAGGCAGGAAAAGGCCAGGGCTGGCTGGCCAGATAGCGCACTTCGCCAATGGTAACCCCGGCTTCCTCGTGCACTTCGCGGCGAACCGCCGCTTCGATCGTCTCGCCGGGTTCGACGAACCCGGCCAAAAGCGAATACATCCCTTCAGGCCATCCCGGACTGCGCCCCAGCAAGACTCGGTTGCCCTGCAACACCAGCATGATCACGACAGGGTCGGTCCGTGGGAAATGCACCGCATCGCAGGCGGGACAGTTGCGCTGCCAGCCTGCCTTGGCCGGTTGGCTTGCCGCCCCGCAGCGGGCACAAAAGCGATGGGTCTGGTGCCATTGCAACATGGCCTTGGCCGTCACCACCAGTTCCGCCGAACGCGCCGAAAGTCCGCCCATCACCGCCCGCAATTCGCGAAAGCCGGGCCCATCGGTCACAGTCGGGTGCATCTGCACTGATTCGTCCAGAAATCCGGGCTGAACGCCCTCAGTCGCTTCGCTCGCCCAGTCCGGGACGCCGCAAGCAAAGACAGGCTGCCCGTCATCGAGACCAAGAAACAATCGATCCTCGGCATCACCAAAGATCACGTGGGTGGATGGCAACCAGGCGGGGTGGCCATCCGCCCCGATCAGCGGCTTGCCCCGCCACATCGCCAGGACACGGGCCGTCGACCAGAACGCCGCGATCTTTCCGGCATCGTCGCGCAGGCTTGCTGCACGGTCCAGTCCTGACCCGCCAAAGGTCACCATTTCCGCATTCTTCATCACGACCCCAGCCACCTGCCCATTCTGGAGAACCCTGATCGCATGTCATTATGCCAGCGCCAAGATGATCGCTGTGCAGAGCTGCTCGACTATGACCGAATTGCAACCGCTGGAAGATCTGTTTTGCGGGCGCCACGCGCCATGATTGCCGAGTTCAGTGGACCTATGCAAAATTGCCATGTTTGCATGACAAAGCGATCAGCCTTGTGGCGTAGCGTGGAAAGGGCTTTTGAACATGCGACCAGTGGCGACCAAAGAAAAAGACGCGGTCGGCACTTGCCAGAAAAGATAGCAGTGCCACCCAAGCTGTGGGCGGAAGGCGGTAGTCCGGGCTTTTTGCCCGGCAAGGTCGCGCTTCGCATCATGGCGACAACGGACCTGCACGCCCACCTGATCCCGTTCGACTATTTCAATGACCGACCAACCGACACCTATGGCCTGTCGCGAACCGCAGCCCTGATCGCGGTTGCACGAAGCGAAGTCTCGCAGTCACTTTTGTTCGACAACGGTGATTTCCTGCAAGGCAGCGCAATAGGAGATTACCTTGCACGGGAACGCACTCGGCTGCCCCACCCGATGATGACGGCATTTCGACAGTTGGACTATGATGCCGGTACGCTGGGAAACCACGAATTCAATTATGGCCTGCCCTATTTGCGTCGTGTCCTTGCCGAGGCAACACACCCGGTCGTTTGTGCCAACGTCTTTCTGTACCGCGCGTCTGACACAGATCAGGATCGCCACTTTGTGCAACCCTTTGTCCTATTGCCGCGCCAGATGCGCGACGATACTGGCCAAAGCCACCTGATCAGGATCGGCGTGGTGGGCTTTACTCCTCCCCAGATCCTGCGCTGGGATCGTCAGCATCTGGACGGCAAGCTGCGGGTTCGCGGCATTGTCGAAACCGCACGGTTTTGCGTTCCCAAACTGCGCGCTGCGGGCGCTGACATCATTGTGGCCTTGGCGCATACCGGAATAGCGCCGCTGTCCGACGCACCTGATCAAAACGAGGACTGTGCCACCGACCTTGCGGCGATCGAGGGGATTGATGTTGTGGTGGCAGGCCATAGCCACCTGACATTTCCGGGACCAGACCATCTGCGTTCGCCAGGTGTGGACCCTGTTGGCGGCACCCTGTGCAAAAAGCCTGCCGTCCTGCCCGGACACTTCGGGTCACATCTTGGGATTATCGATCTGGAGCTGCAACGCAGTCTTGCGGGGCGCTGGACCATCGTTCAGGCCCGGACCGAACTGCGCGCCACCCGCCAGTCGGTTCCGTCAAACCCGCCATCAGTTGCAGCTGAAAC
>JANPBI010000062.1:0-4038 GCA_031430315.1 Rhodobacterales bacterium | reverse complement strand
TCTGGAGGCCTGCCGCAGCATCATCCCGGGTAGCTACCAAGAGCTGATGAATGTCACCCTGCGCTGGGTGGCGCAGGACGCCACCAGCCTGCTCAGCTATGCCCCAGATGGGCCGCGCATCGCCTCGGTCCTTCTGTTCAGCCAGGAAATGGCCGCACGGGCCGAGGCAGACATGGCCCGCATGACGGTTGAGATGATCGACGCCGTCCATGCAATCGGGGGCACCTACTACCTGCCTTACCGCCCCCACGCGACCCCGGCGCAATTCCTTGCCGCCTATCCGCGCGCACCGGAATTCGTCGCCCTGAAACGCCAGCTGGACCCGGACCTGCGGCTGCGCAACGCGCTTTGGGACCGGTACATGGCTGCGATATGAGGTTTCAATGACCCTGCACCAAAAGATCGCCCTTGGCTATGTCGTGGCCCTGACGGGTGCAGCGGCGTTGAACTACATCCCCGGCGTGACCGACGATCAGGGTCGCGCCTTTGGTATCTTTGCACTGGATATCTTTGACGACGCCCTGCACCTCGCCTCGGCGCTCTGGGCGCTGGCGGCAGCGCTGATTTCTGCTCGGGCGGCGCGGATGTTCCTGATCATCTTTGGCGCGCTTTACCTGGCCGACGGAGCGATGGGGCTGGCGGTCGGGTCGGGCTATCTGGACATGGGCATCTTTACCAACGGCATTCTCGACTTGCCCTTTGGGTTCAAAATCCTCGCCAACCTGCCCCACATCGGCCTTGGTGGCTTTGCGTTGATCATGGGTCTGCGGCGATGAGGAGGCTTGGCCGCTGGCTGCGCCGGGCGATCTTGCTGTTGCTGGTGGTGATCTTGGGACTTCTGTCCCCTGTTGCCTATGTCGAGACGATGTGCGGCCCTGTCGCGGGTGACCCCAGCGACTACCAACCTCTTGTGAGCGCCGATTGGCACCGACCCGAGGGCCGCACCCTGCTCACCTATCCCGAATGGCACATCGTGCATGCCTATGACGACTATGCCGAAGTAATCCGCACCGGCGATCCGCACGACTTTGCCTTTCTGCCCTCGATCTCCACCTTTTGGGGATCCTTATGCGCGCTGTCGAAATCCTCGGGCGGTCATGGCGGTTTCCCTTGGGAAACCAAACAGATGGTCTATACGATCGGCGTCAGTTTCACGGCCGAGCTGTTGCTTAAGGCAACCTATGAGGAAACGCTTGGTCGCATCACCACCTGGATCCGTGGACCGACACGCGCACCGCTCGATGACCTGTCGGCAAGGCAGGCTAGCGCCTACGCGGATTTCCTGACCCAGATACCTTGGTACAAATGGGATTTCCAGTCTGATCGCTTTGCATTGCAGACAGCCGCCGGGGGTGGCTTTCGCGATCAGGAACGCCGCATTGCGCTTGGTCTCGAATACGGGGCCAAGTCTGGATATGCCGGGATCATCGCGGCGGCTGTGGCAGGGGTGGGCGAAGACGCCTTGCGCATGCACGTTGTGGTGACCGGGATGACGCCCGATGCCCTGTCCCAACTGCCCGACGTCACCGTGATCGGCCCCCAAGGCATCGGCACCGAGATCGACACCCCGCGCTACCGCGCCTTTACCGATCTGGCCCGCGACATTGCCGCCAAGGGTGGCGCGTTCCTCGACATCGCGGGCAATGACGACATCCTGTTCACGCTGATAACACCGGACCCGACCTATCCCGGCGCGCTGCACAGCTTTGCCCGGCAGGGCAATCCCGGCTACCGGCATCTGGTGATGGTCAAGGTCGCAGACCTTGCCGGCACAATCCGCGACCTGCCTGATGGTGCAGCACTGGAACATATCCATGACTACTAGCCTGACGCGCTGGATGTCGGCTTTGGCCCTGACCGCACTTGCCTGGTTAACCCTTGTGGCACTGGTCACGCGGTTTTCGGACGCGACGACGTTTGCGGTGGTGTTCCTGCCCGGCGACGCCCTTTTGGCGCAACTGCCGCCAGAAATGGCGGTTGTCTCGCGCAGCCCTCTGTCCATCACCCTGCGCTCTGACGCGCCCGACATTGCCGCCCGCCTTTACGCGGCGGGGGCAATGCTGGTCTTGCCCGCAGGACTGAAAGGTTGTCTAGGCCTTCCGCAGACATGAAGGCCTTGGCCTTTCGCACAGGTGTCGCCATATAAAGCATCAAGCAAGGACCCGATAGGAGAGACGCCATGCTTGGCATGACGGAAACAACGGCACCGGTCGCAGATCTGATCATGGACGGCACCGAGGCGACCTTTTTGGCGCAAGTCATCGAGGCCAGTCGCGAGGTGCCGATCATCGTCGATTTCTGGGCCACCTGGTGCGGCCCTTGCAAGACCCTGACCCCGGCACTGGAAGCCGAGGTCAAGGCGGCCAAAGGCAAGGTGCGTCTGGTCAAGATCGACGTCGACAAGAACCAGCAGATCGCGGCGCAATTGCGCATTCAGTCGATCCCGACCATTTACGCCTTTTGGCAGGGCCAGCCGGTCGACGGGTTCCAGGGCGCGTTGCCGGGGTCCGAGATCAAGAAATTCATTGAACGGGTTGCAGCCCTTGCCGGCGATGGCGGGTTGGCCGAGGCGCTGACCGCTGCCGAGGAAATGCTGGAACAGGGTGCCGTGGCCGACGCCGCCGAAACCTTTGCCGCCATCCTGGCCGAAGAGCCTGAAAATGCGGCAGCCTATGGCGGACTGGTTCGAACCCACATCGCCCTTGGCGATCTTGACCAGGCCGAGGCGTTTCTTGGGTCCGCGCCGGCAAAGATCGCCACGGCCAAAGAGGTCGAGGCCGCCCGCGCCCAAATTGATCTGGCAAGGCAGGCCGCGTCAGCCGGACCGGAAACCGAATTGCGTGCCCGCGTCACCGCCGATCCCGCAGATCATCAGGCGCGCTTTGACCTTGCCACGGCACTTTATGCGGCGGGCAGGGTCGAAGAGGCCGTCGATGAACTTCTGGATCTTTTCCGCCGCAACCGGGAATGGAATGACGGGGCCGCCAAGGCGCAACTTTTCACCATCTTCGAGGCCCTGAAGCCGCAGGACCCCATCGTCCTGAAAGGGCGTCGCAGGTTGTCGTCGATGATTTTCAACTGACCCCTTTGCCGGGACCGGGACAGGGCTAGATACCGCTCATGGACAAATATGGCGACCTGCCCGAGACGATTGCAATCTTTCCGCTGCCCGGTGCGCTGGTGCTGCCACGGTCACGCCTGCCGCTGCACATCTTCGAGCCGCGCTATCTGGCGATGATCGACGACTGCCTCAAGACCAAGCACCGCCTGATCGGCATGATCCAGCCGCGCGACGTCCCAGATGGTCAGGAAAAGCGCCTGAACGCCATCGGGTGCGCGGGCAGGCTGACCGGTTTTTCCGAAACAGAGGATGGTCGCTATATGATCACCTTGTCGGGTCTGTCGCGGTTTCGCGTCAAGGAGGAGGTGCAGGGTTTCACCCCCTATCGTCGTTGCCTCGTCGACTGGACCCCCTTTGCCCGCGACATTGGCCGCGAGGAAGACGACCCCGGCCTTGACCGCAAAGCTTTCCTGGCGCTGCTGGGGCGGTTCTTTCAGGCAATGGAGCTGTCCACCGACTGGTCCAGCCTGAACGACGCGGAACCAGAAATGCTGATCAATTCCCTGTCGATGCTGTGCCCCTTCAGCCCCGAGGACAAGCAGGCCCTGCTTGAGGCCCCGTCCCTGTCGACCCGCCGCGAAACACTGGTGACGCTGATCGAATTTTCCTTGCGGGGCGGCGTCGCCGACGATGTGATGCAATGACAGAACCTTCCGCCACCCAGATCGACCGCCGCATGCTCGAAGCTTTGGTCTGCCCGGTGACGCAGGCTGTCCTGACCTATGACCCCGATCGCAACGAGCTGATCTCGCGTGCAGCGAACCTTGCCTTTCCGATCCGCGCCGGCATTCCGATCATGCTGGTGGCCGAGGCGCGGGCGCTGGAATAGCCGTCAAATCCGGCGTCCAGCCAAAAGTCGCGGCACATCGCCCGACAGCCCCGCCGCCTCGCGCTGGAACGCGCGCCGCAAGGCCGGG
>JANPBI010000061.1:0-2313 GCA_031430315.1 Rhodobacterales bacterium | reverse complement strand
GAATGGGCAAAGGATGGCACCGGATTCTTCTATGGCCGCTACGCCGACCCGGAAGCGGGTGCCTCGGCGCAGGTCGCGGTCGGGGGTCATTCAGTCTATTTTCATGCCCTCGGCACGCCCCAGACCGAGGATCGGCTGCTGTACGCAACACCGGATCAGCCGAGTCCGTTGCAGGTGTTCGACATCGCCGAGGACGGGCGCTATGTAGCCATTACGTCTCACGGCGATTATGCGGCCAACAACCTGATGCTCGTGGACTTGACTGAGGATGATTGGCAACCCCGGACGATCATCGCCGATTTCGACCATCAGTGGGGTGTGATCGGCAACGTCGGGACACAATTCTACTTCATGACAAGCAAGGATGCCGAACGGCGCAAGCTGGTGACGCTGGACGTGGCCGACCCCGACGCCGACTTTGTCGATCTGGTGGCCGAGGGGGATGACGTTCTCAACAACGCATGGTTTGTCGGCAATAGGCTGATCACCTCGCATCTTGTCGACGCCAGCACGCAGATTCGGCGATACACGCTCGACGGCGCGCCGGACGGAGAAGTGGACCTGCCAGGAATCGGCTCGGCCGGTGCATTTTTCGGGACCCTTGAGGATGACGAGGTGTTCTTCGTCTACACCAGTTTCTACGCGCCAACCTCGGTCTACCGCTACGACGTGCCGACCAACACTCACACCGTCTGGTCCGAGCCGAAAGTTGCGGCCGACCTTGACGGGATCGTTGTCGAACAGAAGTTCTTCAATTCTAAGGACGGCACGGAGATGCCCATGTTCATCGTTAAGCGGAAGGACGTCACCGGCCCAGCTCCTACCATGCTTTACGGATATGGCGGCTTCGGGATCAGCATGCAGCCGATCTACAACCCCTCGCAGATCGCCTGGGTCGAGCAGGGTGGCGTTCTGGCCGTCGCCAACATCCGCGGGGGCGGCGAATACGGGTTCGCCTGGCATGATGCCGGGCGCCGGATGAACAAGCAGAACGTGTTTGATGACTTCATCGCCGCGGCCGAGCATCTGGTAGCGAGCGGAATCACACCACCGGACGGGCTGGCCATCCACGGCGAATCCAATGGGGGGCTTCTGATCGGTGCAGTGGTCAACCAACGGCCTGACCTGTTCGCCGCTGCCATTGTCGGCGTCGGTGTCCTCGACATGCTGCGCTTCAATCAGTTCACCAGCGGGCAGATGTGGGTCGAGGAATACGGAGATCCCGCCGTCGAGGACCAATTTCGTAACCTGCTGGCCTATTCGCCCTACCACAACATCAGGCCGGGCACCGATTATCCGGCCATCCTCGTGACGACGGCCGATGCGGATGACCGCGTGGTGCCTGGCCACAGTTTCAAGTATGTCGCCGCCCTGCAGGCAGCAGACATCGGCCCAATGCCACATCTTGCACGCATCGAAACCCGGGCTGGCCATGGTGCGGGCAAACCCACCGACAAGATCATCGCAGAAACCGCCGATATGTGGGCCTTTGCGGCATTCTGGACAGGTCTGGATGTGGGGGTGCTGAACTGATCGCCTCAGTCCGGTTGATGCTGCCAGAGCACAGGATTGGATCACCAAGGTATGGGACCGCAAGCGTATTGACCTCATAGTCACTGGGCTGCTGCAGCGTTGGAACGGAACGGTGCCAAAGCTGGGAACCCAGTACCGCTTCTTGTCACCGCACTGTCGACAGATTCCCATCATCTCATTGAAAAACAACAGTTATAATTTTCTATGGCACAAGAATTTGGGAAGGCTCGACTTGCTTTGCACAGACAATGGCCCCAGAAAAGGTTCGCCCGCAGTCGCGTTCCCTCCGCCACCTACCCCACACACCGGTCTCGGCCCGTTCACCTTCCCTGCAAGCCGCCGAAACAGCGAGCTTTTCAGCGCGCAAAGCCATTCCACATGCTAGTGTTCTGAGTCTGACGGTTTCTACCTTGGTCCACGGATTTCATCGAGTTTGTCCAGCGCGCGTCGTTCTCGGGTGAGGATATCGTCAGCTGTTTTGGTCCAGGTGAAGGGCTTTGGCTTGGCGTTATGGTGCAGCAGGTAGTCGTAGATGGCGGTCTCCAAATCGTCGGCGCTGGAGTAACTGCCCCAGCGGATGCGCCTTGTGGTGATCGCGGCGAAGAAGCGCTCGACAAGGTTCAGCCAGGACGCGCTGGCGGGCGTGAAATGCAGCTTGAAGCGCAGATGTTTCGCGAGCCACGCCTTGACCTCGGGCGTCTTGTGGGTGGCGTAGTTGGCGAGCACGAGATGCACGTCGCGCGGCTTGGGAACGGCGCGGTCGATGCGGCGCAAGAATCG
>JANPBI010000060.1:0-2503 GCA_031430315.1 Rhodobacterales bacterium | reverse complement strand
GTCGTCACGGCGCATGTGCTGGCCAGGTATGCGCCCAGCTTTTTCACCGGCCAGGTCATTGCCCGGATCGGGGCGCCGACGGTCATTGCCATAGGACTTGCCATCCTCGCCCTGGCGGGGACGGTGGCGATTGCCGGGGTGGCCTGCCCAATTTCTTTGGTGCGCTAATCCTTTTGGGGATCGGCTGGAACTTTGGTTTCATCGGGGCCACGACCCTTCTGACCTCGGTCCAGCGCCCCGAGGAGCGTGGCCGTCTGCAAGGGCTGAACGATTTCGTGGTCTTTGCGGCCGTCACGACGGCCAGCATTTCATCGGGCGGGTTGATGAACTGTTCGGGCGGGTCCGTGCAGAGTGGCTGGCAAATGGTGAATTTCGCGATGTTGCCGTTTCTGGCGCTAGCGGGTGGGGCGTTGATCTGGCTGTGGCGGCAACCTGCCCTGTCACGACACTAACCTACCAGCGCCCAGTCAGTGCCTGCCAGGCAAGTCCGCCCCGTCGGGAAAATTCCGACGGACCAAGCCGACCTTCGCTGACTGCCCCAGGGTCGGATGCGGCCTGGCGCAAGATGGTGTCGGAATGCCAGCCGACCAGCAGCGCCGGGCGCACTGTTCGCGGAACGGTGGCGCGTGCGGCGCGCGAAGCAGCCATTCTGTCGCGCCCTGTCTCGGCCAGTTGTGCGATCTGTTCCAGTCCGTCGTCCGGCAAGGGCACCCTGCCCCGTGCGATCAGCCCCGGCACCGCGCGGAGGTAGTTGGCCAGACCTGCCGCCCAGCCATAGGCGCGGATGGCGGGTTCTGATGCGCCAGGTGCCCCAAGCGCCCGCGCCGCCAACCACATAAGCCCCGCGCCGGTTGCCTCGATGTAATCGCCAAGCGCCGCTGCATCAGCGAAAGGTTCGGCGTCGATATCCGCCCGCCGCGCCACGATCAGGCGGTCCATGACGTCTACCGGCAGGTCGCAGTCGCGGATGACCTCATGCAGCGGCCCCGCCACCTCATGCGCCCGCGCAGCCCCCGAGGCGGCATTGTCGATCACGTCCCGCCACCATTGCAGCCGCATCTCGGCAATCAGATGTTCCTTGGTGACCCACGGCGCGCGGGCCACTTCCAGGTTCCACGCATAGATCGGAAATAGCCGCGCCCGGGCCGCAACCGGGGCGGCCATCACGGCGGCAAAGCGGTCGGGATCACCGCGCCGTACCAGCTCGGCGCAGGCCTCGATGGTCACGCAGGGACCCCGTGGTCTCGGATGAGTTTCCAGTTGATAGCATCAAGAAGCGCCTCGAATGACGCGTCCAATATGTTGGCGCTGACCCCCACGGTCGACCAGCGGTGGCCGTCCGAATCCTCCGAGTCGATGATGACCCGCGTGACGGCCTCGGTCCCGCCATTCGTGATGCGCACCTTGAAATCCACCAGCTTCATGTCGTCAATGCAGGCCTGATAGGGCCCAAGGTCCTTGGCCAGCGCCTTGGCCAGCGCATTAACCGGGCCGCGATCCGATCCGGCCTCGTCCATGCTGTCGCTGACCGACATCATCTTGGTGTCGCCGATCTTCACGACGACCACGGCCTCGGACAAGCTGACCATGCGGTCATACTTGTTCTTGCGCCGCTCCACCGTGACCCGGTAGCGCTTCACCTCGAAGAACGTCGGTGACAGTCCCAGTTCCCGCCGCGCCACCAGCTCAAAGCTCGCCTGCGCGCCGTCATAGGCATAGCCCTGATCCTCGCGCTCCTTTACCACCTCGATGATCCGGCCGAGGCGGGGGTCCTTTGGGTCGACCACAATCCCCGCCGCCGCCAGCCGGGCGCGCAGGTTGGACTGCCCCGCCTGGTTCGACATCGGGATGACGCGCGCGTTGCCGATAACCTCGGGCGGGACATGTTCGTAGGTGGTCGGGTCCTTTAGGATGGCGCTGGCATGAAGCCCCGCCTTGTGGGCAAAGGCCGAGGCCCCGACATAAGGCGCCGACCGCTGCGGCACTCTGTTCAGGATGTCGTCAAGCATCCGGCTGGTGCGGAGCAGTCCCGCCAGCGCCTCATGCGTGACTCCGGTTTGGAAATGGCTGGCAAAGGGTTCCTTCAGCAGCAGTGTCGGGATCAGCGTCGTCAGGTTGGCATTGCCGCAACGCTCCCCCAGCCCGTTCAGCGTGCCTTGCACCTGCCGCACACCTGCAGTGATGGCGGCCAGAGAATTGGCCACCGCATTGCCGGTATCGTCGTGGCAGTGGATGCCAAGCCGGTCGCCGGGGATGCCCGACGCGATAACATCGGTGACGACGCGAGAGATTTCATCCGGCAGCGTGCCGCCGTTGGTATCACAGAGGACGATCCATCGGGAACCCGCATCATAGGCCGCCCGCAGGCAGGACAGCGCATAGGCCGGATTGGCGCGGTAGCCGTCGAAGAAATGCTCGGCGTCAAACAACGCCTCGCGGCCCTTGGCGGTGACGTGTTTGAATGAGGCCGCAATCGCGTCGCGGTTTTCCCGCAAGGAAACAC
>JANPBI010000059.1:0-5895 GCA_031430315.1 Rhodobacterales bacterium | reverse complement strand
ATGCGGAACCCACGACGATGGGCCTGACCTTCGCGCGGTTTTATGCGGAAATGATGCGCAATCGTGCGCGGCTGGTAGCGGCACGGGCCGAGGTGGCGATAGGCGCGATTTCCGGTGCCGTCGGGACATTTGCCAATATCGACCCGGCAGTTGAGGCGCATGTCTGCAAGATGCTGGGCCTGACGCCAGAGCCGATCAGCACTCAAGTCATTCCCCGCGACCGGCACGCGATGTATTTCGCGACGCTGGGCGTGATTGCCAGCGGCATCGAGAACATCGCTATCGAGATCCGCCACATGCAACGAACCGAAGTGCTGGAGGCCGAAGAATTCTTTTCGCCCGGTCAAAAGGGCTCATCTGCCATGCCGCACAAGCGCAACCCGGTCCTGACGGAAAACCTGACCGGCCTTGCGCGTCTGGTGCGGATGTCGGTCGTTCCGGCCATGGAAAACGTGGCGCTCTGGCATGAACGCGATATCAGCCATTCCAGCGTCGAGCGGGCGATTGCCCCGGACACCACGATCACGCTGGATTTCGCGCTGCACCGGCTGGCGGGTGTGGTTGAAAAACTGGTGATCTATCCCCACAATATGCTGTCCAACATGAACAAGTTCCGCGGCCTGGTGATGAGCCAGCGCGTCTTGCTGGCGTTGACCCAGGCCGGGGTCACGCGCGAGGATGCCTACCGCCTGGTTCAGCGCAACGCGATGAAGGTCTGGGAGAAGGGGGCCGATTTCCAGACGGAGCTTCTGGCCGACCCCGAGGTCACGGCGGCGCTTTCGCCCGCCGAGATCGCAGAAAAGTTCGACTTGGGCTATCACACCAAGCATGTTGACACGATCTTTGCGCGGGTCTTCGGCACCTGATGGCCGCGCGCCCAAGGCTTGGGAAGTCACGCAACCGTGACGGCAGTGTTCCGCCCCTGCGGAATAATCCCTGACTTGACGGCGTATTTCCTGTGCTACCTTATCCCAAAGCAAAGGATCTCCGCCATGCGCCTGCACATTGCCCTGCTGATGTCGACCTTTCTGCCCTTTGCCGCCTTTGCCGCCGGCAGCGACGACACCGAACCGCCAACCCCGACCGAGACCACAACCGTCTGCGAAGAGGGCACGATCTGGGACGAAAAGACTGAAAAATGCGTGACGCCTGAAAAGGAAAGCCTGAACGACGACCAGCGCTTCAAGGCCGTGCGAGA
Source organism: Rhodobacterales bacterium (assembly GCA_031430315.1). Classification (GTDB taxonomy): domain Bacteria; phylum Pseudomonadota; class Alphaproteobacteria; order Rhodobacterales; family Rhodobacteraceae; genus JAJNPS01. Next base: position 4,697 of record JANPBI010000059.1, on the reverse strand, counting down.
GCTGGCCTATGCCGGTCGTCCCGATGACGCGCTGGTGGTGCTGGCGACCATGACCGAAGGCGACAGCGACCGTGTCCTGACCTATCGCGGTTTTGCCCTGCGCAAATCAGGCGACATCGAGGGCGGCATCATGGCCTATGAGGCGGCGTTGACCCAGAACCCGGACAACATCCTAGCCCACAGCTATTTCGGCCAGCTGCTTGTCGAAATGGACGAGATGGACATGGCGCGCGGACATCTTGCGGCCATCCGTAATGCGGGCGGTGACGGCACCTGGGCGGAAGCCTCGCTGGAACGTGCCATTGCGACCGGAGTGACCTACAACTTCTGACCTGCCCTGCCTGCCAAAACCCAAAGGAGGACGACAAATGAAAATCAAGACGACATTCGCCGTGATTGCACTTGCCCTGACCCCGACCTGGGTTTTGGCCCAAGGCTGCCATGGCAGCGAAACCATCGGTACCTCAGCGGCAAGCTGTGCCGCAGGCTTTGTCTGGGACAGCGAGAAAAGCACCTGTGTCGAACAGGGCACCAGCTGATCTTTAGTCGCCCTTAACCGGTCTGCACCCATCCTGCGGGTCTTCGCGATCCAAAGGATGGGACGACATGTCAGGCGACAACGTGGCTTTGGCGCGCATCACGCCGGTGCAGAAACTGGTGGACGTGGCACGCGCACCTGACCAGCGCCGCAGACAGTTGCTGCCGCGGGAAAAAGCCGCGGTGATCGTGCGATTGCTTTTGGCCGAAGGCGGGGCAATGCCAATTGCCTCCCTGCCCGAACACATGCAGTCGGCCTTGGCCGAACAGATGGGGCAAATGCGCGTTGTGGACCGCGTCACCCTGTCCGCCGTGGTGGCAGAATTCATGCATGAACTGGATCAGGTCGGCCTTTCGTTTCCCGGCGGGATCGAGGGGGCCTTGTCGATGATGGACGGGCATATCTCTACCTCGGCGGCCAACCGGTTGCGCCGTCTGGCTGGGGCCTCGGCAAAGGCGGACCCCTGGGATCGCCTGACCGCCCTGTCAGCCGACCGCCTTTTGCCGATCATCGAGGATGAAAGCGTTGAAATCGCCGCCGTGGCCCTGTCCAAACTGCCTGTGCCCAAGGCGGCAGAGCTTTTGGGAAAACTGCCAGGCGAAAAGGCGCGCCGCGTCGCCTATGCCGTGTCAATGACCGGCAATGTCGATCCGGAAACCGTGCGCCGGATCGGACTGTCCTTGGCCGCACAGCTGGAAACACTGCCCGTCCGGGCCTTTGAATCCGAACCTGAAGACCGGGTCGGGGCCATCCTGAACGTCTCGCTCGCGCAAACGCGCGAAGATGTGCTGCGGGGGCTCGATATCGAGGATGCGGCTTTTGCCGAAAAGGTGCGCAGGGCAATCTTCACCTTTGTCCACATTCCGGCGCGCATCCTGCCTCGCGACGTGCCCAAGATCACGCGGCTTGTCGACCCGCCCGTTCTGGTCACGGCCCTGACTGCCGCCGCTGCCCTGCAGGCCGAAGCGGCGGCAGCGGAATTCCTGTTGCAGAACATGTCGCAACGCATGTCGCAAGGCCTGCGCGAAGACATGGAAACCCGTGGAAAGGTCAAGGAAAAGGACGGCGAAGAGGCAATGGCCGCCGTGATCTCGGCCATCCGCCAGCTGGAAGGTGCCGGAGAATTGGTGCTCGTCCGCGACGAGGAATAGTCCAGCGGGAACCAGACCTTCGGCAAACTCGGTGCCCTTTTGCCGCCGGCCGACAGCGCCCTTGTGGTCATCCTGAGCGGACCTTATGTCTGACGTCGCGAAGTCTGCCGGCGCGTATGGCCCGGCGCGCGGAACAAAGGCATCTCGAGCCGGAATGGCAAAACCTGACACGGGATCATGGCGCCACTGGCTGACGGACCGGGTTTTGCGCGGACTGATCTGGGTGCTGTTGCGCCTGCCTTACCGCATCCGCGTGCCGCTTTGCGGATGGACGCTGTCGCACCTGATCGCCCCCTTTGCCGGGTATGACCGCCGGGTACGCGAGAATCTGGCCATGGTTCTGCCCGAGCTGGACCCGGCCGAGGTCAAACGGCTGGTGCGCGCCGTGCCGGACAATGTCGGACGCACCGTGATCGAGATCTATTCGGGTGCCGAGTTTGCGGCCCGGGTTGCATCCTCCCCCGCCGAAGGGCCGGGTCTGGCCGCACTGGACGCTGCCCATGCTGACAAGCGACCCGTTATCCTGGTGACCGGACATTTCGGCAATTACGACGCCTGGCGGACGGTCTTTATCGCCCGGGGCTACGCTGTGGGCGCGCTGTACCGGCCCATGGCCAACCCCTATTTCAACCGCCACTACGTCGCTGCGATGACGGCGATCGGCAAGCCGATGTTCCCGCGCGGACGGCCGGGCCTGTCCGACATGGTGCGGTTTTTGAAATCCGGCGGCATGCTGGCGCTTGTCATCGACCAGAATATGAGCCATGGCGCATCCTTGCGCTTTTTTGGCAAACGGGCACGGACAGCCTTGTCGGCTGCGGATTTGGCGCTGAAATACGATGCTTTGTTGGTCCCGACTTACGCGATCCGTGCGCCCGATGGGCTCAGTTTTCGCGTCCTGGTCGAGGCGCCGATCCCGCATGGCACGCCCGAGGGAATGACGCAGGCCCTGAACGACAGTCTTGAGGCGCTGGTTCGCCAGCATCTGGACCAATGGTTCTGGATTCACCGTCGCTGGGGCAAAACCGCCAAGATCAGTTGACGCGTGCCGCAGCCAGGATCTGTGCCGGCCCGTCACTTTGCAAGATCACGACGCCCGGGTTTCCGGCTGGGAAATCTGCATCAAGAGAAAGCGGAGCACGCCCGTCCCAATCACCGACAACTTGCCAGGATGTTACCACGTTATGGTATGTGATCGTGCGACCTGCATTCTCGCCCCGCTGGATTTCCACTGTCGTTTCCGGCAGATAGCGCACAAGTTGCACCCTTGCCTTGCGGTCCAGCGGACGATCCGCCACAGCTTCGATCACCAGGCGATCGCCATCCCGCGTGACGGTAACGCTCACTGGTCGTTCGGCCGAAAAATGCTTCATCAACAAGGATGCCACTTCGGTCGGGTCATTCCCTTCGACCCGGTCCAGGCCGCCCACGATGATCTGCGGAGTGTAGATCGTGCGGCTACCGATATCGCGGGCATAGGCTTTCTGACGGGCCGTGAATTTAGCGTCCCCCAAGGTATCGGCCCAGCCGATATAATCCCAGTAGTCTACATGCAGCGACAAGGCCATCACCATGGGTTCGCGCACCAGTCCGGCAAAGAAATCGTCGGCGGGAGGACAGGAAGAGCAGCCCTGCGAGGTGTAAAGCTCCACCACGACAACCGGTGTGCTGGTTTGCGCAGAGGCAGGTACCGTTACCAAGGCCGCCATCCATATGCCGCAAGCGGCGCTGACCATCTGTCGCATCATCAAAGTTTACTTCCCCTGAACCGTTGGGATGTCATACGAAAAGGGATCAGTTCATGCCAATCAAGGTTTAGAGAGGCGAGAGGCAATGTTGCACACGGGTTTGCGACTTTCGCTCCCTGACGGGGCCTTACATTCCGTTCCCGTATTTGGTATACGATTGCATACAGACCGCCCATTGCGCGCTGATCCGGTCCCGGATATCCGCAGCGCATCCGGATCGCCCGAAGCCATAGGAGCCAAGCAATGACTGTCACCGTCGGACATGATCAATCCCGCACCCGCAAGACCCTGACCGCGGGTGGCCAGACGGTCAGCTATTATTCTATTCCCGCCGCCGAGGCTGCCGGGCTTGGGTCCTTTGCCCGACTGCCCGCCAGCCTCAAGGTCGTGCTGGAAAACATGCTGCGGTATGAGGATGGCAAGACGGTCACAGTCGACGATATCCGTGCTTTCTCCGAATGGGGGACCAAAGGAGGCCAGAACCCGCGCGAGATCGCCTATCGCCCGGCCCGCGTGCTGATGCAGGATTTCACCGGCGTCCCTGCCGTCGTCGACCTTGCCGCAATGCGTGACGGCATCAAGGGTCTTGGCGGAAACGCCCAACAGATCAACCCCTTGGCCCCTGTCGATCTGGTCATCGACCATTCGGTGATGATCGACGAATTTGGCACCCCCCGCGCCTTTCAGGCCAATGTGGACCGCGAGTATGAGCGGAACATGGAACGCTACGTCTTCCTGAAATGGGGGCAAAAGGCGTTCAACAACTTCCGCGTGGTGCCACCCGGCACCGGCATCTGCCATCAGGTCAACCTCGAATACCTGGCGCAGACCGTCTGGACCGACACCGACCAGAACGGCCACCCCGTCGCCTATCCCGACACCCTCGTCGGCACCGACAGCCACACCACCATGGTCAACGGCCTGGCCGTCCTCGGCTGGGGTGTCGGCGGCATCGAGGCGGAGGCCGCGATGCTGGGCCAGCCCGTCTCGATGCTGATCCCCGAGGTTGTGGGCTTCAAGCTGACGGGTGCCATGGTCGAAGGCACCACCGCGACGGACCTTGTGCTAAAGGTCGTTCAGATGCTGCGCAAGCACGGCGTCGTCAACAAGTTCGTCGAGTTCTACGGCGACGGCCTCGACCGCCTGCCGCTCGCCGACCGCGCCACCATCGCCAATATGGCCCCCGAATACGGCGCCACCTGCGGCTTCTTCCCGATCGACGCCGAGACGCTGCGCTACCTCCACATGACCGGCCGCGAC
>JANPBI010000058.1:0-11735 GCA_031430315.1 Rhodobacterales bacterium | reverse complement strand
CTGCAGCCGGTGACCGTTGGCGGGGTGGTCGTCTCGAATGCCACGCTTCACAACGAGGATTACGTGGCCGGCCGCGATGCCAAAGGCCAGCCGATCCGCGGCGGCCGCGACATCCGCGTCGGCGACTGGGTGCAGGTCTACCGCGCGGGCGACGTGATCCCCAAGATTGCCGATGTTGACCTGACGCAGCGGCCTGCCGATGCCGTGCCCTATGTTTTCCCTCACATCTGCCCGGAATGCGGCAGCCCGGCGGTGCGCGAGGAAGGCGACGCCGTCCGCCGCTGTACTGGCGGCCTGATCTGCCCGGCACAGGGGGTGGAGCGCCTGAAGCATTTCGTCTCGCGAGGGGCGTTCGACATCGAGGGGCTTGGGGCCAAACAGGTCGAGATGTTCTACCGCGACATCGACCTGCCGGTAAAAACGCCAGCAGACATCTTCACACTCGCTGCAAGAGACGCCGCGAACCCGCTGAAAAAGCTGAAGAACCGTGATGGGTTTGGCGACAAGTCGGTCACCAATCTCTTTGCTGCGATCGAAGACAAGCGTCGCATCCCACTGGATCGTCTGATCTTTTCGCTTGGCATCCGGCATGTGGGCGAGGTCGCCTCGGGCCTTTTGGCGCGGCATTACCACGACTGGCCAAGTTTCGAAGCTGCGGTGACCGCCGCAACCTCCGGCACACCAGAATGGGATCAACTGAACGCCATCGACGGCGTTGGCGAAGTGCTGGCGGGTAGTCTGGTCGCGGCCTTTCAAAATCCTGCTGAACGGGCTGCCATCGACGAACTGGCGAAGCAACTGGATATCCAACCCGTCGTGGCCCGTGCGCCCGTGTCCTCTCCCGTCGCCGGAAAAACAGTGGTTTTCACGGGTACCCTTGAAAAGATGTCCCGCGCCGAGGCCAAGGCCCGTGCTGAAGCACTTGGTGCCAAGGTGGCCGGATCAGTCAGCGCGAAGACTGATTTGGTCGTTGCAGGACCTGGCGCCGGGTCAAAGGCCAAGGAGGCTGAACGTCTTGGCGTCAAAATGATCGACGAGGACGGCTGGCTCACTCTCATTGGCGACGCATGAGTCGCCCCGAACCCCTGTTTCCGCTGTTTGCGGACCTTGAGACGCTACCCGGCGTGGGGCCAAAGGTGGCGCGGGCCTATGCGGGCCTTGGCATCCAGCGCCCCCGCGATCTGTTGTTCCTGTTGCCCCATTCCGGCATCGACCGCGCCCGCGTACCGACTGTTCAGGGCGCGGCAATCCCAGGCATCGTGACGGTCGAGGTCACCATCGGCCCGCACTATCCCCCCAAGATCAAGGGCCGCCCCTACCGCGTGCATGTCCGCGATGCGACGACGGATTTCCAGGTCGCGTTTTTCCATGCCCGGGGCGATTACATCACCAAGCTGCTGCCAGAAGGCGAACGCCGCATCCTCTCCGGCAAGGTCGAGTTTTTCGACGGCATCGCGCAGATGGTGCATCCAGACCATGTGCTGGAACTGGTCGAGGCGGACGATCTTCCGCGTTATGAACCGGTCTATCCGCTGACCGCAGGGCTGACGCAGCGGGTCGTCGCAAAATCGGTCGCGGCAACGCTGGCAAGGCTGCCGATCCTTCCCGAATGGATCGATGGGCCGCTTTTGGTGCGCGAAGGCTGGCCTGGTTGGGCCGACGCCCTCCGCGCGGCGCACAGCCCCCAAACTGCCGCTGATCTTGTCTTCACCGCCCCAGCGCGTGCCCGGCTCGCCTATGACGAACTCTTGGCGCACCAACTGACGCTGGCCCTCGCGCGGGCCACCTTCCGGCGCGCCAAGGGCCAGATCACGCGCGGCGATGGCCATCTGCAGGCGCGCGTTCTGGCAAGCCTGCCTTATAGGCCGACGGCCGCCCAGAGCCGCGCGATTGGCGAAATCACCTTGGACATGGAGGCCCCGCTCAGGATGAGCCGCCTGCTGCAAGGTGACGTCGGGTCCGGCAAGACGCTGGTTGCTTTCCTCGCCCTGATGGTCGCGGTGGAGGGCGGCGGGCAGGGCGCAATGATGGCGCCCACGGAGATTCTCGCCCGCCAACACCACGAAAGCCTGATGCCGATGGCCGAGGCGGCGGGCATAAGGCTCGAGATCCTAACCGGTCGCGACAAGGGCGCGGACAGGGCGGCGAAACTGGCTAATCTTGCAGCGGGGCGCATCCACGTTCTGGTCGGCACCCATGCGGTGTTCCAGAAGGATGTGGCTTTTGCCGATCTGCGCCTGGCCGTGGTGGATGAACAGCACCGCTTTGGCGTAGTGCAGCGGATGGAGCTGGGGGCCAAGGGGCAGGCGGCGGATGTGCTGGTGATGACGGCGACGCCGATCCCGCGAAGTCTTGCCCTTGCCAGCTACGGCGACATGGATGTCTCGGTGCTGGATGAAAAGCCCGCCGGCCGGTTGCCGATCCGCACAGCCCTGATCTCGGACGCGCGCATTGATGAGGTCGTGGCGCATCTGGTCCGCGCGGTTTCCGAGGGGCGGCAGGCCTATTGGGTCTGCCCCTTGGTCGAGGACAGCGAAGTGGTGGACTACGCCAGCGCCGAGGCGCGATTCTCCGCCTTGCGCGCGGCGTTGGGGGATGTGGTGGGGCTGGTCCACGGCCAGATGCCGCCTGCCGAAAAGGACGCCGCTATGGCGCGGTTTGTCGCGGGCGACACCAAGGTGCTGGTGGCAACTACGGTGATCGAGGTGGGTGTCAACGTCCCCAATGCGTCAATCATGGTGGTGGAACGGGCCGAGATTTTCGGCCTGGCGCAGCTTCACCAGTTGCGGGGCAGGGTGGGGCGCGGGACGGCGGCCTCCACCTGCCTCTTGATGTACCAATCCCCGCTGAGCGATGCGGGCGAACGCCGCTTGACCGTCATCCGCGATAACGAGGACGGATTTCGCATCGCCGAAGAGGATCTTTCGATGCGGGGTGCGGGCGATCTAATCGGCACGGCGCAGTCGGGTTTGCCGCGCTTTCGCATTGCAGATCTGGAACGGCAGGCGAACTTGATGGCCATCGCGCAGACAGATGCGCGACGGTTGTTGGCCGATGATCCGACCTTGGAAACCCCACGAGGCCGGGCGGCGCGCATGCTGTTGTGGCTGCTGGATCAGGATCGCGCGATCAGACTGATCTCGGTGGGTTAACAACAAACCGCATTTGTTCACGAATGTTCCTATAAAGTTCTTGACCAATTGCGCCAAATATGAGAACAATCCAGCAACAAAGCAGCGGAGGTTTCCATGTTCACCGAAATCAAGGACATCCTGACCCGGTCCCGAGCCACGATGGTCGAAGATATGATGGGCGCCGGTGCCCTGTTTGCGCTGCTGTTTGTTGGCCTGGCTTGGGTCGGCGCGGCCTGACCCCCGATATTCTTACTGCCTGCGGTCTGAACCCCTACGCCTGCGCTGTCCCCCCGGGCCGTCCCGCCCGTTGCGCACGTTTCCAGACACGCCACTGACCGCCGCCATCCCTCGGATGCGCGGCGGTTTTTTTATGGCGCGGCGGTCTGGATTGCATTGGCCATCGCCTCGCGCGTGGCCTCCAGCGCCAAGAGGATCGAAGCGTGGCGGTTCTTGTAGTCGCGCGCCGGAATCAGCACTTCATAGCCCTGGAACGGCGCAAGGGGCACAGGACCAGCCTCGGTCAGCATCGTCGTCAATGCCTGATGCGCTTGGTCAAGGTCCGCTGCGGTCAACCCGATCACCACCGACCCCAGAACCGCAGCCGAGGCCTGTCCCAGCGCGCAAGCCTTGACGTCCTGGGCAAACTCGGTGATCCGGCCATCCGTTACGCGCAGGTCGACCGACACTATCGACCCGCACAGCGGTGACCGCTTGCGCGCCGACCCGTCCGGACTGTCCAGCCGCCCCAGATGCGGGATATCTGCCGCCAGCGCCAGAATGCGGCCGGAATAAAGCTTGATGAGGTCACTGTCGCTCACGTCGGTCGCCTTGCCCTTGCACTCCGCGCAATGTAATCCGCGCCAAGCCAAAGGCCAAGGAGGCTGCGATGACGTTTGATCCCGCCACGCTGATCTATGACGCGAACGGGTTGATCCCCTGCATCGCGCAGGATGTCTATTCGGGCGAGGTGCTGATGTTTGCCTGGATGAATGCGGCCTCCGTGGCGCAGACTCTGGCGACGGAACGGGTCACCTATTGGTCGCGGTCACGGCAGGCGTTCTGGGTCAAGGGCGAGACATCGGGGCATATTCAATGGTTGACGGAACTGCGCCTGGACTGCGACCGCGACTGCCTTTTGGCACTGGTAGAGCAGGAAGGGCCTGCCTGCCACACCAACCGGCGGTCGTGTTTCTACACGGCAATCGTGGACGGGGTTGAGGTCGAGACACTGGCGCCCGAAGCGTAGGCCCAAGCTTCGTCGAAGAAACGTGCAAACGCATCCGAACGAATTTGTCTAAAGCCCGACCAGCAGGCGAATATCCGCAGGCGTTGCCCCTTCCGCCCGGTAATTCGCCAATGCTCGCGCATCGTCCCGCTTGGCCAGTCGCTTGCCCTGTTCGTCCCGGATCAGGCGGTGGTGGTGGTAAGTGGGCGTCGGCAGGTTGAGAAGGTGCTGCAAGATCACCTGGATCGCAGTGAACTCGAAAAGGTCCTCGCCCCGGATGACGTGGGTGATGCCCTGATCCGCGTCATCCAGCGCCGAGGCGAGGAAATAGGCCACAATATCTTCACCCTTGCGCGACAGGACGACGTCGCCGATCCGTTCCATCGCAACACCGGCATCGACATGGTGCAGGCCGGGCTGGGTTGGGCCGGTTTCATGAAAGATCAGCGTTCCGCCACTCAGGACCGCCAGCACCTTTGCAAGGTCCAGGCGCAAAGCGTCGCCAGGTTGCCGCGACGCCATCGTTCTGCTGCGACAGGTGCCGGGATAGACGTTGAAGGCAACGCCTTCTTGCGGTGCCGAAGCCGCTGCCCTGATGTCCGAACGGGTACAGGAACAGGGGTAGAGCAACCCGCGTGCCGCTAGCGGGCCCAGCCGCGCATTGTATCGCGCGATGTGTTCGGACTGGCGATGGATCGGGCCGTCCCAGCTCAGGCCCAGCCAGGAGAGATCGTCAATGATCTGGGCGTCGTATTCCGGGCGGGATCGCGCAAGATCGGTATCTTCCATGCGCAGCAGGAACTCGCCGCCTGCCGCCCTTGCCATGTCATGCGCCAGGATCGCCGAATAGGCATGCCCCAGATGCAACGGCCCAGTTGGCGATGGCGCAAAGCGCGTCCGCATCAGCTTTGCCCGGCAACCCATTCGGAAAACGATATTTTCGCCCGATCAGTGTAGGCCTTGTAGCGGTCCTTGCGCCCCTTGCGGCCACCCTTGGCATCAATCGGAGGGAAGAGGCCAAAATTCACGTTCATTGGCTGAAACGTCTTCGCCTCCGCCCCGCCGGTGATATGGGTGATCAGCGCGCCAATCGCAGTGTCGGGTGGAGGCGGTGTCAAAGTCCGCCCCAGAATCTCCGCTGCCGCCATCCGGCCAGCCAGCAATCCCATGGCCGCGGACTCGACATAGCCCTCCACCCCGGTGATCTGCCCGGCAAAGCGGATATGGGGCCGTGACTTCAGCCGCATCTGGTCATCCAGCAACGTGGGCGAGTTGATGAAGGTATTGCGGTGAATGCCCCCCAGTCGCGCAAAACTAGCGTTCTGCAGCCCGGGAATCATCCGCAAAACATCGACTTGCGCGCCGTACTTCATTTTGGTCTGGAAGCCCACGATGTTGTAAAGTGTGCCGAGCTTGTTGTCGCGGCGCAGCTGCACAACGGCGTAGGGCTTGACGCGGCCATGCCCATCCGTCAGTCCCACCGGCTTCATCGGACCAAACCGGAGGGTTTCGCGGCCACGTTCGGCCATGACTTCGATCGGCAAGCAACCATCGAAATAGCCCGCCGTCTCACCCGCATGGAACTCGGTCTTGTCGGCGGCCAGCAGCGCGTCGATGAAGGCCTCATACTCCTCCCGGTTCATCGGGCAGTTCATGTAGGCGGTCTGCTCTTCTTCGGTCTCGCCTTTGTCATAGCGCGATTGCATCCACGCGACCGACATGTCCACGCTTTCGGCATAGACGATGGGCGCGATGGCATCGAAAAAGGCCAGGGCATCTGCCCCGGTCGCGGTGCGGATGCTGTTTGCAAGGTTGCCGCTGGTCAAAGGCCCCGTGGCGACGATCCAGTGACCGTCTGAGGGAAGCTCCGTAACCTCATCATAAGATGCTGAAATCAGCGGATGTGCCATCAGCTTCGTCGTCACCGCTTCGGCAAAAGGGTCGCGGTCCACCGCCAGAGCACCGCCCGCAGGCAACCGGTGGGCGGTGGCCACTTCCATGATCAGCCCGCCCACCTGGCGCATCTCCCAGTGCAGCAGTCCAACCGCATTGCGTTCGTCATCGTCGGACCGGAAAGAGTTCGAACACACCATTTCAGCGAAATGGCCCGTACGGTGCGCAAAAGTGCCGACCTTGGGGCGCATCTCGTGGATCACGACGGGCACGCCCATCTGGGCCGCTTGCCATGCGGCCTCGGAGCCTGCCATGCCGCCGCCGATGATGTGAAGGGGTTTGGTCATGGGGCGGATGTAGCGTTAACGTGTGGCGGTGAAAAGGGCTACGCGTTCAGCCGCGACAAAGGTGGCCTTTTCGGCGGGGGAGGCTTCGGGCGACAAGCGGCCGAGCTGAGCAGCTTTAAGGAAGAAGCCCGCTGCAGGCTGGCCATCAAGAAGCCTTCCGGCGCAGAGGGTTGCCCTGAAAGGTTTGCCTGCGACGGCATCTTCTTCCATCACGGCCTCTAGCTGCGCCGTCAACGCGGCCATTCGCATGCCAAGATCGCGGGCCAGTTCGCCGTAGGTGGTGGTCTGGCCCGCCACGGCAAGTTCCGCCAGCCGCGCGTCGAGCAAGGTCACCGCTTTTCCAGCGCCTCAGCGATGCGGGTAAGGGCCGCGACTTGCGCCTGATGCGCTGCAAGAATCTGATGGCTGATCACCAGTTGATCGGCCTGCCCTTTAGTGATCTTGGCTGTTTCGGCGGTATGCCCAGTCAGGTAGCGCTGGTAGCGATTGCCTTGCAGACGCGCGATGACAGCGATTGCAGCAATCATCATCGCACCAAAAACAAAGAGAAAGAGCCAGTCTTGCAAGGCCTATTCCTCCACCCCTTGTTCCGCCACCCGGGCAACTGACACGACCTCTTCGCCTTCAGCCACGTTGAACACTTTCACCCCACCTGCCGACCGTGACCGAAAGCTGATCTGGTCGACCGGCACGCGGATCGACTGGCCGGTCGAGGTTGCCAACATGATCTGGTCCGACATTTCGACCGGAAAAGACGCCACCAGTGGCCCGCCGCGCATCGCGCCGTCCATCGCCTTGACGCCCATGCCGCCGCGCCCGCGCACGGGATAATCGTGGCTCGACGACAGTTTGCCCGACCCGCCCGTGGTGATGGTCAGGATCAAATCCTCGGCCGCCGACATCTCCGCATAGCGTTCGGGGGAAAGTTGCCCGGCGGCGACGGCCTCTTCTTCGTCATCGGCCTCATCCTCGGTCACGCCCGCCATCAAGCGGCGCTGCTTGAGGTAGGCCGCACGTTCGGCGGGGTCAGCTTCAAAATGTCGGATGACGGACATCGACACCACGCGGTCATTGCCCGACAACCGCACGCCGCGGACGCCAGTGGAATCGCGGCCCTTGAAAACCCGCACCTCGTCGGTCGAGAACCGGATCGCACGACCGCTGGAGGTCACCAGCATGACGTCGTCATTTTCGTCGCAAATACGCGCATTTACCAGAGATACCTCATCTGGCAGCTTCATCGCGATTTTGCCATTGCGCATGACGTTGGTGAAGTCGCTGAGCGCATTGCGGCGCACATCGCCGTCCGAGGTCGCAAACACGATCTGCAGGTCGTCCCATTCCTCCTCCGGCACATCCACGGGCATCAGGGCGGCGATGGAAACACCACCGTCGATCGGCAAGATGTTGACGATCGCCTTGCCCTTGGCCTGCCGTCCTGCGAGCGGCAGCCGCCAGGTCTTGAGCTTGTAGACCATCCCGTCGGTGGTGAAGAACAAAAGGTTGGTATGGGTGTTGGCGACGAAAAGGGTTGTGACAACGTCGTCTTCCTTGGTCGACATCGACGCGAGGCCCTTGCCGCCGCGGTTCTGGCTGCGGAATTCGACCAGCGGCGTGCGTTTGATATAGCCGCCAGAGGTGATCGTCACGACCATGTCCTCGCGTTCGATCAGGTCCTCGTCTTCCATGTCGCCAGACCAGTCGACGATTTCGGTACGGCGGGGGACGGCAAAGAGGGCGCGGACCTCGCGCAATTCGTCGGAAATGATCGCCATGATGCGGTCGCGCGAGCCAAGGATTTCCAAGTAATCCTTGATCTTTGCGGCCAGTTCTTCAAGCTCGTCGGTGACTTCCTTGACGCCGAGGGCCGTCAGGCGTTGCAGCCGCAGATCAAGGATCGCGCGTGCCTGGATTTCGGACAGGTTATAGCTGCCGTCCTCATTGATCGTGTGGCTTGGGTCGTCGATCAGCTTGATGTAGTCGGCGATGTCCTGGGCGGGCCAGCGGCGCGACATCAGTTTTTCACGTGCCTCGGCAGCATCAGCAGAGGCGCGGATGGTGCGAACAACCTCATCCACATTGGTGACAGCGACGGCCAAGCCGCAGAGGACGTGGCTCCGTTCGCGTGCTTTTCTGAGTTCAAAGGCAGTGCGGCGAGCGACAACTTCCTCACGGAAGATAATGAAATAACTCAGGAAATCGCGTAAAGTCAGCTGCTCAGGACGGCCGCCGTTCAGCGCCAGCATGTTGCAGCCGAAACTGATCTGCATGGACGAGAAGCGGAAAAGCTGGTTCAGCACCACGTCGGCGGTGGCATCGCGCTTCAGCTCGATCACCACGCGGATGCCGATGCGGTCGGATTCGTCGGCAATGTTTGAGATGCCTTCGATCCGTTTCTCGCGCACCAGTTCCGCGATCTTTTCGATCATTGCCGCCTTGTTCACCTGATAGGGAACCTCGTCCACAATAATGGCGAAACGGTCTTTTCGGATTTCCTCGATATGGGTTTTCGACCGAATGATGACGGACCCCCGACCCTCCAGATAGGCTTTGCGGGCACCAGACCTACCAAGGATGGTGGCACCGGTCGGAAAGTCCGGGGCAGGGATGATCTCCATCAGTGCCTCGATGCTGATGTCGGGATCGGCGATCATCGCAAGCGTGCCGTCGATGACCTCGCCCAGGTTGTGGGGCGGGATGTTGGTGGCCATGCCGACGGCGATACCGCCCGCGCCGTTAACCAACATGTTCGGGAATCGAGCCGGAAGGACGGTCGGTTCCTTATCCTTGCCGTCGTAATTGTCCTGGAAATCGACGGTATCCTTGTCGATGTCGGCCATTAGGAACGCCGCAGGCTTGTCCATCCGGACCTCGGTGTAGCGCATGGCAGCAGCGTTATCGCCGTCCATGGATCCGAAATTGCCTTGTCCGTCCAAGAGTTTGAGCGACATGCTGAAAGGCTGCGCCATCCGCACCAGAGCGTCGTAGATCGCGCTGTCGCCGTGGGGGTGGTACTTGCCCATCGTATCACCGACCGGCCGCGCAGACTTTCGGTAGGGTTTGTCGTGGGTGTTGCCGGATTCATACATAGCGAAGAGAATCCGGCGGTGGACCGGCTTCAGCCCGTCGCGCAGATCGGGGATGGCGCGACTGACGATGACGCTCATCGCGTAATCGAGGTAGGCGGTCTTCATTTCCTGGACGATGTCGATCTGCGGCCCGTGTGGAACAGTTTTTTCGCCAGCGTTATCAATATCTTCTGGTGTATCGGTCACAAGGGTCCGCGCTTTCTGGTCCAGGCTCAAGATGTGGTGGATTTTAGATTACACCATCCCAGCTATAGGGTGCAATGGGGGCCGGCCCCCAGGGTTGGCAGCCATGGGGTGAGAATGACAACACATTGTTTTTATTGAATAGCAATTGGAATGAGGCATGCTTTGCATCAGGGGGATGACAAAGGAGATTTTGATGCCCCGGAACGAGACGGAGTTGATGCTGAAAGGGTATGGCCTGACAACGGCCGAACTTTACTATCGGATGCCGGATTATCGCAGCGTTATCAACAGCTTCATCTGGCAGGACTATGACCTTGCGCCCGATTACCCGGCGCTGTTCAAGTTCATCGAGTATTGGCAGGGCAACATCGAGGGCCCGCTGCATTCGGTGCGATTCACCCACCGGAAGCTGATCAGCCCGGGGGAGTGGCGGAACGTCGTGGGGGAGTTCCGGCTGCACTGAAAAGATGGGGTGAAGGGCGTCTTTTTCCCGTCTTCCTTGCGTCTTCTTTCCGTCTCGACGCGCGACGGGTTAAGGGGTTGGAGAGGTGTGGGGAAAGGTGGTGCGTTGGCACCCGCAAGCACTGTCATCCCTGCGCAGGCGGGGACCCAGACCTGATCACGCCTGTGCCGGAGGAAGATGGGTCCCCGCCTGCGCGGGGATGACAGTCTGGGGTCACGCCGCCCGGAGAACCATCCCGAAGAGATCCCGTGGATCATCGGGGTCGGCGATCATGTCGAGGTTGTCGAATAGCCCGGTCTCGGTCAGTTTGCTGCGCACGTAGCGCAGGGCGCTAAAATCCTCGACCGCGAAGCCGACAGAATCGAAGAGGGTGATTTCCTGTGCCGAGGTCCGGCCAGGCACCGCACCGGTGATAACCTGCCAAAGCTCGGTCACCGGGTGGTCGTGCAAAAGCTGCTGGAGTTCGCCCTCGATGCGGGTCTGTTCGGGGTATTCGACGAAGATCGTGGAGCGCAGCAGGATGTCGCGGTGCAATTCGGTCTTGCCGGGGCAATCGCCGCCGACCGCGTTCAGGTGGACGCCCGCGCCGACCATATTGTCGGTCAGGATCGTCGCATACTGCTTGTCGGCGGTGACGGTAGTGATGATCTGCGCGCCGAGGATCGCGTCCTCAGGCGTTTTGCACTGCACGACGGTCAGCCCGCGACCGGCGAGGTTTGCCGCACATTTGGCGGTGGCGGCGGGGTCGATGTCGTATAGGCGTACTTCGGTCAGCCCGCAGATTGCCTTGAACGCCAGCGCCTGAAACTCCGACTGCGCGCCGTTGCCGATCAGGGCCATGGTCGTGGCCCCCTTCGGTGCCAGCCATTTCGAGGCCATCGCAGAGGTGGCGGCAGTGCGCAGGGCGGTCAGGATTGTCATTTCCGACAGCAGAACCGGATAGCCGGTGGCGACGTCGGCCAGAAGGCCGAAGGCGGTGACAGTCTGCAGGCCCTGCTTCATGTTCGACGGATGGCCGTTTACATATTTGAAGCCGTAGGTTTCGCCATCCGAGGTCGGCATCAGCTCGATCACGCCGACATCGGAATGCGACGCAACGCGGGGCGTTTTGTCGAACAGAGGCCAGCGGCGAAAGTCGGCCTCGATCTCGGCGGCGAGGTCGACCATGACGCGCTCGATCCCCAAGTGAAGCACCAGCTTCATCATGTTGTGGACCGAAACGAAGGGGACGAGGTTCAAAGTCATGATTTACATCCGTTCATTTTGCGCGGGTCGGGCGGTCAAAGACCTTTTTGCCCATCAGGGAGCCGACCAGATCGACGATCAGGCGGGCGGTCATGCCGCGGTCATCGAGGAACGGGTTCAACTCCACAAGGTCGAGCGAAGTGACCAGCCCGG
>JANPBI010000057.1:0-7067 GCA_031430315.1 Rhodobacterales bacterium | reverse complement strand
TATTTCGGCGGCAAGGTCGACCTTTTCTTCCAACGCCTGTTGGAGATCTGGGGCGGTGTGCCGGAACTATACTTCATCATCATCGTATTTTCTGTCTGGCAGCGAAGTTTCTGGATCCTTTTGATGATCATGGTTCTGTTCGGCTGGACCAGACTGATCGGGGTCGTGCGAGCTGAATTCCTGCGCGCGCGGAATTTCGAATATGTCCGTGCGGCCAAGGCGCTGGGCGTCTCGGACCGGGTCATCATGTTCCGTCATGTCCTGCCCAATGCCATGGTGGCCACGTTGACACTGTTGCCATTCACCATCTCGGGCACCATCGGGTCGCTGGCCGCGCTGGACTATCTTGGATTTGGTCTGCCCGCCTCGCTGCCGTCGCTGGGACAATTGTCGCGCCAGGCCCAGCAGAACCTGCAGATGCCCTCGCTGGCATTTACCGCGTTTTTCACCTTTGCCATCATGCTCAGCCTTCTGGTGTTCATCTTTGAAGGCGTGCGCGATGCGTTCGATCCGCGAAAGACATTCCGGTGAGTGGTGAGCGCGCATGAACGTGCTTGAACTGCGCGACCTTTGGGTCCGGTTCCGACAAGATGGGCGGCAAATCGACGCCGTAAAAGGCGTCTCTTTGACCTTGGCCAAAGGCGAGACACTGGCCCTGGTCGGCGAAAGCGGATCGGGCAAGTCGGTAACGGCGCTGGCGACCGTTGGCCTGTTGCAGGATAATGCGGATATCACCGGATCGGTCCGCTATGGCGGCAAAGAACTGGTTGGGGCCAGCCTGGACCAGCTGCGCCGGATCCGTGGCAATGACATCAGTTTCATCTTTCAAGAACCGATGACGTCGCTGAACCCACTGCACACGATTGAAAAGCAGCTGGCCGAAAGCCTGGATCTGCACCAGCGGCTGTCGGGTGCGGCGGCGCGGGCGCGAATCCTGGAATTGCTGCACAAGGTGGGCATCCGCGATGCGGAAGGACGGCTCGGGGCCTATCCGCATGAACTGTCGGGAGGACAGCGGCAGCGCGTGATGATCGCGATGGCATTGGCCAACGGGCCCGAACTCCTGATCGCGGATGAACCGACGACGGCGCTGGACGTTACCATACAGGCGCAGATCCTGGACCTTCTGGCGGATTTGAAAAAGTCTGAGGGGCTGAGCCTTTTGTTCATCACCCATGACCTTGGGATCGTGCGACGGATCGCGGATCGCGTCTGCGTCATGCAAGGTGGACACATCGTCGAAGAAGGTCGAACTGCCGACGTTTTTTCCGCCCCCCAACATCCCTATACGAAAAAGCTGATCGCGGCGGAACCATCGGGAAGGCCTGAACCGGTGGCGCTGGATGCTCCGGTGGTGGTGGAGGCTAAGGCATTGCGGGTCTGGTTCCCGATCAAGACCGGTCTGATGCGCCGGGTCACGAACCATGTAAAGGCGGTCAACGATGCCAGTTTCACTATTCGTGCAGGCGAAACGCTCGGCATTGTCGGCGAAAGCGGGTCGGGCAAGACCACGTTGGCGCTGGCCATCCTGCGGCTGGTGCAATCAACGGGCTCCGTGACCTTTCGGGGAAATGACCTGCGCGGACTGCGGGGAGGGGATCTGCGGGCCGCGCGGCGCAATTTGCAGGTCGTGTTCCAGGACCCCTTTGGCAGTCTGTCCCCCCGCATGACCGCCGAGCAGATCATCGCCGAAGGTCTCGGCGTGCACGGGGTGGAGCCTGGACGCAACCGCCGCGACATGGTGGCCGAGATCATGGTCGAGGTGGGTCTCGACCCGGCGGCGATGGAACGCTATCCGCACGAATTTTCGGGGGGCCAACGCCAGCGTATCGCCATTGCCCGGGCAATGATCCTGCGTCCCGCACTAGTGGTGCTGGACGAGCCGACTTCAGCGCTGGACATGACGGTGCAGGTCCAGATCGTCGATCTTTTGCGGGCGCTGCAACGCAAGTACGGCCTGGCCTATCTGTTCATCAGTCACGATCTGCGGGTGATCCGCGCCCTTGCCCATAAGGTCATGGTAATGCGGGCGGGTGATGTGGTCGAGGCGGGGGACGGCGATGCCGTCTATGATGCGCCGCAATCTGACTATACGCGCGACCTCTTGCAGGCGGCGTTTGGCCCCGCCGCATCGTGAAGATTCTTTTCGTTCACCAGAACTATCCGGGACAGTTCCTGCATCTGGCCCCTGAACTGCGGCGGCGCGGGCACCAGGTTCTGGTACTGACGGATGGCAAGAATACCCAGGCAACGGACATGCCGGTTGTCCGCTATCGCCATGACGCGCCACCGGTGGATGCGGGGCAGACAAGGCTGGGGCGGAAATACACGACAATGAGCGACCGTGGCGTCACCGTGGCGCGGGGCGCGCGTACGCTACGCGACCGCGATGGTTATGTCCCCGACGTGATCTTTGGCCATTCCGGCTGGGGCGAGACGCTATTTCTGAAAGAAATCTGGCCGACCTCCAAGCTGGTGGTCTATGCCGAGTTTTACTATCGCGGTACGGGCGCAGATGTGGGTTTCGACCCAGAGTTTGGCACTGCCAACCTTGACCACGTGATGATTGCCCAAGGGCGGGCCGCGCATCTGGCGCAGGCCATCGTGCATGCGGATCTGGCGGTTTCGCCAACGGAATGGCAGGCCGCGACGCATCCGGGCCCGCTGCACGACCGGATCAGGGTAATCCATGACGGGATAGACACAGACAGCATAAGCCCCGATCCGGCCGCTTTTGTCGATTTGCCCGCCGGCCGACGGATCGAGGTCGGCGACGAGGTCCTGACCTTCGTGAACCGAAACCTTGAACCCTATCGCGGGTACCACACTTTCATGCGCGCGCTGCCCGCGGTCCTTGCCGCACGACCCGAGGTGCAGGTGGTGATCGTCGGGGGCGACGGTGTCAGCTACGGGGCCGCGCCCAAAGACCGGACCGGATGGAAGGACCTGATCCTGGACGAGGTCAGGGACCGGATCGACCCCACGCGCGTGCATTTCATGGGCAAAGTGCCCTATGCCACCTTTAGATCCTTGATGCAGGTCACGAGGGTGCATGCCTACCTGACATATCCATTCGTGCTCAGCTGGTCGATGCTGGAGGCGATGTCGGCAGGGGCCGTAGTCGTGGGGTCAAACACGGCCCCGGTCGCCGAAGTGATCCAGGATGGGCAGAACGGCAGGCTCGTCGATTTCTTTGATGTGACGGCTTGGGCACAGGTGTTGACGGAATGTCTGGCTGACCCAGCGCGGTACAGGTCTTTGGGTGAGGCGGCGCGACGAACGGCAGTGGACCGTTACGACCTGAAGACCAAATGCCTGCCACAGATCGTGGCCCTGCTGGAAAGCCTGGGGCCTGACGTGCGGTAGCTGTCCGATCAGGGTCCGATCGCCTCGCAGGGGAAAGCACGAGCGGCCAAGCGGCGGCAGGCAAGATTGGCCTGATCCTCGGACAGGCCCATGAAGTTTGCAGCAAACCCGTCATTTTTTTGGACGACCTTGCGCAATCCGCCGTTCAGTGTCGCGCTTTCCGCAAGTGCCAGCTTGAACAAGGCTTTTTCCGCGTCAGCTTGCGATGCGTATCCACCGACGCTGACCCGCCATTGGCTACCCCCTGACGTCGAGATCGCGACGACGACCTCTTGCTCATCGGGTAGTGCGGGTTCGGCGGCGGCTACGGTTTCAAAAATCGGCGCGCGCCGTTTCGGCATTGGTGTTGGGTCCGCCAGCGCAACCTGAGCTGGAGCGTTGGGCGCGACACTTGCGACAGACTCCACACTAGTCACAGCGCCTTTGGCCAGGGGATCGTCGACTGCGACTTCGGCGACGACGATTTCGGGTTGGGTTTCAGGTGGCACGTCTGCAACTTCGGTCACTGCCCCGATCGAGACCTCAGGATCAACAGGTCTTGCTCTGGGCTTAGGGGAACTTGCCAGCATTTGCGCCGGATCAGGTGCCGCGTCAGGCAGTGGAGTGACTGGGTTGCCGGCCGCGAGGGCCAGTGCTTGGGCGTCCAGTGTCCCCGCGGCTGGTGGCGAGGATTTGGGGTCGACCAGGGCTAGCGCCTGCGCCTCAAGGGTGCCTGCCGGCGCAGGCAGAGGCGTGGTCACTTCGGGCAACACAGCTGCGATCTCCGTTGCTGAGGTTGCGTCCGGTACCGGCGTTTCGACGGGGACGGCCGCTTCGGCCAGTTCCAGGGCCTGTGCCTCCAACGTCCCTTCGGGCGGTGGCGGGGAGGTCGCTTCGGCCAATGCGCCTTCGATCCCCTCGGCCAGCGCCACTGCAACTTCGGCCGGAACCTCGGCGGCGGGCGCGGGACGCGCCTTGGGCCGCAGCGACACACGGACCTCGCCCGAGACGCGAACGGTCTTGGCCGCGGATCCGGGCACATCCTCGGGGAGGCCGTCATCCATCGCGATCAGCTCTTCATCGGCATAGACAGGGGTCTTGGGTTTTTTGACATCCACGTTGGCGGGGGCTTCTCCAAATCCGAGGTCCAGCAGCTCCGCCATCTTGGCGTTGCGATTGGCAGTGGATGTTCCGCCAAAGATCGTGGCGATGATTCGCTTGTTTCCGCGCTCGGCACTGGCGGTCAGGTTGAAGCCCGCGGCAACAGTGTAACCAGTCTTGATGCCATCCGCCCCCTTGTAAGCGTCCAGAAAGCGCGAATTGGTGCTGCGGACCGTCGCCATGCCGGCATCAGCCGTGCGCCGCGAGAAGATGTTGTAATACTCTGGGAAGTCATAAAAGAGGTGCCGCCCCAATGTCGTCATATCGCGTGCGGACGACAGGTGACCCGGTGCTGTCAGGCCATTGGCGTTCTTGAAGGTCGAGTTTTTCATCCCCAGCGCTTTGGCCGTGCGGGTCATGCGCTTGGCGAATTCTGCCTCTGAACCACCGACGGCCTCGCCGATGGCGGTGGCAGCGTCATTGGCGGATTTCACGGCTGCGGCGCGGATCAGGTAGCGCAGCGCGATCTTTTGCCCGGGCTTCAACCCTAGGCGAGACGGTGGCTGCGCGGCGGCGTGTTTGGATATTGTGACCATCGTGTCAAGCGTGATCCGCCCGGCGCGCAGTTCCTCGAATGTCACGTAAAGCGTCATCATTTTGGTCAAGGAGGCGGGGTGCAATCGCGCGTCAGCGTTCTTTGCGTAAAGCGTTTCACCACTGCGGGCGTCGATGACCACCGCCGCAAAGGGGGCTGCCCAAAGGCCAGACGCGGGCAAAGCCATCGCCATGACCGCCCAAAAAAAGACCAGATAGCGGATAACCCGCCCAATCAGCGATTTCACGTCGCCTGTTCCTTGTCTCTGCCTCGTGGACCGCCATTCAGGCCGCGGTCCTTATTATAGGTCAAGCCTAGCATGCGGTCCTTGGCAGGAAAACCCCTCTGTTTCAATGGGTTTGCCTGCGTCCTTCAGTGTTGCAGAACCTCTGCACGACGCTGTTGGTATGGCAGATTTGGTGGCACCTGCACTGCTAACGTCTATGGGTTGATAAGGTCATGCCATATTTTTGACCAGATCCGGCAGACCGTGCAGGTCAGACAAGGCGAAAAACCGCGGATGACCGGACGGGGCCTCGGCGTCTTCGAGGGCCCAGGTCGTGCCATGGGGGACATGCACCCCCCAGGCCCCGATGGACAAAGGGGGCAGCACATCCGATTTCAGCGAGTTGCCAACCATCATGGACCTTTCCGCCGGCGTACCGTGACGCGCAAAGATCGCGGCATAGACTGCGGGGGTCTTGTCCGACACGATCTCAACTCCGGCAAAGAGATCGCCGAGACCGGATTGCGCCAGCTTTCGCTCTTGGTCCAATAGGTCCCCTTTGGTGATCAGCAACAGCTGATGGTCAGGGGCCAGCGCCTCTACCGCCGCCCGGGCATGCGGCAAAAGTTCGATTGGGTGTTGCAGCATGTCGCGCCCTGCGGCGATCAGTTCGGCAATGACAGGCGTCGGCACGCGCCCTTCTGTCACTTCGATTGCCGTTTCGATCATCGACAGCACGAACCCTTTGACGCCAAAGCCGTAGTGCCCAAGGTTGCGACGTTCCGCCGCCAGCAGGCGGTCGCCCAGATGCGCAGGTGCGGCATAGTCGGCCAGCAGGGCGGCAAACCGCTCTTCGGTCAACCGAAAGTAGATTTCGTTCATCCACAGCGTGTCGTCCGCGTCAAAGCCGATGGTGTGAAGAGTCGCGCTGGGCATGCTTTGGCGATCCTGCTTTGAACGGGATAGAGATTGTTGGCCAAGTGCCCCTTTTCGGCAAGCTGAAATAGGGTATATTGGAAGTTCATCTGGAAACCGCATGGAACGGAGCCACAACGTGTCACAGCGTCCCCTGATCATGGCGGGCAAGTCCGACGGCTCGGACAGTGATGCGTCGATTCTGACCAAGACCAAGACGAAAACAGCGCGGCCGCCACTCTACAAGGTCATGCTGTTGAACGACGACTACACTCCGATGGAATTCGTCGTTCACGTGCTGGAGCGGTTTTTTGGCCTGACCCATGCGCAGGCGTTCGAGATCATGCTGACTGTTCACAAGAAAGGCTTGGCGGTGGTCGGCGTCTTTTCGGCAGAGGTGGCGGAAACCAAAGTGGCCCAGGTGATGGACTTTGCCCGGCGTCATCAGCACCCGCTGCAATGCACGATGGAAAAGGAATAGGCCCCGCTTCGGCCGCCCATGCGTGCAGAACGACTTACCCATGCCGTTGAAACGGGGGCGCTGGCCATTCCCGGTTCGGGTCGCATCGCGGTCTTTGGGCCTGCAATGCCCGTCGATATCGCCGGTTTGCCACGGGACCAGGTTCAGGTCGTCACGCGTGTCCGGCCAGACCACGACGCCTTTGTCGCTGCCGGGTATGACGTCGGACCGCTGGCCACGCCCGGGGCGGCCATGGCGCTGGTTTGCGTGCCGCGTGCCAAGGATGCCATCCGCGCGATGATCGCCGATGCCGTCGCCTGCCTGTCACCGGGTGGATTGCTGGTCATGGATGGTCAGAAGACCGATGGCATCGACAGTGTAATCCGCGCGCTGCAGGGTCGCGCGACGCTGGATGCGCCGGTGGC
>JANPBI010000056.1:0-1867 GCA_031430315.1 Rhodobacterales bacterium | reverse complement strand
CGGCGTCTCGGAGGCGGTGGTGCGTAAAACGATCGCGACCGGGTGGATCACCACCCTTCCGGACGCCACAATTCACCAAGAGGGCGACTTCCAAATCGAGCACTCAGACCGATCCGGCCAAGCAACGGGGCCTGCAGGCCGCGATCAGGGCAATGGCTGATACGCTGCGCGACGCGGGCTACGGGCCGGGCGGATCGGAGGCAACCGAACGCGCGATCTCCCTCCTGTCTGCCAGTATGGCGAACAAGTTTCTGAAAAAACAGACCGCCATGGAGCGACTTTGGAACTCCGGAAACCGGCTACCATTCGCAGTGGCACAATGACCAGTGATCGGTGATCGATATTGCCGGGGCGCCCACTCGGCCAATAATCGGTTCGGGCAAATAGCGCGCAAGATAGAGGTGGGCGGATTTGTGTTCGCACCCAATTCCTGTCCATTGCGCACTCAATCACGGGTACGGGCACGAGAATGCGGCCATTCCATTGGGCAAACGTGCCTAATCCCCATATCATGTGTTAGGGATAGCCCCGACCGAGAGAATAATCTGCAGATGACATCACCGCGCGACCTTTCCGTGGCCTCCTACAATATCCACAAGGGCATTGGCACCGACCGGCGGCGCGATCTGGCGCGGACGGTCGCGGTGATTTCCGAAATCGGTGCCGATATTCTGGCCTTGCAAGAGGCGGATACCCGCTTTGGCACCCGCACCGGATTGCTGGATCTGGAGAGTATCCGGCGCGATCTGGGGCTGATCGCGGTGCCACTAGACGGTGTGGGTGCGGCGCATGGCTGGCACGGAAACCTGCTACTGGTCCGCAATGCGCTGGTGCATGAGGTGCACCAGCTGATCCTGCCGGGGCTCGAGCCGCGCGGCGCGCTGGTGACGGATATGCTGATCGACGGGCAGCCGTTGCGGGTGGTGAATGCACATCTAGGGCTGTTGCCCGGCTCGCGGGCGGCGCAAGCGCGGGCGCTCTTGGACAAGCTTGGCAGCCTTGAACCGCGGCCAACGCTGCTGATGGGCGATCTGAACGAATGGCGCGGCAAAAGTGCCTCGCTGAAAACCCTGGGTGAACAGTTCACCATCGGTGATCCGCGCCCCAGTTTCCCCTCGCGCTATCCGCTGCTGCCACTCGACCGGATGATGACGTGCATTCAAGGCGAGCTTCTGGATATCGACACGCATGACAGCCCGCTCGCGCGCCGCGCCTCGGACCATCTGCCAATCAAGGCCCGGCTGCGGCTGACCCCTGAAACGGCAAAGAGGCTTTGATGACCCTAATGGCTGTTCAGGTTTTGCTCTGGCTCGCGGTCGGCGCGGGTGCGGCCGTCATCGCATCCTGGCTGGCGCACCGGTCCTACCGGCAGTTCCTGCGCGAGGCGCGGGGGCCTGCGTCGCAGTCGCTGGGCCGCAGCGATGTTGCGACACAACTCGACATGCTGCTAGATCCTTTGGAGGCTGGGAACCCGGGCCAATCCGGCCTTGCAACGCTGCTCGACAATTCCGACGCTTTCGCCGCCCGTGCACTGTCGGCGGCGCAGGCGGGGCGCAGCCTCGATCTAATGTATTACATTTGGAACACCGATCTGACGGGCTGGTTGCTGATGGACGCCCTGGTTGCGGCGGCGGATAGGGGCGTGCGCATTCGCTTGCTGCTGGACGATGTGAACGTGCAAGGCTTTGATCCGGCGTTTCTCGCCCTGACCGGGCATCCGATGATTGAGGTGCGGCTGTTCAATCCGACGCGCAACCGGGGCCATGTTATCCGCCGCACTGTCGAGATGCTGCTGGGACTGGCGCGGTTCAACCGCCGGATGCATGGCAAGCTGTGGATTGCGGACGGAAGGTTGGCGATCATCGGC
>JANPBI010000055.1:0-10418 GCA_031430315.1 Rhodobacterales bacterium | reverse complement strand
TGCCATTCGTGCGGTCGATCACCCAGATCGGCATGCGGGGCGTGGGTTCGGCCCGACCCGAAGACGTGGCAACGGCAAAGGCTTGGGGCGCGCGCCTGATCACAGTCAGCGAGGCGCGGTATATCGGTTTTGCTGCCCTTGCCCAGAGCTTGCCCAGTGACGGCAATCTGGTCATCAGGTGGATGCCGATGCCTTTGACCCATCCGTATGTCCGGCGGTGAATGCCCCGACACCCGGAGGCTTTCGATTCGAGGAATTGGCGGAACTGGTGCGGCTTGCAATTGCAATGCGCGGGCTTGCGGGGTTGTCGGTGGTCGAACTGGTGCCAGAGCAGGACCCGTACGGACATTCGGCAAATGTGGTGGGGCGGCTCATCTGCAACGCAATTGGTTCTGCAGCGCGCCGCCCCTGATCTAAGTTGCCTGCCGCCCCGTCAGACCGCCGCCTTGCGCAAGACCACCCTGGCTTCGGCCATCAGGGCAATCAGCACCTCGATATGACGCGCGATTGAATAAGAGGCATCGCCCGCCCTGCGTGTCTGTTCCAGGTCATCTTCAACCGAGATCAGTCGGGACAGGGCTACTTCGGGGGAGCCTGTGGTCTCGATCAGCCGACGCAGGTCGCGGTCCCGGCGATACTCAGTCAAGCCGAACCTGGCAGCCCGGATCAGCAGGCGCGGCCGGCTCAGGTTGTCGATAAGGGTGCGAAGGTCGGCAAGGGATTTCGGCATCAGGACACTCCATTCGATCAAGACATCCACCTTGCCCCATTGCAAACGGGCGTTGCTCAATCGTCGGTTGAAGCGTGCGCTGTGCTGCGCGAAATTTAGGAATCAGAAACCATTATGGCGTGAAAGCGTTCTTTAACGAACGGGTAACCATTTTCGTCTCTAGGTTGATCTTGTCCCCGGACCGGATCTGACCTGACCGTGGGGCGACGGAAAGAGCAAGATGTCTTCAGTTGCCGTGCCTGGTTTTCGTGATTTGCCGAGATGGCTGCCCGGCTCGGTCCGGCTTTACCTGCACCACATTGAGGATGGGGTGTCGCTGAGGGCATTGGCCCGGCGCGAAGGGGTACATGCCTCCACCGTGCTGCGCCAGGTCCGCCGTTATGAAAACCGCCGCGACGATCCCTTGCTTGATGAGGCCCTGACCCGCCTTGTCCGACGCCCCTCACAATCCCAGTCAGACCCTGTCGAAAAGGACATCAATCCCATGAGTGCACATCCGCGCCACCAAGGTTTTGGCATCGACGATGCGACCGTTGAACGGGAAGGGCGCCGCGTCCTGCGGCGCATGGCGGAAACGGGGGCCGTTCTGGTGGTCGCCCCCGATATGGATAAGGCAGTCGTGCTTCGATCCATGCCGGACGGGCGGTCAGCGCGCACGGCCGTTCTGGACCGTGACGCCGCACAGGCCTTTGTGCTCAAGGACTGGATTGCGCCGAAAAAGGTCGGCCGCATCGTCACCTATGAAATCACCTCAGTCGGGCGCGCGACCCTGCGCCGGATGATCGACGCAGAGGGACCCCAGGGGTTGGCCGAAGCTGCGACCCCTTTCGCCGACCAGCATCGAGAATGGGCGACGCGTACGGTCAGCGAGGACGGCTCGTCCCGCCGGTTGCGATACAACCTCGCCGAAAGCCCAGTTGCGGTGCTGGGCCGTCGCCGAGACAAGGATGGCCGTGTTTTCCTAGAGCCGGAACTGGTGACCGCCGCTGAACGCCTGCGCGAGGATTTTGAACTGGCACAAATGGGTCCGCGGGTCGCGCAGAACTGGGACCGGTTCCTGACAGGGGGCGACCGCGGCGGCTTTCGCGGTGACAGCGGGCTCGCCGAGGGGCCGAATGCCGCCCGTGACCGGGTGGCTGCCGCTTTGCGGGACCTGGGGCCGGGACTGGGCGACGTGGCGCTGCGCTGCTGCTGTTTTCTTGAAGGCTTGGAGGTCGCGGAAAAACGCATGGGCTGGGCGGCGCGGTCGGGAAAGATCGTCTTGCGGATCGCTTTGCAACGGTTGCGGCGGCACTATGACGAGACCTATGGCCGGTCCGGTCCGCTGATCGGCTGATCCGCCTGCCTTGACCTGCCTTGCGGCCTCTGGCATCCCCAGAGGCTGCGAGACAGGAAATCCAACGATGAACCTCTTCAATGAGATGCGGGCACAGGTGCTGGCCGAAGTGCAAGGTCTGCAGGCCAAGGGCGAATTGCCCACTGGTCTGGACACCGGACCGATCACGGTCGAACCGCCGCGCGATGCCGCCCATGGGGATATGGCGACCAATGCCGCCATGGTGCTCGCAAAGCCAGCGGGCCTGCAACCGCGCGTGATTGCCGAGGCGTTGGCTGCGGCATTGATGCGCGATCCGCGCGTGATTGCCGCCGAGGTCGCGGGCCCAGGGTTCTTGAACTTGCGGCTTGCCCCGGTGATTTGGCAAGGACTGGTGAAATCTGCGCTGATGATGGGTGCTGATTTCGGGCGGTCGAACCTTGGGGCCGGTGCGCGCGTCAACGTGGAGTTCGTATCGGCAAACCCAACCGGTCCGATGCATGTGGGTCACGTGCGCGGTGCCGTTGTCGGCGATGCACTGGCGCGGCTTTTGGCCTACGCAGGCTGGGACGTGACGCGGGAATACTACGTCAACGATGGTGGTGCGCAGGTCGACGTGCTGGCGCGGTCCGCTTATGAACGCTACCGCGAGGCGCATGGCCTGTCGCCGGAAATCGCCGAAGGGCTCTATCCCGGCGACTACCTGATCCCGGTCGGGCAGGCGATGAAAGAGCGGTTTGGCGACAGCTTTCTTGACAAGGGCGAACAGTATTGGCTGGCCGAGGTCCGCGAGTTCGCGACCGAGATGATGATGCAGATGATCCGCGATGATCTGGCGGCCCTTGGCGTGCAGATGGATGTCTATTCGTCGGAAAAGGCACTGTACGGTACAGGCAAGATCGAGGCCGCAATCAACACCTTGCGCGAAATGGGCCTGATCTACGAAGGCACGCTGGAACCCCCCAAGGGCAAGGAGCCCGAGGATTGGGAGCCGCGGGTGCAGACCCTGTTCCGGTCGACACAATTTGGCGACGATGTCGATCGCCCGGTGCAGAAATCCGACGGCGGCTGGACCTATTTCGCCCCCGACATCGCCTATCACTTCGACAAGGTTCAACGCGGGTTCGATCTGCTGATCGACATCCTTGGCGCGGATCATGGTGGCTATGTCAAACGGCTGAAGGCCGTTGTGGCGGCCTTGTCCGGCAGCCGCGTGCCACTGGACATCAAGCTGATCCAGCTGGTGAAGCTGTGGAAGAACGGCGAGCCGTTCAAGATGTCGAAACGGGCCGGCACATTCGTCACCCTTCGTGATGTCATCGACGAGGTCGGCGCCGATGTCACGCGCTTCATCATGCTGACACGCAAGAATGACGTGGCGCTGGATTTCGATTTGGCCAAGGTTTTGGACCAGTCCAAGGACAACCCGGTCTTCTACGTGCAGTACGCCAACGCGCGGATCAATTCCGTCGTGCGGCGCGCGCGCGAGGCGGGGATTTCGGTCACCGACGCTGATCTAGCCAGCGCCGATGTCACGCGGCTGTCGCATCCTTCGGAACTGGCGCTGGCCGCCAAAATTGCCGAATGGCCGCGTCTGGTGGAAATCGCCGCGCGGGGCAATGAACCCCATCGGGTGGCATTCTATCTGTACGAGCTGGCTTCGGATCTCCACGGGCACTGGAACAAGGGCAACGACGATGCGTCGCTGCGGTTTTTCCAAGAGGGTGATGCAGCCACAACCACGGCGAAAATCGCGCTTGCGCGGGCCGCAGGCGTTGTGATTTCCGCCGGTTTGGCTATTCTTGGCGTCACACCGGTGGAGGAAATGCGCTGAACGACGCATAACCACCTGTGCAGGGCAGATAAAAAGCCGCCGGGATCCTAGGTCCAAAGGCGGCAGAATGAGGCAAGGCATGGCGGGCGTTGACGGCGATTTTCGGCAGTTTGCGACGAATGGCAGGGATTTCGGGCGATTTGGCGCCGGAGTAAGCCTTTTGGGGGCCGCAACTTCGGTTGCTCTGGTCGTCAGTCTTGGGGTCTGGGGCTACAAGCTGGCTGTGCGGGACGTATCTGGAATTCCTGTGGTGCGGGCCATCGAAGGTCCTGCGCGCGTGGCTCCAGAACAGCCGGGTGGCGACATCGCGGTACATCAGGGACTGGCTGTGAACGAGGTCGCTGCCGTTGGCACCGCTTCGCAACCTGCCGACCGGCTTGTCCTTGCCCCGCGCCCGGTCGACCTTGCCCCCGATGACATGGCAGGTCTTGGTCCCTTGAACGTTCCCGATACGAATGATGTCGTCGCCGAAAGCGTGGCTACGGCACTGGCGCCAGCCCCGAGCGAAGAGCTCATTGGGACTGAGGATGCCATCGCGATGGCCCTGGCCGAAGCCCTTGCGGACGAGGAAGGTACTGCGCTCACCGATGAAAACCTGCCTGATGGCGTTGTCGCCAGTTCACCACGGCCGCTTGCCCGTCCGGGATCGGCGGGCATGGCCGGGGTCGAGGATGTCGTCGCCCCTGGTGCCGCGCCTATCGTCGAGTTGGACCCCGCAACGCTGGAGCCCGGCACAAGGCTGGTGCAGTTCGGGGCCTATGACACGCCGGATGTCGCGCGAGCGGAATGGATAAAGCTGCAGGACCGTTTCGGCGACTTGATGGTCAACAAGGCGATGGTGCTCGAAGGGGCGTCGAGCGGCGGTCGGGATTTTTACAGGTTGCGCGCGCATGGATTTGCCGATGAGGCCGAGGCGCGTCGTTTCTGTTCGGCCATTACCACCGAAAACGCCGCCTGCATTCCCGTGGCGCATCGATGACATTGGGCAGCCTGGCAGCAATTTTTGGCTGCCTGGGGCCAAAGCTTTCGCGTGCCGAACATGACTTCTTTCGGGATGCTGATCCTGTCGGTTTCATCGTCTTTGCTCGCAATATCGAGAGTCCGGATCAGCTCCGGCGGTTGACGTCCGACCTTCGCGCGGCGGTTGGGCGGGACGCTCCGGTTTTGGTTGACCAGGAGGGCGGTCGGGTCCAGCGGTTGCGGGCACCACATTGGCGGGAATGGCAGGCCCCGCTGGATACAGCGCTGGCGGCCGGTTCGGCCGATCGGGCAGCCAAGATCCTTGGTCTGCGGGCAGAGGTGATCGCGGCTGAGTTGCGCGCCGTCGGCATTGACGCCAATTGTGCGCCAAGCGGCGACATCGCATCGGAGGTGACCCATCCGTTCCTGCGCAATCGGTGCTACGGAACGGATCCAAGTGCGGTCACGCGGATCGCTCGGGCTGTTGCGGATGCATATCTTGCCGGGGGCGTCCTGCCCGTGATGAAACACCTGCCGGGACATGGTCGCAGCATCGCCGACACGCATCATGATCTGCCGACAGTTACGGCAACGGCTGCGGACCTCATTGCCAACGACTTTGCCCCGTTTCATGCGTTGGCGGACCTGCCGATGGCGATGACGGCCCATATCGTCTTTGCCGCCTTTGATCCCGACCATCCCGCCACGCAGTCACAGACGATGATCGGGGTGATCCGCGACACCATCGGGTTCCGGGGGCTGCTGATCACGGACGACCTGAACATGCAGGCCCTGCCTGGCACCCTTGCGCAACGTGCAGCGGCCTCGCGGGCCGCGGGCTGCGATATCGCGCTGCATTGCAAGGGCGAGATGGACGAGATGCTGGCTGTCGCGGCCGCGACAGGAACGATGTCAGACGCGACCCTCGCCCGCGCCCTGGCCGCACTGGACCGCCGCATACCCGCCCCTGTGGTTGACATTGCCGAGCTTGGGGCCAAGCTGGCCGCACTCAGCCTATGAGGCGATGATGCCGGATGACGACTGGACCATGGACGAGCGGACCTCTCCCGCCGCGCGGCTTGAAGCCGAGGCGCTGATCGTTGATGTCTCGGGCTACGAAGGGCCTCTGGACCTGCTGCTAGCTTTGGCGCGGACGCAAAAGGTGGACCTGCGCCGGGTGTCGGTCCTGCAACTGGCTGAACAGTATCTGGGATTTGTCGAACGCGTTCGGGCGTTACGCTTGGAACTTGCCGCCGACTATCTGGTCATGGCTGCCTGGCTTGCCTATCTGAAATCGCGCCTGCTATTGCCACCCGAACCCGGTGACGACGGTCCGACCGCCGAGGATCTTGCGGCCCATCTAGCCTTTCAGCTGGAACGGCTGGAGGCGATGCGGGCCGCTGCCGCGCAACTGATGGCGCGGGATCAAAAGGGGCGCAATTTCTTTGCGCGTGGCCTGCCGGAAGCGGTGACACAAACACGCAAGACCGTGTTTGACGCGACTTTGCTGGATCTGATGCGGGCCTATGCCCGGCTGCGCACGAAGGACGAGTTCCGCCCTTATGCCTTTGACCGCGACAGTATTTATACGATGGAACAGGCGCTGGACCGGATGCGGGGATTGATTGGATTTTCGGGCGACTGGACCGACTTGACCACGTTTCTGCCAAAAGGCTGGGACACCACGCCCGCCCGGCGGCGATCTGCGACTGCGGCCAACTTCGCGGCTGTTCTCGAGCTGGCCAAGACGGGGCAAGTTGTCTTGCGGCAAGGCGGCCTGTTTGAGGCGATTCAGGTCCGGCGGCGCGAGGGAACGACATGACCGGCGCAAACCCCAAGCTGCCCGATTTCGACACGCCGCCGCTTTTTGACGCGCCGCCCATAGCGGATCAGGAACGCATGGTCGAGGCGATCCTGTTCGCCTCTGCCGATCCTGTCGTAGTTTCCGAACTTGCGGCCCGGATGCCGCATGGTTGTGATCCGGGCGCGGCGCTGGAACATCTGCGGCGGCGGTATGACGGGCGGGGTGTGCAGTTGGTCAAGGTCGGAGAGGCCTGGGCCTTTCGGACTGCGCCTGATCTTGGCTTTCTGATGCAAAGAGACAGCACCGAACAGCGCAGGCTCAGCCGCGCAGCGATCGAGACCCTGGCAATCGTTGCCTATCATCAACCCGTCAGCCGGGCAGAGATCGAGGAAATCCGCGGCGTGGCCGTGTCGCGCGGCACGGTGGACCAGCTGATGGAACTGAACTGGATCAAGCTCGGCCGGCGCCGTATGACGCCGGGCCGCCCAGTTACCTTTGTCGTGACCGGGGCTTTCCTGGATCACTTTGGCCTGGAATCCGCCCGCGACCTACCGGGGCTGAAAGAACTGCGTGCGTCCGGGCTTTTGGACAATCGTCCACCGCCAGGCTTGGAACCGGACGACGCCGAAGATGCCGATGCAGGGCAGGATGACATGTTCGCCGAAGATCAGGACGTTTGACGAAAGAAAGGCCGGTCCCATGGATGTCAATCGCGCGGTCCAGATGCTTCTCCGGATGCTGATGCGTCCCTTGATCAACCATGGCATCAACTTTCTTGCCCGGCGCGGAAAACCCGAGGCTGAGATGACACCCGAGGAAAAGCTTCAGGCAAGAAACGCCAAGGACCTTGCCCGACGTGCCCAGGAGGCCGCGAAACTGACACGCCGTCTGCGCCGCTGATGCGACCTGAAATGCCCAACCCTATTTACCGTGACAGGGGATGATCAGACTGAGATCGATCCTGCCCAGGGGGCTGTTCGGCCGAGCGGCCCTGATCCTGGTCGTTCCGGTCGTGGCCTTGCAGCTGGTTGTATCGATGGCCTTCCTGCAGCGCCATTTCGAGGGCATGACCCGGCAAATGACCCAAGGGGTGGCAAGAGAAGTGGCCTATGTGCTGGACGGTGCAAGTCAATCTATGGCCGAAGCACAAAGGCGGGCTGAGGCGCTTGGCCTGACGCTGGCCGGGGCAAGCACAGACCAGCTGGCCCTGACGGATACCCGGGGGTGGTTTGACCTGTCCGGCAAGACAGTCATCGCCACCTTGCGCAAGGATGTGCCGTCGCCCATCGCTGCAATCGATCTTGCCGGGCAGTCCAAGACTGTTCGATTGCTGGCGCAGACCGCTGTCGGGCCCGTGGACATTCGCATCGACCGGCGACGGTTTTCGGCCTCGAATCCGCACCAGCTTGTTGTGTTGACAGTGCTGACAGGGGTGCTGATGACTGCCGTCGCCTATTTCTTTTTGCGCAACCAGCTTCGTCCCATTACGAGGCTGGCCGAGGCCGCATCGGCTTTTGGCAAGGGGCGGCATGAACCCTACCGACCGCGCGGGGCGCTGGAGGTGCGGGCCGCTGGGACGGCATTTCTGGACATGCGCGCCCGGATTGAACGCCAGATCGAACAGCGCACGCTGATGCTGTCTGGGGTCAGCCACGACCTGCGCACGCCGCTGACGCGCATGCGACTGGGCCTCGCAATGCAACCAGAGACGCCCGAGATCGAGGCCCTTTTGTCCGATGTCGCGGATATGGAACGGCTGGTCGACGAGTTTCTTGCCTTTGTGCGCGGCGATGCGATGGAAACCGTCGAGTCCGTGGACCCCGTCGCTCTGGTGGACCGGCTGGTCGAGGCCTGGACCCGTACTGGTCAAGATGTCCGGCGCGGTCCAGTGGCGGGGGAAGGGTGGGTTCCGCTGCGTCCGCAGGCAATCCGCCGCGCGCTGGAAAATCTGGTGACCAATGCCTTGCGCTACGGCACCAAGGCCGAGATCAGCGTGACAATCGCCGACCGGCTTGTCCGCTTTGCTGTCGATGACGACGGCCCGGGCATTCCCAAGGACCAGCGCGAAGAAGCCACGCGTCCGTTTGTGCGGCTGTCAAGCGCGCGGGACCCGAACCGGGGCGGCGGCGTGGGACTGGGGCTGGCCATTGCGACAGATATCGCGCGCAGCCATGGTGGCGCCTTGCGGCTAACCGACAGTCCGACGCTGGGCGGCTTGCGGGCAGAGCTGGACATTGCACGCTAACGGGGCTGATGAAACGCAGACGTGATCTTTCGTGCCCCGAGCGCACTTGCCAGAACCGGGATCGATGTCGCAAAGACGCAGAGCCAACCCCAAGGATGCCTCATGCTTGACGGAAAAATGCGCCAGATCATCGGGCCGGGCCTGGACAGGGCCGGTCTGGCTTTGGCGCGGCGGGGCCATCGGCCGGACACGATCACCTATCTGGGATTGGTGGCGGGCCTGCTGGGCGCCTATCTGATTGCGATGAACTGTCCCGGCTGGATGGCGGTTGGTCCGATTCTGCTTAGTCGTCTGGCAGATGGGCTGGACGGTGCGGTCGCGCGCGCCAAGGGGTTGTCGGACTGGGGCGGTTTTCTCGACATCGTTTGCGACATGGTGTTCTACGCGGCGATTCCGCTGGCATTTGTCTGGCGTGATCCATCGCAGAACGGGTTGGCCGGGGCATTCCTGTTGGCCACGTTCTACGTCAACGGTGCGACATTCCTTGGCTATGCCGTACTGGCGGCCAAGGCTGGGCTGAACACGACCCGTCGCGGGATCAAGACTCTGTACTTTACCGCCGGTTTGCTGGAAGGGACCGAGACCATCGCTTTTTTCGTGGTCATTTGTATCTGGCCCGGGCTCTTCGCCCCTGCCGCCATTGTGTTTGGTGTCTTGTGCTTGATCACGGCGCTTGCACGGGTGTTGCAGGCCGCGCGGCTGTTTCGAAGGCAATGAGGGTCAGAACCAGCGACCGCGGCCCAGGATGCGCGCGGCAGCGGGGGCGAAATAGGTCAGAATTCCATCGCAGCCCGCACGCTTGAACGCCATCAGGCTTTCCATCATCGCGGCCTCGCCGTTGATCCAGCCACGGTCCGCTGCGCCTTGGATCATCGCGTATTCGCCGCTGACCTGATAGGCAAAGGTC
Organism: Rhodobacterales bacterium; assembly: GCA_031430315.1. GTDB lineage: Bacteria > Pseudomonadota > Alphaproteobacteria > Rhodobacterales > Rhodobacteraceae > JAJNPS01. Next base: position 623 of record JANPBI010000055.1, on the reverse strand, counting down.
GGCGCGCCGAAGGTGTCCTTGACCCGGCGACAGATGTCCAGATAGGGCATGCCGGGCTTGACCATCACCATGTCGGCCCCTTCGGCCAGATCGCGCGCGACAAGGCGAAGCGCTTCGTCACTGTTGGCGGGGTTCATCTGATACGTCTTCTTGTCGCCTTTCAACGCTCCCGATGCGCCCACAGCATCCCGGAAGGGACCATAGAACGCCGAGGCATATTTCGCGGCATAGCTCAGGATTGCTACGTCTTGGTGGCCTGCGGCCTCAAGTGCCTGACGCATTGCGCCGATGCGGCCATCCATCATGTCCGACGGCCCCAGGATATCTGCCCCAGCTTCGGCCTGCATCAGCGCCATGCGGACAAGCGCCACGATGGTCTCGTCATTCAGGATCACGCCATCGCGCACCAGCCCATCATGGCCATTGGCGTTGTAGGGATCAAGTGCGACATCCGACATAACGGCAATCTCGGGCACTGCTACCTTGATGGCCCGGATGGCCCGATTGGCCAGGTTGTCGGGGTTCCAGGCCTCCTTGCAGTCTTCGGTTTTCAGGACAGGGTCTGTGTAGGGGAATAGGCAGATTGCCGGGATCCCCAAGGTCGCGGCCTCTTCGGCGGCGCG
>JANPBI010000054.1:0-13568 GCA_031430315.1 Rhodobacterales bacterium | reverse complement strand
CGTCTCGTTGCCGCCAGAGCCAAAGCCAAAGTTACTGTTGTCGGCGTAGGTGACGAAGAAGGCCCCTGTGCCATCTGGAACGGCAGCAAGCGCGTGCAGCCGCTCGACCAGATTCCACCCGATGAATATGACGACGGGCGCCAGCAGCAGGCCCAGCAGGATCTTGCGCCGCGACATGTTTGGGGCCCCCGTTGCGAAGTTTATCAAAGCCGGGCGGTACCAGAGGAATGTCACCGTTCTGCCAGCGAAAATAACCGAGGCGCGCCAGTCTCCCGGCGCGCCCCATCCCTTCATTCAACCGAAATCACATCCCCAAGGACGCCTTGTACAGCGCGATCTGGCTGTCGCGGCCGATCTGGTCGGTGATCTTTTCCCAGGCAGCGGCGATGGCATCGGCCGCTTCCTGGGCACTCGCGTACTGTCCCGCGACCGCCTTCATCAGCTCGTCCTCGGCTATTGAGTAGTATTGGAAGATGCCGGGGATACGTGGTTCAACAGCAGCATTCGGATGATTATAGCTGTCCGCATTTGAGCCGAGATAGTCCTCCATGAATGCACGATCATAACCAGCAGCTTCGTACTCCTCAAAGATGAAGTGGCTATTGCGGTAAGGCTGGAAGCCCGAAGGATAAGCGGCCATCCATAGTGACAAATCTTTGCCACCCAAATGAGCCAGGGCCGACCACGCTGCCTTGCGCTTCTTTTCATCGCCGGAGATCCGGTTGGTGGCGTAAAGTCCCCAACCGATGTACGCATTATTCGGAGCCTCGTTGATCTTTTCTTCCCATGCACCTGTCTTGGAGTTCCAGACCGCATCTCCCGCTGGGTTGATTGAAAAACCGACGACGTCGCCGACGACCGAAGTGTCGAGGGTTCGGGCCTGCGATCCCACATCGCCCCACCACGTGACCATCGCGCCGGTCCCGCCCAAGAATTGAGAGAATGCTGTGCCGTTTGGGTCGGTGTTGATCTGGTCGGGTGGATAGGCGTTAGCGGCCACAAGGTCCATAACCTCTTGGATCGCACGGACCCAACCGGGGTTGTTAACCCGTGGTTTCATTGTATCGGGGTCAAACAGCCACGCCGGATCGTCCGGATGCTTTGCGTATGAGGCTGCCCGGTCGCCAAGGAAGTAAAAACCAAAACCTCCCCAGCTGTATTTTAGCGGATCGAGGAAACCAAAGGCAGGCTGTCCAGTAAGCGGGTCGGTCTGACCGACGACTGCCTTGGAAAATGCGTTAACCTCGGTCCAGGTCTTGGGTGGCTCAGTCATGCCGGTTGCGGCAGATATCGCGGGATCGGTGAAATAGTCTTTACGGTAAGACAGGGTATGGCAGTCGCCGTCGATCGAGATGCGGTAAGTTTTGCCATCCCAGGTCCCAACAGGGGCCTTGAGGTAGTTCACATAATCGTCCATCTCGACCTGCGCAGCTACCCAATCGGGCATTGGATCGAGAAGGCCACGACCGGCAGTGTCGCCTTCCAGCGGGGCGCCCATGGCAAGAATGTCGAAATCGACAGTGCCGGTCGCGATGCTTTGCTGCAGGCGCGGGTTGTAGTCCGCCTGCGACATGTCGATCCAGTTAAGTTTAGCACCGGTATAGGCCTCCCAAGGCTTCAGCATGGCGCGGAACAGAACGTTGTGAAGGTTTTGATTGTTGATGCCAAAGAACGTCAGCTCAACGCCGGCAAATTCGCCCTCGGCGACATTGGCCTTGGTGGACCCAAGGCACATCTCGCCGACCTTCTGCCAATCGGCATCCGTCGGTGACCCTGCCCCCACGCCGGGGATTTTCAGGATTTCGGCACGCACATTGTCCTGGGCAGCCGCACGCCGGGCCGACATGGGCAACGCGGCAAGCGCCGTCATGGCGGTTGCCCCTTGCAGCAGGCTTCGGCGGCTCAATGTGGCGCGGACCATCGCGTCGTAAATCTGGACTTTCACAGTTCTTCCTCCCTGATGTTTGTTTTGTGGGCTTGGTGACCCATGCTGTTCGTAAGGTACGTCCCGGTGAAAGATGTTTGGCACCTTGCATCGGCGGCTTGACCCGTCGGATGGGTCGGCAATGCCCACACGCAAGAACCAGCAGAGCCTCCCATCTCTGGCCAGCGGCACGTCATCAGCTAGTCTTGGCAAGGGCAAAGGGGCCTGTCAAGATTCTAACATGTTAGCATATCGGCGTGTGGACAGGCTGGGCCTGACCCGCTACTTCTGGGCGCGATACCGCCAAACAGGGGAACGACGTGGCCGAAGTGACGATCCGCGACCTGCAGAAAAGCTATGGCGGAATGCAGGTGATCCACGGATTGAACCTCGACATCCCCGATGGCGCATTTGCCGTGCTGGTGGGACCGTCCGGCTGCGGCAAGTCCACGTTGCTGCGGATGATCGCGGGGCTTGAGGAGATCTCGGGCGGCAAGATCGCCATCGGCCCGCGCGTGGTGAACAATCTGCCTCCATCGGAGCGCGACATCGCGATGGTGTTCCAGAACTATGCGCTTTACCCGCACAAGACGGTCGGGGCGAATATGGGCTTTGCGCTGAAAATGCGCGGCGAGGACAAAGCAACGGTTACACAAAAGGTGACCCGCGCGGCGGAAATCCTTGGGCTGACACCTTATCTCGACCGATACCCGCGCGCCCTGTCGGGCGGCCAGCGCCAGCGCGTCGCGATGGGCCGTGCCATCGTGCGCGACCCGCAGGTGTTTTTGTTCGACGAGCCCCTGTCGAACCTCGACGCAAAACTCCGCGTTCAGATGCGCACCGAAATCCGCGAACTGCACCAGCGGCTGAAAACGACGACGGTCTATGTCACCCATGACCAGATCGAGGCGATGACCATGGCCGACCAGATCGTGGTCATGCAGTCGGGCCGGATCGAGCAGGTCGGAGCACCTCTGGAGCTGTATGACCGCCCCGCTAACACCTTTGTCGCGGCCTTCATCGGCAGCCCGTCGATGAACATGATCCATGGCAAGGTGTCGGGCGCGACAGTTGAAACCAGCAACGCCACGTTGCCCTTGCCGCCCGGTGTCATCCTGCCTGACGGGCACGAGGTGATTTACGGCATACGCCCCGAACATCTGACCTTTGCCGATGCGGGCCTGACGGGAAGCGTAGCAGTTGTCGAGCCGACAGGGTCCGAAATGCATGTCGTTGCCCGGGTCGACGGTCATGAAATCACGGCGGTCTTTCGCGAACGGGTCACGGTTCGCCCCGGCGATGCGATCACGTTGGCCCCCGTGGCGGCCAATGTGCATGTCTTTGACAAGGCCACGGGCCAGCGGCTGAACTGAAGGGGGATAAAATGCTCAAGGGCATCGACAACCGGCTGAATGCAGAAGTGCTGGGATGCTTGCGCGCCATGGGGCATGGCGATGTGCTGATCCTCAGCGACGCCAACTTTCCCGCCGACAGCATAGCGCGGCAAACCACGCTGGGGACCCTGCTGCGGATGGACAACCTGACCTGCGGGCAGGCGGCGCAGGCCATCCTGTCGGTCTGTCCGCTGGACACGTTTGTCGATGATTTCGCGGGCCGGATGGAAATTGTAGGCGACCCCCGCACGGTGCCGCCGGTTCAGGCGGAAGTGCAGGCCGCCATCGACGCCGCCGAAGGCAAATCACGCCCGATGATCGGGATCGAACGGTTCGCCTTTTACGAGGTTGCCAAGACAGCTTATGCGGTAATCCAGACCGGTGAGCGTCGGTTCTATGGCTGCTTCATGTTCCGCAAGGGCGTGATCCCGCCGGATGCCTGACATGAAACCCCCAAGCCGGAGGCTTTCTTGAAACCCATAGTCATCCTTGGCATTTTTGTTGCCGACACCGCTTATCGTGCCGAACGCCAGCCCAAGATGGGCGAGACGATCCTTGGCAAGTCGTTCGTTCTTGGCCCTGGTGGAAAAGGCTCCAATCAGGCGGTTGCAGCCGCGATGGCCGGGGGGAAGGTGCATTTCATCACGCGCCTTGGCGATGACGCCTTTGCCGATATCGCACGCGCTACCTGGACCAAGGCGGGCGTGCATCCCGAGGTCAAGATCGACCATGGAAGCTACACCGGGGCCGCTTACATCTTCATCGAGGATGCCACGGGCAACAACGCGATCATTGTCTCACCGGGGGCAGCAGGACGGGTGAGCGCTGAGGATGTCGAAGCCAAGAAGTCCCTGATCGAAAGCGCTGCCATCTTCGTGACCCAACTGGAACAGCCGATCCCGGCGGCCCATCGCGCGCTGGAAATTGCGCGCGCGGCGGGCGTCACGACCATCCTGAACCCAGCCCCAGCGGCCCCGCTGACCGATGCGATGCTGGCACTTTGCGATTACGTCACCCCGAACGAGTCCGAGGCTGAAACCTTGACCGGGATCCCCGTCCACAACGTCGCCGATGCGATGCGCGCCGCCGACGCTCTGCTCGCGCGGGGCGTGGGGGCTGCGATCATCACTCTCGGCGCGAATGGCGCACTTTACCGCGATAAGAGGCACTCGATGCATGTGCCTGTGATCAGCGCAGGACCGGTGGTGGAGACGACCGGGGCAGGCGACGCCTTCAACGGCGGCTTTACGGTTGCGCTGTCCGAAGGCCGCGATGTCGTTGACGCCGTCCGTTTCGGCTGTGCCACGGCGGGCATTTCGGTCACGCGCCCCGGCACCGCACCCTCGATGCCCGCCCGCGCCGAGATCGACGCGCTTCTGGCCCGGCTCTGATCCTTTCCGATTGGCACAAATATCCTGCGGGAGGTCCGGAGGGTGCAAAACCCTCCGGCCGCCGGCCGCCCGCATCGTCTGGACTTATCTGCGCGAACCACCTGGTCCTAACGTAGCCACGCGCGATCCCTGATGATATAATCAAACGCGAACAGGCATCTTGCGGCAAAGGACAGGCACATGGACGGACTGATGAACGACATCTCGGACGTGATCGAGGCGGACCGCGCCCATGTCTGGCATCACCTGAGCCAGCACAAGCAGTACGAAACCGTCGATCCCCGCGTCATCGTCGAAGGCCGCGGGATGCGCGTCTGGGACGCCAAGGGCAAAGAGCACCTTGATGCCGTCTCGGGCGGGGTCTGGACGGTCAATGTGGGTTATGGTCGGGAAAGCATCGCCAATGCAGTGCGCGACCAGTTGATCCAGATGAACTACTTTGCCGGGGCGGCAGGGTCGATCCCGGCCTCGCGCTTTGCCAAGGCGCTGATCGAAAAGATGCCGGGCCTGTCACGGGTCTACTACGCCAACTCGGGCTCTGAGGCGAACGAGAAAGTCTACAAGATGGTGCGCCAGATCTCGCACCGCCACCACAAAGGCAAGAAGTGGAAGATCCTGTACCGGGAGCGGGACTACCATGGCACCACCATTGGCACCCTCGCGACCTCGGGCCAATTGGAACGGGCCGCAATGTATGGCCCTTATCCTGACGGGTTCGTCATGGTGCCGCATTGCCTGGAGTACCGCGCACAGTGGGACGTGGCCGACTATGGTCGCCGTGCTGCCGATGCGATCGAAGAGGTCATCCTGCGTGAAGGCCCGGATACCGTGGGGGCGCTTGTTCTTGAACCCGTGACCGCAGGCGGCGGTGTCATCGTCCCGCCCGAAGGCTATTGGGACCGCGTGCGGGAGATTTGCGCCAAGTACAGCATCCTTTTGCACATCGACGAGGTGGTCTGTGGCGTCGGCCGCACCGGTACCTGGTTTGGCTACCAGCATTATGGCGTGAAGCCCGATTTCGTAACGATGGCCAAGGGCGTCGCCTCGGGCTATGCGGCGATTTCATGCACCGTGACCTCCGAAGCGGTCTTTGACATGTTCAAGGTCGTTGCGACTGATCCCATGAGCTATTTCCGCGACATCTCGACCTTTGGCGGCTGCACGGCGGGTCCAGCGGCGGCGCTGGAAAACATGCGTATCATCGAGGATGAGGGGCTGCTCGACAACACCCTCAAGATGGGCGACCGGTTGATAGCGAACCTCCACGCGCTGATGGATCAGCACAAGATCATCGGCGACGTGCGCGGCAAGGGGCTGTTCTGCGGGGCGGAACTGGTTGCTGATCGCGCGACGAAGGAGCCTGCGCCCGAAAAGATGGTGCAGGCCGTCGTCGCTGACTGCATGGCGCAGGGGATCATCATCGGCGCCACCAATCGCTCGGTGCCGGGGTTCAACAATACGCTGTGCCTTAGCCCTGCGCTGATCGCCACGGCGGATGATATTGACCAGATCACGGACGGGATCGGGCGGGCGCTGACGAAGGTCTTTGGCTGAAGCGTCGTTCGCCAGCGAAACAGTTCCCCGGACTGTTTCGTGTGCTGTCTCACCCTCCGGCGGGGATATTTGTGCCAAGAGTAACGGGGCAGGGCGTTGACAGCCTTGCCCTTTTTCGCATCCTGTAAGTCCAGCGCGCCTGCGCGGATGAGGCCAGAATGTCGATCCCTGCCGAAGCCTTCGTGCTGCCCCCCGCCACACGCGGCAGCCTGCAGCAACGCATCCGCCAGATGGTCACCGAAGCGGTCGTCTCGGGAAGGTTCCGCGCAGGCCAGCGGATGCCATCCTCGCGCGGGCTGGCGGAGCATCTGGGGATCAGCCGCATCACCGTGACGCTGGCCTATGCCGAACTGGTGTCGTCGGACTACCTGACGGCAAGGGGGCGGTCGGGCTACTTCGTCTCCGACACCGCCCCGCGCGCCCCGGACCTGCCACAGCGCGGAACCCGCGCCGAGGCGGCAGATTTCGCCCGCCTTCTTCGTCCGCCGTCCGAAACGCTGCAGGTCGCGCGGCCCGCAGATTGGGAGCGATATCCCTATTCCTTCATCTACGGCCAGATCGATCCCAGCCTCTTTGACCACCAGAACTGGCGGCTCTGTGCTGTGCGTGCTTTGGGACGGCGGGATTTCGGGGCATTGACGCAGGACTACTATGATCAGGACGATCCTTTGCTGGTGGAACATCTTTTGCAGACCATTTTGCCGCGACGAGGCATCGCCGCCGAACCTGACGAGGTCTTGCTGACCCTCGGTGCCCAGAACGCGCTTTGGATCACGGTCGCCGCCTTGCTGGGGCCGGGGCGCAAGGCCGCTGTGGAAAACCCATGCTATCCTGGCCTGCGCAGCATCCTGGGCCCATCCGGGACCGAAGTTCTGCCTGTCGACGTCGATCCTGATGGCCTGCCGCCTGATCGCATTCCCAAAAATGTCGATGTTGTCTTCACCACCGCCTCGCATCAATGCCCGACGAACGCGACGATGCCTCTCGACCGTCGGATGGCACTGCTTGAGGCTGCCGCGCGCGATGGGTTCGTGATTGTCGAGGATGACTACGAGTTCGAGATGTCTTTTCTCAAACCCGTCTCGCCGGCGCTGAAGTCGCTCGATGCCGGGGGGCACGTGGTCTATGCGGGGTCATTTTCCAAGTCGGTTTTTCCCGGCATGCGGCTGGGATATCTGGTCGGGCCGCCATCTTTCATCCGTGCCGCGCGTGATCTGCGGATGATGATGCTGCGCCATCCGCCGGGACATGTGCAGCGGACGATGGCGTATTTCCTGAGCCTTGGGCACTACGACGCGCTGATCGCCCGCATGCGCAACGCCTATCGCCGCCGTCGTCAGGTGATGGACGAGGCAATCCTTGAACACGGGCTGAACGTCGCGGGGCAGGGCGGCTTTGGCGGGTCCAGCTTCTGGATGCGTGCGCCGGAAATGGTGGATACCGAGGTTCTTGCGACGCGCCTGCGCGCCGACGATGTGTTGATCGAGCCGGGGCGCGCCTTTTTCGACCCAGGCCACGCGCCGCGCAACCTTTACCGGTTGGGATATTCTTCGATCCCGCCCGCGCGCATCCCCGACGGCATCGCCCGTATCGCCGCTGCCATCCGGCGCGGATTGGGATAGGCTCGCCGTCTGGACCTACCGCGCCGGGTCGACTGGCCCTAAGCTGGATCCGCCGCGGGCGATAGAACCGACACAAGCCTGCAAATACGAGGAATGCCGCGATGAAGATGACCACCGAAGAAGCCTTTGTGAAAGTCCTGCAGATGCATGGCATCGAACATGCGTTCGGGATCATCGGGTCCGCCTTCATGCCAATCAGCGACCTTTTCCCCAAGGCGGGCATCACCTTCTGGGACTGCGCGCATGAAGGCTCGGGCGGGATGATGGCGGACGGCTACACCCGTGCCTCGGGGCGCATGAGCATGATGATCGCGCAGAACGGGCCCGGGATCACCAACTTCGTCACACCCGTGAAAACCGCCTACTGGAACCACACGCCGCTGCTGTTGGTGACGCCGCAGGCGGCCAACAAGACCATTGGGATGGGCGGGTTCCAGGAAGTCGAGCAGATGGCGCTGTTCCAGGACATGGTGTGCTATCAGGAAGAGGTGCGCGATCCGTCCCGCGTGGCCGAGGTGCTGAACCGCGTCATCCTGAACGCCAAGCGGATGAGCGCGCCCGCCCAGATCAACATGCCGCGCGACTACTGGACCCAAGTCATCGACATCGAGCTGCCCGCCATTGTGGAGTTTGAACGTCCATCAGGGGGTGAGTCGGCGATACAGGCGGCGGCTGACCTTCTGAGCCAGGCGAAGTTCCCTGTGATCTTGAACGGAGCGGGCGTCGTATTGGCCGGGGCAATCCCCGCCTCAATGCGCCTGGCCGAGCGGCTGGATGCCCCGGTTTGCGTGGGATATCAACATAATGACGCCTTTCCCGGCAGCCATCCCTTGTTCGCAGGGCCGCTTGGCTACAACGGGTCCAAGGCGGCAATGGAATTGATTTCCGGCGCGGATGTGGTATTGTGCTTAGGTACCCGCTTGAACCCGTTTTCAACCTTGCCGGGCTACGCGCTGGACTATTGGCCGAAGGCGGCCAAGATCATCCAAGTCGACATCAACCCGGACCGGATCGGGCTGACGAAGAGGGTCACAGTCGGTATTGTCGGCGACGCACGAAAGGTCGCCGAGGCGGTTTTGGCGCGTCTCGCCCCTGCCGCAGGTAACCATGGGCGCACTGAACGCAAAGCAAAGATCGCGCAGACGAAATCAGGGTGGGCCCAGGCCTTGTCGTCGATGGATCACGAGGACGACGATCCCGGAACTTCGTGGAACTACCGCGCCCGCAAGGCCAAGCCCGACTGGATGAGCCCCCGCATGGCCTGGCGCGCGATCCAGTCCGCGTTACCGCGTGAGGCGATCATCTCATCCGACATCGGCAACAACTGCGCGATCGGCAACGCTTATCCCACGTTCGATGCAGGGCGGAAGTATCTAGCACCGGGACTGTTCGGGCCCTGTGGCTATGGCCTGCCAAGCATTATCGGCGCCAAGATCGGCTGCCCGGATGTGCCGGTGGTGGGATTTGCAGGGGACGGGGCCTTCGGCATTGCGGTGACCGAACTGACTGCCATTGGCCGGCCCGAATGGCCCGCGATTACGATGGTTGTTTTCCGCAACTACCAGTGGGGCGCGGAGAAACGGAACTCGACGCTTTGGTACGACGACAACTTTGTCGGCACCGAACTGGATGAGGGCGTCAGCTACGCCGGCATCGCCAAGGCCTGTGGGTTGCAGGGCGTGCAGGCGCGCACCATGGACGCATTGCGCGACGCTTTGTCGAAGGCAATCACCGACCAGATGCAGCATGGCAAGACGACGCTGATCGAGGCGATGATCAACCAGGAACTGGGCGAACCTTTCCGGCGGGATGCGATGAAAAAACCTGTCGAAGTGGCCGGGATTTCCAAGGCGGACATGCGACCGCAAGTTGGCGCGTGACGGCACAGCATAAGGCGGAGGGCGCAGGATGGAACCGGAAGCTCTGGTGTGCGCAAGTCGGCAGGCCCCGACCGAGGGGGCAGGGCCCGACGGGATTAGCGTATTCTACCACGACGCGGCCGAACAAGCGAAGTACCCCAACTGTCTGGTGCCCGAAGATATTGCGCGCGACCGGGACGCTATCTTGGCGGCGGTGGCTGCAGGGGCAAAGATGTTGCGCTCGCAGACAATTGGCATCGAAAGCTGGACTTGGGCCGGGTCTATGGTGGTGCTGGAAGCGGTCTGGACCGGCACGTTGGCCATTGGCGTTGGCAACTTGCAACCGGGCGAGAAAATGACGTCGCATTTTGCGCAGTTCTACGAGATCGCCGACGGCAGGATACTGCGTCAGCGCAATTGCGATTGTTTCAAGCCCTTTTAGGGTGGGAAGGACGCGGCGTGCCTTTTGACCTTGGCCCCATGGCAGTGACATGGATGGCGGCAGCGATTTTCGTTGCAGCTTTCGTGCGCGGATATTCCGGTTTTGGGTTTTCGGCCATGGTCATCGCGGCATCCTCGCTTGTGACCAATCCGCTCAACTTTGTGGCGGTCGTTGTGATTTTGGAAACCTCGATGTCGTTGCAGGCTGCAAAGGGTGCAGGGCCTGACGTGGACTGGAGTCGAGTCTGGTGGTTGATGGCAGGGGCGGCGGTGGGGTTGCCACTTGGCCTGTGGATCCTGACCGGTGTTGACGAGGATACCGCCCGCGCGTTGGTCTCGGGCTATGTTCTGATCATGTGCGTCATCTTGTTGTTCGGTTTGCGCTTGGCCCGAGAAGTGCGGGGTCCGGCGAATGCTGTGGCCGGGGTCGTGTCGGGCATTGCAAACGCGCCGGGGATGGGCGGCCTGCCTGTGGCTGCGTTTTTTGCCGCCCAGCCGATGCAAGCTTCGGTCTTTCGTGCAACGCTGATCGCCTACTTTCCGCTTCTCGATCTTTACTCCGCGCCTTTGTATTGGTGGGCAGGACTGGTTAGCTGGAACACCCTTTGGGCATCCTTGATCGCGTTGCCGGTGACATTCTTTGGCAACTGGCTGGGGGGGAGGCATTTCTTTGGCACTGACCCGCAGGACTTTCGCCGCTTTGCCATCCTGCTTCTGGCCGGGTTGGCCGCACTCGGTCTGATCAAGGCGATGTTCTGATGCTGCTGGTGGTTAACTCTGGGTCCTCTTCGGTCAAGCTGGCGCTGTTCGATGACCTGACCGAAGTCGCCCGGGCGCATGTGGCAGAAATCGCACCCGGCGGGCATGCCGACGCCTTGACCCGAGGGCTGACGCAAGCGGGGGTGACAGTGGCCGACCTGACGTCGGCAGGCCACAGGGTCGTGCACGGTGGGGCAGGACTGACCAAAACCTGTCGCATTTCGCCAGACATCTTGACGCGGATCGAAGCGTGCGTCCCTTTGGCGCCCTTGCACAATCCGGCCAATGTCATGGGTGTCCGGTCACTGGCAGCGCTGGCCCCGGATTTGCCGCAATACGCGGCCTTTGACACGGCTTTTCATGCGACAAACCCGGCTGTTGCTGTGACTTATGCCCTGCCAAAGGCCGTACGTGACCAAGGCCTTCGTCGATACGGGTTTCACGGGCTGAATTACGCCGCGATTGTTCGTTTAGTACAAGATATGCCGGGTTATCCACAGCCAGACCGGCTTTTGGTGTTTCATTTGGGCAATGGGGCGTCAGCCTGTGCTATCGCCTCAGGGCGTTCCGTGGCGACAACAATGGGCTATTCGCCGCTTGACGGGCTGACGATGGGCACGCGCGCTGGTTCCATTGACGGCAACGCGGTACTGGCGCTTGGACAGCGTTACGGCATCGACGGCGCTGCTCGCATTCTCAACCGCGAAAGCGGGCTCGTTGCTTTGGGGGGCGCCAGCGACATGCGCACTTTGCACGAGGCCAAAACCGCCGACGCGCGGTTTGCGGTGGATCACTTCTGCTATTGGGCGATCCGCCATGCCGGGTCGCTGGTCGCCGCGATGGGTGGCATTGATGCCGTGGTCTTTACCGGCGGCATCGGTGAAAATGATCCTGTGGTGCGCGGCCGCATCCTCGACGGGTTGTCCTATCTAGGTGTGGTTGTCGACGCCCCCGCAAACCGCCAGAATGCGCGCCAGTTGCATGATGCGTCATCCACTGTCGCGATCTGGACAGTTCCGGCGGATGAAGAGCGCCAGATTGCGTTAGAAGTCGCGCAAGTCATGGCTGGGGAGGGCCACCGATGACCCATCAGCCACGCATCGACACCTCGCCACGCGTATCCGACGAAATCTGCAAGACCACCTGCTACATGTGCGCCTGCCGCTGCGGGATTAACGTACACCTGACGTCCGGCAAGGTCAGCTATATCGAGGGCAACCGCGACCACCCGATCAACAAAGGCGTCCTGTGTGCCAAAGGTGCCAGCGGCATCATGCAGGTCACGGCCCCCAGCCGATTGCGCGCTCCTTTGCGGCGTGTCGGTCCGCGCGGGTCGGGGGCGTTCGAGGAGATCACCTGGGACGAGGCGCTGGCACTGGCAGTGGCCTGGATGAAACCCCTGCGAGAAACGGCCCCGGAAAAGTTGGCGTTCTTTACCGGGCGCGACCAGTCACAGTCTTTCACCGGCTGGTGGGCGCAACAATTCGGTACTCCGAACTATGCGGCCCATGGCGGGTTTTGTTCGGTCAACATGGCCGCCGCCGGCATCTACACCATTGGCGGTGCATTCTGGGAATTTGGCCAGCCGGATTGGGAGCATACCAAGCTTTTCGTGATGTTCGGTGTGGCCGAGGATCACGACAGCAACCCCATCAAGATCGGCCTCGGGCGGCTGAAGGAACGTGGCGCGCATGTGATCGGGGTCAACCCGATCCGCACGGGGTACAACGCAGTGGCCGATGACTGGCTGGGGATCACGCCGGGGACGGATGGCCTTTTGATCCTGAGCCTGATCCATTGCCTCTTGGAGGCGGGCAAGGTCGATCTCGACTACCTAGCACAGTTCACCAATGCCGGGTTGCTGGTGAACTCCACGGAAGGCGCGGAAAAGGGCCTGTTCGTCAAGAATGCCGAAAGCCAGCCCTTTGTCATCGATAAGGTCACACAGCACCCCGCCGCTTGGGACGGCAAAGGCGTGCAGCCAGACCTTGGGGCGGTCTGGCAAGGCCACCGGACGGTATTCCAGCACATGGCGGAAATGTACCTGGCGCCGGAATACGCGCCCGAGGCCGTCGCTGACCGTTGCGGCATCCCCAGCACCCGCATCCGGGCACTTGCGGCGGAACTCGCCGATGTCGCGTTCAACCAGGCCATCGACCTACCCCAACCATGGACCGACTTCCGCGGCAACCACCATGCCTCGATGCCCGGTCGCCCCGTCTCGTTCCACGCCATGCGCGGTATCTCGGCCCATTCGAACGGATTCCAGACCGCCCGCGCGCTGCACCTGTTGCAGATCCTGCTCGGCACGGTCGAGGTTCCGGGTGGTTACCGTCTGAAGCCGCCATACCCCAAACCGCTCGAGGCGCACCCAACACCCCATTTCGTGACCACGCCCGGAAAACCGCTATCCGGTCCGCATCTCGGCTACGTCCGCAGCCCCGACAACCTTTGCCTTTTGCCCGATGGCAGCCCTGCGCGCATCGACAAGGCGTTCAGCTGGGAAAACCCGTTCTCGGCACACGGCATGATGCATATGGTCATCCCCAATGCCCATTCGGGTGACCCCTACAAGATCGACACGCTGTTTCTTTACATGGCCAACATGGCGTGGAATTCTTCGA
>JANPBI010000053.1:0-5992 GCA_031430315.1 Rhodobacterales bacterium | reverse complement strand
GGGTTCATCAAGGGCCTTGGGGCGCAGCGCCCCTATGATGCAGGCGTGGTCGAAGCCAAGCTGGCCGGATACGCCCTGTTGGGCAAAGAGGCCCCGGCCTTTGTCGCCCTGCCCGCCCATCCCGTCAGCAAAGACAATCTGCTGGAAGCCAGGACCCAGGTTTATTCGACTGAGGCAACCGACAACATCAAGTCGATGATGCCCTGATCCCAGCCGCGCGGGGAACAACCCCGCGCGACAAACCAAGGCCCTCGGCGGGGCAGTCGCTTGCCGCCCCCCGAAGGCTCGCCCCCCATTCCCGGAGACCGAAAATGACCAAAGTGATGAATGTCGCCATGATCGGCGGCGGGTTTATGGGCAAGGCGCATGCCATGGCCTATGCGTCCATGCCGATGTTTTTCTGGCCCGCCCCGGCCATTCCGCACCGCAAGGTGATTGTTGATATCACCGACGGGGCCGCCGAAGAGGCCCGCCGTCGTTTCGGTTTTGACGAGGCCAACAGCGACTGGCGTTCTGTGGTGAACCGCCCGGATATCGACGTGGTGGATATCTGTACCCCCAACAACGTCCATGCCGAGATCGCCATTGCGGCGGCAAAGGCCGGCAAGCACATCATCTGTGAAAAGCCCCTTGCCCGCACGGTCGAGGAAGCCCGCGCGATGACCGAGGCGGCCAAGGCGGCTGGCATCATCCATATGGTCGCCTTCAACTATCGCCGCACGCCCGCCGTAGCCCTGGCCAAAAAGTTCATCGACGAAGGCCGCATTGGCCGCATCCTGAACTTTCGCGGCACCTATCTGCAGGACTGGTCGGCCGATGAAAATGGCCCGCTGTCCTGGCGCTTTCAGAAAAAAATCGCGGGGTCCGGCACAGTGGGCGACATCGGCACCCATGTGGTTGATCTGGCACATTACCTTGTCGGTCCCATCGCCGAAGTGATCGCGATGACCCATACCTATGTGAAAACCCGGCCGATCCAGCAGGGCGGTGTCGACAAGCTGGGGGCATCGGAAAAGTCTGCCGGTGCCGAGCGCGCAGAGGTCGATGTGGACGACGAGGTGATCTCGATGCTGCGCTTTGCCGGTGGCGCCGTGGGCAGCCTTGAGGCCACGCGCAACGCCTGGGGTCGCAACAACTTCATCACGTTGGAAATTCACGGCACCAAAGGGTCGATCCATTTCAACTATGAACGCCGCGACGAATTGCAGGTCATGTTTGCCGACGATCCGGCGGATGCGCGCGGATTCCGCACAATCTATACTGGTCCGGCGCACCCTTATGGCGGCGGGTTGTGGCCGATTCCGGGCATTGGCATCGGCTATTCCGAAACCAAGATCGTCGAGTGTTTCGATTTCTTCAGCGCCATCGCGTCGGGCAAGCAGCCCAGCCCCAATTTCGAGGACGGGCTGCTGACCGAACTGGTGGCGGACGCGATGCTGCGCTCGGGTGAAACCGGCAAATGGGAAACGGTCGGATGACCGCCCCCGCCCCGATTGCCCAAACCGCTGTTCCAGCCGTCCGCATGGTGGGGATTTCCAAATCCTTTGGCGGCGTCCGCGCGCTGAATAGTGTGGATCTGGAGGTCATGTCCGGCGAAGTCCATGCCCTGCTGGGCGGCAACGGGGCGGGGAAGTCCACCATCCTCAAGGTGCTGAACGGGGTGCATGTGCCCGACGAAGGCACGGTCGAGGTGGCAGGCCAAAGGCTTGCCGCGCCGACACCGGAAGCGGCCCGTGCCGCTGGTGTTGCAATGAACTTTCAGGAAATGTCGCTGATCCCCACCTTGACCGTGGCACAGAATGTGTTCCTGACGCGCGAGGCCCGTGATGCCCGCGGCCTGATCGACGACGAAGACTCCATCCGGCGCGCCGAGGCCATCTTCAAGATGCTGGAGGTCGAGGTGAACCCGCGCGCTTTGGTGGGCGATCTTGGCGCAGGCCAGAAACAGCTGACCGAGATTGCCAAGGCCATCAGTCAGGACGCGCGGGTGCTGATCCTGGACGAGCCATCAACCGCGCTGGCGGTTTCAGATGTGGAACGGTTATTTGTTTTTCTGCGCAAGCTGACAGCGAAGGGGGTGGCGATCATCTATGTCAGCCACCGGATGGACGAGATCGCCCGCATCGCCGACCGCGCCACAATCCTGCGTGACGGGCAACATGTGATCACTGCGCGGATGGCGGATTTGCCCATTGATACGATGATCGAACACATCGTCGGCAAACGCTCCAAGGGGCTGGCGGATGTGGTGCGCGGCGGCACGCAGCAAGGCGAGGCTTTGCTGGAGCTGAAAGGCGTAACGGGGCCGCACAAGCCGGACAATGTCAGCTTTACCCTGCACCGGGGCGAGGTGTTGGGTCTTGCGGGCCTGCTTGGCTCGGGCCGTTCGGCACTGGCGCGGGTGATCGCGGGAATTGAGCCCGCGGTATCGGGCGAAATCCGCATTAAGGGCCAACCGGTTCAGATCCGCCGCCCCGCCGATGCGATCGCACAAGGCGTGGCGCTGGTGCCCGAAGCCCGCGCGACGCAGGGCATCATTCCCGCCCACAGCGTGACTGAAAACATGGTCATGGCGGTTCTGGGTCGGATCACGAAACGCGGGCTGGTGGATCAGCAGCAGGCTACCGCGATCACCGACAGCATGATCCAGCGCCTTTCTGTCAAGACAGCCAGCCGGGACCATGCCGTGTCCACCCTGTCCGGCGGTAACCAGCAGAAGGTGGTGATCGGCAAATGGCTGGCAACGGACCCTGACATTCTGATCCTTGATGAACCCACCGCCGGCATCGACATCGGGTCGAAATCCGAAATCATCCGGCTGGTGCGGGATCTCGCGATGGCGGGCAAAGGCGTCCTGATGATCTCGTCCGAACTTTCGGAACTGCTCACGGCCTGCGACAGAATTCTGGTCATGGCCGATGGCCGCGCGCATCAATTGCTGAACCGCTCCGATTTGGACCACCCTGATGAGACCAACCCCGAACACGCCCTGCAGGCCGCCGAGCGGCGTCTGCAGATCGAAATCCAGAAGGCACTGACCACAAAGGAGGCCACACATGGCTAAGTCAACACCTGCCCCCGGCGGAGCCTTGTTTGCCAACTGGCGGCAAAACATCATCTACATCGGCTTTGTCGCAATCTTTCTGATCTTCGCGCTGACGCTGAACGACAAGGGTTTTCTGAACCCCAACAACTTGCTGAACATTGTGCGGCAGACGGCGATGATTGCCGTCATGGCGATAGCGATGACCTTTGTTCTCTCGGCTGGCGAGATCGACCTGTCGGTGGGGGCCGTTGCCGGATTGGCGACAGTGACGGTTGCCATGGCGATCAACTTTGCCGGCCCTGTGGCAGGGGTCGCTGCCGGTATTGCGACCGGCCTTGCGGTCGGCATGTTCAACGGCTGGCTGACCACGAGAATCGGTATTCCGTCCTTTCTGACAACCCTTGCGATGATGGGCATCGCCAAGGGCGTGGCGATGTGGATTTCTGACACCGCTGCCGTGCCGATCCTGTCGCCGGGCTATTCCTGGCTGTTCGGTGGCGGGTCGGTCGGGCCGATCCCGGTTCTGTTATTCTGGATTGCGGCACTGGGTGGGGTGGACATGTCGTGCTGCGCCGTTCAGGCTTTGGCCGCCGGGTGCTGGCAACCGGTGGCGGGGAAACCGCCGCGCGCTATTCCGGCATCGACACGGCAAACATCAAGATGAAGGTGCTGGTCCTGTCGTCCTGCGCTGCGGCGCTGGCCGGGATGCTCTATGCCGGACGCCTGCAATCGGGCCGCTTCCAACTTGGCGAAGGCGATGAGCTGTCGGTCATTGCGGCAGCGGTGCTGGGCGGGACCAGCCTGTTTGGCGGCAAGGGCACTGTCATCGGCACCATCGTCGGCGCCATGATGATCGGGCTGATCAACAACGGACTGATCCTGTTCGGGCTGGAGTTCAGTCAGCAACTGATTGCCCGGGGCGGGATAATCATCCTCGCCGTCGCCCTTAGCCAGAAGCGTTAATGCCATGACGTGTGTGACCATCATCGGCACCGTTACCGCAAGACCCGAGACACGCGACGAGCTGGCGGCCTTGCTCGCCACGCAAGTTGCGCCGACGCGGAGTGAGCCCGGCTGCATCAACTATGACTTCCATGTCGATGCGGCCGATCCATGCTGCTTTGTCTTTTATGAAAACTGGCGGACGCAGGCAGATCTGGATGCACATCTGGCCATGCCACACCTCGCGCCGCTGTTTTCGCAACTGGGCCGGCTTTTGGCCAAAGCGGTTGATATCCGGCATTTGACGATGCTTTCGAATATGGCCGAGCAACATTGACGTTGCAACCCGTGGCGCGGGTCAAAGCCACAGTGAGACCTTTCACGGAGTGCTCGGAATGCCCCTGAAACTTGGCATGGTAGGTGGCGGCATTGGCGCCTTCATTGGTGGAGTGCATCGCATAGCGGCGCGGCTGGACGGTCATTGGGACCTGATCGCCGGGGCGTTTTCGTCCGACCCCGAACGGGCAGCGGCTTCGGCGTTGGATCTGGGGATTTCGGCAGAGCGCAGCTATGGCAGCTTTGCGGAAATGGCCAAGGCCGAGGCGGCGCGGCCCGACGGTATCGATGCCGTAGCGATCGTGACACCCAATCACCTGCATGCCGCGGTGGCCACGGCTTTCTTGCGGGCAGGCATTCC
Organism: Rhodobacterales bacterium; assembly: GCA_031430315.1. Lineage (GTDB taxonomy): Bacteria > Pseudomonadota > Alphaproteobacteria > Rhodobacterales > Rhodobacteraceae > JAJNPS01. Next base: position 1,307 of record JANPBI010000053.1, on the reverse strand, counting down.
GGTGATCTGCGACAAGCCGCTTACCACAACCGTCGAGGATGCCGAGGCGCTGGTCAGCTTGGTGATCGACACAGGCCTGCCCTTTATCCTGACCCAGACTTACACCGGCTATCCAATGGTCCGCGAGGCCCGCGCCCTTGTTGCGGCCGGTCGGATCGGCCGCGTCCGTCATGTTCAGGTGGAATATTTGCAGGACTGGCTGGCCATGCCGGTCGAGAGTTCAGGAAACAGGCAGGCCACATGGCGCACCGACCCGGCGCAGTCCGGTCCCGGTGGCTGCATCGCAGATATCGGCACCCATGCCTTCAACCTTGCAACTTTTGTGACTGGTCTTGTTCCAAGCGCAGTGCTGGCCGATTTGACTGCGTTCGGGCCGGATCGGGCCTTGGATGACAATGCCGCAATCCTGCTCCGGTTCGGAGGTGACGCCAAGGGCATGATCTGGGCGAGCCAGGTTGCGCCGGGAGCCAAGAATGGTCTTCGCATTCGCGTGGTCGGCGAGGCTGGTGGCCTTTTTTGGGATCAGGAACGACCCGATGATCTGGAGTTCACGCCCATCGGCAAGGCATCTCGAACCCTGCGGCGTGGGGGTGAGGGCGTTTTTACACCTGCTCGCCTTCCGGCAGGCCACCCGGAAGGCTATCTTGAGGCTTTTGCCACGCTTTATGCTGAAGCCGCCGGGCAAGTGCGTGAATTTCGCAATGGGACGAAATCGAGCGATAACGATAACACTGTGTTTCCGACGGTATCGGATGGGCAGGCGGGCATGCGCTTCATAGCGGCCGGAGTTCGGTCCAACGAAGCAGGCGGGATCTGGGTGGGGCTCTGAGGCTCGGTTTCGACCGATTGGCTGTAGACCCTTCTGCGGGGTCCACATCGGGGTTCGTCAAAGTTTACTGTGTGCCCGAAAACCACCTAGACCCAATATTCGGCAAAACTTAGAGGCGATTTTGCCCTGCAAAGGGACAATTGGCTGATTCGCATCGGTTCTCAAGGAACGGCTGTGCTCGGCAAATGTGTGCTTCCCGCCCGTTGTGTCGGTCGACCGGACTGATCCAGCGATCCATAGGCTGATGCTCCCTATACAATCGACCGATGTTTCGATGATCGCCTGGCAACGGCCCGTCGAATCCAGGAGCTAGCATGTTTTCCTAAAGTCAGTGTCTCTCCATCCTGCCACATGAAAAAACGGGGTGACCGAAGCCACCCCGTTCAAACTCATTCTGCCGCGATCAGGTGCTGGCGCTCCTCTTCGTCGTCGGGCTGGGCCTCTTCATCATCGGCGAGGAAGGCGGGCAGTTCGACGC
>JANPBI010000052.1:0-4702 GCA_031430315.1 Rhodobacterales bacterium | reverse complement strand
CTGAAATCAGAGGTCGCGGCACATAGCTATATGCTGGATCAGTACCGTGCGCGGGGCGACGCCGCGATGGTGGGGAAACTTGCGGCGGCTCCGATCAGCATGGTGGATGGCCTGTCGCCCGCCTATTTGCGCCTTCGTGATGCGGCCATGCACGGGTTGGGGGTGGGCACTACGCGCGACATGAGCTCGGTTATCACCGGAGTGTTCTTTCCGGTGTGGCGGTGCAGGGCATACACTTGGCGTGAAAAGGTCAACATCTGGCGGGGCATCGCCTTTTCCAGAAGTTTTCTGTGGAATGATTTCATCGGAACGGATCTTACGACCCAGATCCACAAGCTTGATTTGCCTGTGTATTTCTTTTCCGGCCTTTACGATTATACGGCGAACCGTGAGTTGGCCAAGGCGTTTTTCAACCAGATTAAAGCGCCGGTCAAAGGCTTTTACACCTTCCCGAACTGCGCCCACAGCCCGGTCTTTGAGGAACCGCAGCTTGCGCGGGCCATTCTGCTGCAGGACGTTCTAATGCGGCGAAATCGCCTGGCTGATCCAGCGCAAGGGAATTTGGTGAACTGAGATCACTGCAGAAGCGGGTGACAATCGCGGATACCGAAGTTTACCGGTGGAGACATCAAAGACCATCCCCGACTGATGCAGGTCAACGAGGGAAGCCCTTTGTTCAGGCAAGCTGTGTACAATTCCTCGCAAGGAAATCTGAGATGCTTCGCGCCCTGATCCTGACGTCCTGTCTGCTGGCCACCCCCGCATTATGTGAAACCTCTGTCCTGACAATCGCTCAGGACCGTTACGAAGCCGGAGCATCGGTGCGGTTCGATGGCCCGGCGGTGACCGATCTGTTCATGGCAGGCAACCGGGTGGTGGTGGCAGGACCTGTCGGCGGCTCGGCGCATCTGGCGGGGCGGCAGGTGACAGTCGAGGCGGCGGTCGCGGGTGACTTGTTTGCGGCAGGATATGGCGTTGACGTCAGCGGCGCTGTCGGCGGGGATGCCACGGTGACCGGTTTTGAAGTGACACTCGGGTCAGTGACCGGCAACCTGCGGGCGGCGGGGTCCGAGGTCGTGGTTGACGCGGTCGGGGGTTATGCGCTGATCACCGGGGCCGAAGTCACGCTGAATGGTGCAATAGCGGGCGATGTGGTGCTGGTGTCTGATCAGATCACCTTCGGGCCGGATGCCGTCATCGCAGGGGCGCTGACGATCTATGCCGAGGACCCTGCAAGCGTCAAAGTGCCAGCCTCCGTGGCCCCGGCCGACCGGGTCAAGATCGAGGCGCTGCAAAACTATGACGCTGGGAATTGGGCTGACCGGATGCCGGTCAGGGTGTCGATCTGGCGGATCGTGACCGGTTTTCTGGCAGGGGTACTGGTCTCTGGCCTGATTGCAACGCTGGTGATCGCGGTTGCCCCGAAGTCGGTGCAAAGCTGGCGCGAGTTGGCGCTGGCGCATCCTGGCCGGGCGATCTGGTCGGGGTTCTTGGTGACCTCGGCTTTGGCCGGATCGGGGTTCGTGCTGATGCTAACCATCATCGGGGTGTTCTTGTTGCCGGTGATGTTGATGATCACAGTTCTGGCGATTTTCGCTGGCTATGCACTTGGGTCTTATGTGCTGGGGGTCGGGCTGTGGCTGGCGTTGGGGCGGCCCATGCCGGACGGTCTTTTGGGCAAGTTCGGACTGGCCTGCCTGGGGGCCTTCGTTGCCGGATTGGCTTGGCTTGTGCCAGTGGCCGGATGGTTCTTTGTGCTGGGCCTGACGCTGATGGGCATCGGCACACTCGCAGCATTTATCTGGCCGGGTGGGCATTTGTTGCGGCGTGATGAAGGCGTGACTGCAGCCCCATAACGGAATTTGGACAAGGAACCCAACTGATGGTCAACCGACGTAGTTTGCTGATTGGCTGCGGCGCCGTCGTGGTCGCCGGGGCGGGGGCTGTAACTTATGGGGTCAGGCAAATGGGGTCGATGGACAGCTTTGACGCCGCGATGTTGGCCCTTCGCGCCCCTTTGCCTGCAAGCCCTGCCCCGCCCGATCTGGTCCGCTTTGCCACGCTGGCTGCCAACAGCCACAACACCCAAGCCTGGCGCTTTCGCGTGGCGGGTGACACGGTCCAAATCCTGCCCGACATGGCTCGCGCCACACCGGTGGTGGACCCCGACAATCATCATCTGTTCATCAGTCTGGGCTGTGCGGCCGAAAATCTGGCTGTCGCCGCCGCATCGCGCGGCATGCCGGGTGAGGTGCGATTTGATCCGGACACGTCCGAGCTTAGCTTTGCCCATACCACCGGGGCGGCCACGGATACCGGACTGTCAGACGCCATCCCCCAGCGCCAATCAACGCGTGGCGTGTATGACGGATCGTCACTGAGTCCTGCGGAACTTGACCTTCTGACCAATGCGGCACGCTTTGACGGGGTCGATCTGGTCCTGATCACCGACGCCGCAATGATGGGCCAGTTGGCAGACCTGATCGCCACGGGCAACACAACCCAGTTGGCCGACCCAGCCTTTATGACCGAGTTGAAACACTGGATGCGATTCAATCCGCGCAGCGCCCTGACCAACGGCGATGGGCTGTTCAGTGCGGCCAGCGGCAACCCGTCCCTGCCCGATTGGCTGGGGCCCACCATGATTGACTGGATGTTCAAAGCGGCGGGCGACAACACGAAAACTGCGGCCAAGATTGACTCCTCTGCCGGGATGGCGGTGTTCGTGGGGGCGACCGAGGATGCCGCAAGTTGGGTGCAGGTCGGGCGGGCCTGCCAAAGGTTCGCCTTGCAGGCCACCGCGATGGGGTTGAAGCACGCCTTTCTAAATCAGCCGGTCGAGGTGGCCAATCTGCGCCCGGACTTGGCCAACCTGATCGGAATGCCGGGGCGCAGGCCCGATCTGGTGATGCGGTTCGGGCGCGGGGCGGCGTTGCCGTTTTCACCGCGCAGGCGCGTGGCTGAGGTAACAATATGAATCCGCCGTTCACAATTACCGATTTTCTGGCAGTTTTTGCCGCCTATAACGCCGCCATATGGCCGTTTCACCTTGTCGCATACGGACTTGGATTGGTAGCCATAGCTGCCATCTTCGTGCCGCGACCCAGGCTTGAGCGGCTGGCCTTTGCAGCTTTAGCCGTGTTTTGGGCCGTTACCGGCATCGGCTATCACCTGATGTTCTTTTCACGGATCAACCCGATTGCCCCGGTATTTGCAGCATTCTTCGTCCTGCAGGGCATCTTGTTTCTGGCAAGCGCCATGCGACCTGGTGACTTGCGCGTTCACCTTGGGCAAGATTTCCGGTCCATCGCCGGGTTGATGACAATCGTCTATGCCCTGGCGGTCTATCCCGTACTGGGGATATTGGCCGGGCACGGGCTGATGGCCGGGCCGATGTTTGGCGTGGCCCCCTGCCCCACCACGATATTCACCATCGGACTGCTGTTAGTGGCGCGCGGGGCTTGGGTCATCTGGCTGTCGATCATCCCGATCCTGTGGTCACTGATCGGACTGGCCGCAGCGATCCAGCTTGGCATCCCCGAAGATCTGGCAATGCCTGTCGCGGGCATCGTGTTGGCCGGGGCGCTGGGTCGGCAGGCGTGGCGGAACCGCGCCTTGCCAACTGACATTGCAAAGCATCCCGCATGATGGGCAAAGGTCGGATGGTGGTTCTGGGGATCGGTCTGACAGTTGGCATTGTCGCCGCATTGGTCTGGTGGCGATTTGAAACCGATATTGGGGCTGCGCGGGACAAGGTCTTTCAGGGCAGCACCGTGATCGATACGCCCTGCGGTGCCATTGAGTATCAAGAGGCGGGCACCGGACTGCCGCTGCTCGCCATACATGGCAGCGGCGGCGGCTATGATCAGGGCATGGCCTTTGCCGCGCCACTAACATTGCGCGGTTTTCGCGTCATCGCCATGTCCCGCTTCGGCTATTTGCGCACGCCCATGCCGGTCGGGTCAACAGCCGATGCTCAGGCTCAGGCCAAGGCTCATGTATGCCTTCTGGATAGGCTCGGCATCGAGAAGGCCGCGCTATTGGGTTATTCGGCCGGCGCTCCTTCAGCTGTGCAGATGGCTATCAACCATCCTGATCGGGTTAGCGCGCTCGTGTTGTTATCGCCAATCGTCTTCCAACCCCATGTTGAGGCGCGCACCAGTGAGCCGTTGCCGCGGTGGTTGGAAACAACCTTCGTGCCAGATTTCCTGCTCTGGTCAGGACTTCACGTTGCCCGCAACGAAGTGATCAAGGCCGCGCTGGGAACGCCGCCTGAGTTGCTCGCGACTGCCGGCACTATTGAGCGGGCGCGCATAAACGAGATTCTTGGTGACATGCTGCCGGTCGATACCCGTGCTGCCGGTTCGCGCAACGACAGCGCAATCATGTCTCATCTCGTGCCGTTGCCGATACAATCCATTCGTGCGCCAACTTTGGTCGTCAGTTCACGTGACGACGGCTACGGCACTTACGCCAGTGCGGAATACACCGCCCAGGAGATAACCGGGGCAAAGTTTCTCGGCTTCGAGACCGGGGGACATACCTGGGTCGGGCACAATGACGCGGTGATCGATGCGATCCTTGAGTTGATCATCCCGCCGGTTGCGGCATCCGAGCCATGATCCGCGACTGGCTGCATCGACATCCGCCGGTAGCTTTGGTCATGATATGAGGGTGCGTCGCTTTGGCCGAGGTTGGGTTT
>JANPBI010000051.1:0-14859 GCA_031430315.1 Rhodobacterales bacterium | reverse complement strand
GTGTTTCGGTCGGCGAGCAGAGCTTGAAGCAGCGCACGGTCAGCGGGGTTCAAATACAAACAAATGTCATCGCGTCTCATGGCCAGACAGTGACACACCTGATCAAAAATGGGAATCCTTCGTCAGGTGTGGAACACTAGATTTCACGATTGTTGATGGCATCAAATGCTACAGCCGTGGCAAAGCCAACGACTATTCTGACTACCCCGACAGCGGATTTGATGTCACCGAAGATAATGCGACGAAAAGCTTTTGGGTCAGCTCAAGAAACCGATTGTTCCACTTCCTTGTGACGCGGGCCTTGCGGCAATCGGGTGGCAAGCGCGTGCTTGAGATCGGATGCGGAACTGGCGACCTACTGAGCAAAATTGCCGAAGACAAAAGCCTGAATGTCACTGGGTCCGAAATTTACATTAAGGGCCTGATGTTCGCTAAAGCAAAAGCACCGAAAGTTGATTTTGTTCAGTACGACGCAAGCGAAGGAGCGCTTGCCGAGAGATTCGATGTGATCGCGGCTTTTGATGTGCTGGAGCATATTCAAGAGGATCGAAAGACTATGGCCAATGTTTTTCATATGTTGCCCGTTAACGCCAGACTGGTAGTCAGTGTCCCGCAATACATGTTTCTTTGGAGCAACCTTGACGAAATCGTAATGCACAAGCGGCGATACTCCCGACGCGAAATGGTCGAGAAACTGATAGCCTGCGGATTTGAAGTTGAGCGGGCAACCTCGTTTGTCTTTCTGCTCTTTCCCCTGATGGTGCTTTCACGGTTGTTTGATCGGACGTCAGGCAAGCCGCAAGTTGAAGAACAGGCCCTTGAGAAACGAGTGAAGTTTTCCAGGCTTTCAAATACAGTCTTCGATGCAGTAATGCGGCTTGACGAGCTTTTGATAAGGATGGGTCTTTCGCTTCCCTTCGGCGGCACGCTTGTGGTTGTGGCGCGAAAGCCTGCGTAAGCGCCGTTGAGGCCATAAATATGCGAAAGCACGGGCGGGGTTCATTTCGATATCACAGGCAGAGCACGCTGTCAGCGATGACGAACTTATGGGGCGCAATTGATGTCTGTCGTGTTTACCGCCGGAACCAGATTTCCATTTTCTGATCGCCGAACGGGTAGCTGGCCGTTCCGCATAGCATAAAGTCGGTGGCGACTGTGCCAAGCCCGGCGGGCAGGTCGGGCCAGACCCGATCCCATCCGATCCGTCGTGCCACGATCACCGGTCCCAGTGCCGCGAGGCGTTCGGGGGTGAGGATGGCGGCCGCCTGTGCCGGGTTGTTGATCCAAGGCGAGGCCACCGGCACGGCGTGGAACACCAGAGCGACACCGGGAACGTCATAAATCCCCAGATAGGGCAGGTCAGGGCCGATCCTACAGGTCGCCGCCGCCACCTGAAGGTCTGCGACAAAGGCGGCGGTGGCCGGATCGACCCGCACCGTCCCCAATGCGCCGATCGGGACCCGTTCGGTCTGGGCGGTAAGTGGGGCGACCAGATGATAGGCTGGGCGAAAAGCGTAAGTAGCGATCTGGCTGCTGGCGGTCAGGGCGAACAGCGATGTCAGGCCAAGCGACAGGAACCGGCTTGACCCTATTGCGGGCAGACCGGGCGAAATGGCCATGAGGGCGGCCCAGGGTGCCATGGTGACGATCACTTGAGTGAAAATCGCGTTCCCCGTGCCGATGGCCACGCCGTAGGGTGCGACGAACAGCCCCGTCACAAGCGCCGCAAGCCGCCAGTCGGCCCGGAGCGCCGGGCTTGCGAGGGCAACCGAGGCCAGAACTATAAGCAAGAGTGCTTCGATCTGGGGGAGGTGCGAGTTGGTCCCTATCAACGCACCGCTCAGCATCCGGTCGTTGAAGAGAAGCGACGACGCCAGGGCGATGAGGCAGGCCCAGGCCAGTTTTGCGCCGGGACGCACAAGATAGCAGCCAAATAGCAGCACGAAGGGCAGGAACGCGATCAGCATCCAGCCCGCGTAGACCAGATACTCGCGTGCATAGCGCAGCAACCGATCCGCAATCGGCTCGCCCTGAACGATACGAAAAAGGGCGTAGCCATCCGCGAGTGCAGCCCGTGTCTCGGGCCATGTACCTTGCAGCAGTGTGATCCCAATAAGGCTTGCCCCGAAGGCCGCAGCGATCACGGCCCAGATCAGCGCGGTTTTTCCAACCCGACCGGACATAGCCCAGAGAAACAACGGGAGGATCAGCAGGGTGCAGATCGCGGCAGAGGGTTTGCTGACGAACATCGCCGTCAGCGCCAGCCCGGCCAGCGCCGCGAGCACGCCGATCCGCGCAACACGCGAGGATGCGCTCGCCCCAAGCGAGAAGCCCACCGCACAGGAACAGCCCGCCGAGGCCAGAAGATTATAGCTGGGCGACAAGTTGATAGTCGTCAGATACAGGATCGCGCCAATCAGGCTGAGCGAGAATGTCGATGCGAACGGGGGGGGCGATGCGATGTTCAGCCGCCGCGCCACCGCCGTGATGCCCAATGCAAGAACCGCCGAGGACGCGATGAGAATGGCCAGTCCGACCAGACGAAACCGGGCAAGATCGCCGCTGATCTGCCAGAGCGGGGCCAGCAGCCAGTGCTGCGGGCTGATGTAGGCCCTAATGCTGTCTGGCCTGCTTGCCGACAGCACATAATACGCCTCGTCCGAGATATCGAACCCGCGGTCATGCGCGTAAAGCGCGCTCAGCACCGCGACTGCGGCCAAGAGGACTTGAAACCAAACGCCCCAGCGCAAAAGTGCCGATGTGGCGGCTGTCATCCATCGTTGGGCCGGGGCGGAGTTACTTGCTGTCATCAAAACTGGCGTCACCGAGGCGCAACGAAAAGAACTTCGTCGCGAGGAAATTGAATGGCACGATCACTAGCAACAGGGCCATCTGTGTCCAGAACGGATCGGTTGACCAGCCCTCGACGATCATGGCGAGGATTGCGGTGTTGAAGACGATGGACAGCACACCGACCGAGGCGAACTTCACGAAGCGGGCATCGAACCGCAAGCCGCCATTGTCTTTGAACACCCAGACGAAACTGGTGACATACATGAACAGCATTCCGATCAACCACGCACCGATGAGCGACAACAGATAGTTCACGCCCAGGAGTCGCAGCAGCCCGGTAAACACGGCCATGGTCAGCAAGAAGTTCACGCCCCCCAGAACCAGATACTTCAGCATTTCGATGCGTATCGCCATTACCCCGACCCCTCCACTGCCGAAACGTTGACGATCCCGGCATCGGCATGAGTGTCCATCAATCCATTTTCTCGCGGATGATGTAGTTGGGGCGCTTGCGGACCTCTTCATTGATGCGCCAGACGTATTCACCGATCACACCGAGCATCAACATGATCAACCCTCCGACGACCAGCAGCGCGATCATGATCGGCGCCCAGCCTTCGAACGGGGTGTTGCCCATCGCCCAGGCGATCACGATCGTGATGCCGTAAAGCAACCCAAGAACCGAGGTCACGGCCCCTGTCGCAGAAATCAGGCGGATCGGCAGATACGAGACGTCGAGCACAGCATCGAGAAAATTCTTCATCTTTTTGCTGAGGTTGTACTGCGAGCGCCCGATCTTCCGCTCTTGCCTGACATAGGGAATGAAGGTGGTGCGAAACCCCGTCCAGAGCAGATCGCCCTGAAAGTAGCGGTGCCGCACATCAATGGAATTGAACACATCCACCACCCTGCGATCCATCAGCACATAGTCAAATCCGCCATCGGGCATGTTGGGCTGCGCCAGCCGCAGGATGCTGTAGGCCATTTTCGAGACGACCTTGGCCGAAAGGCTGTCAGCGCGGTCAGACCGGTGGCACACCACAATCTCACCGCCCGCCTCCCAGCTTCGCAGCATTTCGGGGATCAGATCGAGCGGGTCTTGCAGATCGGCCGAGACATTGATGACCGCATCGCCGGTGGCTTGCGCGATGCCCGCCAGCATCGCCGCCATCTGGCCGAAGTTGCGGGTGAAATCTATGATCCTCACCCGCGCATCCTTGGCGCGGATCTGCTTCAGCTCGTCCAGCGATGTGTCCGCCGAGCCGTCATTGACGAAAACCAGCTCGAAATCATGATCGGGTATTCTGGTCGCGAAAACCTCGCACAACCGCTCATGTGTCAGGCTGAGCGAACCGGCATTGTTGTAAACGGCCACGACAACAGAGATTTCCATGTGGTTCCTGCCTTTCCGCGTTGCACTGCGGCTTTTTGGTCCGGCCAGCGGGGCGACCTATCTGTGCAGCGTTTATCCAAAACCACAGCCGCGCCAGAAGATCAAACAGTCTTCGCCTGCGCACGCCTTGTGAGTGTCTGTTCTGGAGGGCAGGCCGTGCAAATCGCCGACACCTGTCGGGTTTGATCCGTGGGGCTGGCCGGAGAGGGTCGGCAACCCCGGCCCGCATTTTCCCTTGAAGTCAGGGGCCGGTCGAGGTGATAACCATGCTATTCGGATCTGCGGGAAGGCGTGGCGTTCAGGCCGGTCGGCACGGCAGCAAAGGAACCTCATGACAATGGCCGACGATATCTTTGTGACGCGCCCACATCTTCCGCCGCTTGAAGATTTCGAACCCTATGTTGCCCAGATCTGGAAAAGCGGCATCCTTTCGAATTGCGGTCCCTACCATGCGCAGCTTGAGGTGGAACTGGCCCGTTATCTTGGGGTTCCGCATATCTCTCTATTCAACAACGCGACCATCGCGCTGATCACCGCACTCCAGGCGCTGAAGATCACAGGCGAGGTGATCACCACGCCGTTTTCGTTTGTCGCCACCTCGCATTCGCTTCTGTGGAACGGCCTAACACCGGTCTTTGTGGATGTGGACCCGGTCAACCTGAACCTTGACCCGGCCCGGATCGAAGCGGCGATCACGCCACGAACCTCGGCGATCTTACCGGTGCATTGTTATGGCCATCCGGCCGATGTCGATGCGATTGATGCCATCGCAAAGCGCCATAACCTGAGGGTGATCTATGACGCGGCCCATGCCTTTGGCGTGCAGTGCCACTGTGGCAGCGTGTTGAATCATGGCGATCTGTCGATTCTCAGCTTTCATGCGACCAAGGTGTTCAACACTTTCGAAGGCGGTGCCATCGTCAGCCAGACACTTGAGTTGAAGCAGCATATCGACCGGTTGAAGAACTTTGGTCACGACGGCGAAATCCGCGTGATCGAGGCCGGGATCAACGGCAAAATGAGCGAGATAAACTGCGCTTTCGGATTGTTGCAACTGAAGCATATCGACGCGGCGATTGCGCGGCGCGCGCAGATCGACGCGGCATACCGGCGCGGGCTGGCCGGGGTGGCGGGGATCAAATGCCTCGACGATGCGGGTGAGAGCGTGGCGAACTATTCGTATTTTCCAATTCTCGTCGGTCCCGAATACCGGCTGTCACGCGACGCGCTTTACGATCACATGAAGGCGCACGGGGTGCATCCGCGCCGCTACTTTTACCCGCTGATCTCGGAATTTCCGATGTACCGTGATCTTCCCAGTTCCAACCGGGATTTCTTGCCGGTTGCGGTGCGAGGGGCGGACCAGATTCTGTGCCTGCCGATCTATCCCGATCTGGACGACACACCGATAGCCAGAATAATCGACCTTATCGTGTCGGCCTGATCCGACCGGTACACCGTCTTCAGGAACACCGCCCCATGCACGTCGCGATCATGCAGCCCTATTTTCTGCCCTATATCGGATATTTCCAGCTTTTGGCGGCAGTGGATCGTTTCGTGATCTATGACACGGTGGAATATACCAAAAAGGGCTGGATTAACCGGAACCGAATGCTGCGGGATGGCGCTGTGGTGACCTTTTCGCTGCCGCTGAAGAAAGACTCCGACTTTCTGCATGTGCGGGATCGCCGGATTGCGGACGACTTTGACAGACGCAAACTTGTCAGCCAGCTTTCGGGGGCCTACCGGCGTGCGCCCCAGTTCGATCAGGTCATGCCAGTGCTGAACGACGTCGTGAATTTCGACACGACCAACCTGTTTGATTTCATCAAGAATTCGCTTGAGCGGTGCTGCGCTTACCTTAGCATCAAGACGCCGATTGTGGCTGCGTCCTTGATCGAAGGGGAAAATGATCTGCGCGGAGCGGCGCGGGTGCTGTCGATCTGTGAAACCCTTGGGGCCGACCGCTATACCAACCCAATCGGCGGGCTTGATCTGTACCGGCCGTCGGACTTTGCCGCCCACGGGATCGCGTTGCAGTTTTTGCGGAGCAGACCCGACCCCTACCCGCAGGGTGGCGCGCCCTTCGAGCCGTTCCTGTCAATTCTCGACGTGATGATGTTCAACCCGCTAGACAACATTACCGAAATGCTCCGCTCTGGCTATGACCTGATCGAGGGAAGGGAGGGGCAGGATGTTCCGGTGGCAGAAACTCGGTAAGGCGTTCGACCCACGGGGCATCGAGGGCCGACCCTGGCTGCGCGAATTCGCACAGGCCCCGTCGGCAGTGCTGCATGACAGCTTTGTGCGGGTGTATTTTTCCTGCCGTCCGAACGCCGATGCAAAGGGCCAGTATGTGAGCTATTCGGCCTATGTCGATCTGGACCGGACAAACCTGATGCGGATCGTCGATGTTGCGGCATCGCCGATCCTGCCGCTGGGCGGGCTGGGTGAATTCGACGAGTTCGGCACCTATCCGGTGTCCGTGCTGCGCGACGGGGTGCAGATGCGCGCCTATTTCGGCGGCTGGACGCGGTGCGAAAGCGTGCCGTTCAACGTCGCCATCGGCTGTGCGGTCAGTGAGGACGATGGCAAGACGTTTCGAAAGCTGGGGCCGGGGCCTGTGATCGGCTATTCGCCGGACGAACCTTTCGTAATGAGCGGCCCGAAGGTTCGGCGGTTCGGCGATACCTGGTATCTGTTCTACATCGCGGGCCGGTTGTGGAAGCGGGTCGATGGCCGGCCAGAGCCGGTCTATCGCATCCGCATGGCCACCTCACCCGATGGGCTGGTCTGGACCAAATCGGGGGATGACCTGATTTCGCCGCGCATCGAAGCGGATGAGGCGCAGGCCAGCCCGGATGTTCATTTCCGCGATGGCCGCTACCACATGTTCTTTTGCTATCGCTACAGCGAAGGCTACCGCAGCCATGAGCGCGGCTACCGGATTGGGTATGCGGTCAGCGACGATCTGATCAACTGGCACCGCGACGATGCGAAAGCCGGGCTGGAGCCGTCGGCATCGGGTTGGGACAGCGAAATGGTCAGCTATCCCCATGTATTCGACGTGGATGGGCAAACCTATATCGCATATCTCGGCAATCAGGTTGGCCGCGAGGGGTTTGGTCTGGCACGGCTAACGGGGGCTGACCATGCGGATTGAAAAGCGGGGAAAGATATTTGACCCGACCGCCATTAGCCTTGCCGAAGGCTGTGTCGCCTACGCCCAGTCGCCGCAGACATTGCTGATCGAGGCTGGGGTACGGATCTATTTCTCGACACGTTCGGTCGATGCCGAAGGTGGCAAGTTCCGCAGCCGGATCGCCTTTGTCGAGATGGACCCGACGCTTCGGCACATCCTTCGGGTTTCCGACCGGCCTGTGATCGCATTGGGCGATCTGGGCTGTTTTGACGAACACGGGATTTTCCCGATGAACGTGATCCGCAACGGCACCGAGGTTTGGGGTTACACCTGTGGCTGGAACCGCCGCGTTTCGGTGTCAGTCGATACTGCCATTGGTTTGGCGATCAGCCACGATGGGGGCATCACGTTTCAGAAACACGGGGCCGGACCGATCCTTGGTCCCAGCCTGAACGAGCCTTTTCTGGTAGGCGACGGGTTTGTTGTGCAGGCCGAAGGCCGGTTTCACATCTGGTACATCTTTGGCACCCGGTGGCTGCGGGAAACCGAACAGGCGGCCCCCGACCGGGTCTACAAGATCGGCCATGCCATATCGGCGGATGGCGTATTCTGGACCGGGCAGGGCGGCGCGCAGGTTGTCAGCGATGTGCTGGGGCGCGATGAATGCCAGGCTCTGCCAAGCGTCGCCTATTTCGCCGGGGCCTGGCATATGGTGTTCTGCTACCGTGATATACACGGGTTCCGCACCGACCCCAAACGCGGCTATCGGATCGGCTATGCCCGGTCGGACGACCTGGTGCGGTGGGACCGGGACGATGCCGCACTTGGCCTGACCGGTACTTTGGGCGAGTGGGACTCGGATATGCAGTGCTATCCGCACCTCTTTGTCCTGAACGGAGAGTTGTTGCTGCTGTATAATGGCAATCATTTCGGGCGTGAGGGCTTCGGCGTTGCCAGGATATCGCCATGAGCGCGCTGAAGTTCGCAACTGATACAGCGGGTGTGGATGAGATCTGCCTGCACCTGACGGCCTGCAATGCGGAGTTCGTACCGCCACTAGACCAACGGGTGCAGGTTGCCGACTATGCGGCACGGCTGGCCGGGCGGTCCCGCCGGTTCGAGGCCTGGGACGGCGCCCGGCTGGTCGGGCTGGTGGCCGTCTACTGCAACGACCCGGAGCGCACATTGGCCCACGTCTCGAATGTCAGCGTTGATCCCGGTTTTCAACGCCTTGGCATCGCGCGCGAACTGCTGGTCGCGGCTGTCCGCAGGGCGCGCGATCTTGGGTTCGCAAGGATCGAACTACAGGCCGACCAGCGCGCGGCTTCGGCGTTGTCGCTGTACAAATCGCTTGGCTTTGCGACGGCACATGTAGATGGAACAACCGTGACGATGCACATCGAACTGGGGAGGAAACCGGAATGACCGGCAAGCGCGACTATGATGCGGAGTTTCGGGACACTGCCGATCATCAATACGCCTATGACTTCGACTTTGACGTCATGCACAGATACATGCTTCAGGCCTATGCGCCGTTCAGGCGGCCGGGCAGCGTTCTGGAACTTGGCAGCTACAAGGGCGACTTCACCGCGCGTTTGCTGGCCGACTATGACGACATCACCTGTGTCGAAGCCTCGGGCGAGGCAATTGCGGTGGCGCGTGACAGGCTTGGCGACAAGGTGACGCTGGTTCATTCGCTGTTCGAGGAAGTGGCCCTGCCCCGCCGCTACGACAACATCATCCTCGCCCATGTTCTGGAGCATCTGGACGACCCGGTCGGCACGCTGCACCGGATCAACCGTGATTGGCTGAGCGAGACGGGCCGGCTGTTTCTGGTCTGCCCGAACGCCAATGCACCGTCGCGCCGGATTGCGGTCAAGATGGGCCTGATCTCGCACAACAGCGCGATTACACCGTCAGAACAGTCGCATGGTCACAAGATTACATATTCGCTGGATACGCTTGAACGCGACTGCCGCGCTGCGGGATTGAAAGTGGTACATCGGTCGGGAATATTCTTCAAAGCGCTCGCCAATTTCCAATGGGACCGGCTGCTGAAAACCGACATCATCAGCCCGGAGTACCTGGACGGATGCTATGCACTGGGGCAGGAATACCCCGACCTGTGTTCAAGCATCTACCTGATCTGCGAACGCCCCTGACGCGCGGAACCAGACGTCACGCGGGTTTCTTCAGGATCACCGCCGCCTGTGCGCCTGACGCGCGGTTGATGATGGCTTTCACCTCGAAAAACCGGCCCCACTGGGTGCGGATGTAGTCGTCGGAGTGAAACGTGTTGCACCGATAGGGGTCGTCGAAGCGAAAGTTGGAAACACTGCGGCCCGGCGGCAATGTCGAGTGCGCCGCCAATTCCGGGCTGTACTTCTCGATCACCTCACGCAGCATCGGATTCATGTTGAGCCACGTATCGTCATTGTGGATCGTGATGATGGCGATGCCGTCGGGTTTCATGATCCGGCGCAGCTCCAGCAGCCAGCTTGTCTCGGTCTCATCAATATGGGTAAAAACTGACATGGCCGAAATCAGATCGAACGTGCGGTCCTCGATCGGCAGAAAGGGGAAATAGACGCCCTGAAATGCCATGATGTCGTTCGGAAAGTGCAGCAGGTTCCAGTCGACCGAGGTCATCTTGAAATCGGAGCTCCAGACCTTCCAATCCTGCGACTGAAAGTGAAAGTGCCGGAAAACGCGCCCGGTCGATCCGCCAAAGTCAAAATAATTGCCCCCGCGCACGCCGTAGGTGGCGGCCATCGCAGTCAACTGTTTGTAGGCGGCGAACCCGTCAACCCAGTACTCGAGGTGCCGATCCCCCGAATAGCCTTCGCGATTTATTGTTGCGGGGATCGGTGACGTATCCTTTTTCAGTGCGTCGCGGACTTCGGCTGCGTCCAGTTCGACACCCAATGCATCAAAAATCCACTTGTAAGGCTGATAGTCGTCGTCAACAAAATCTGCTGGATGCGCCGGATTTGGCTCGATGGGCTGTGATGCTGCAAATGGATTCGAGTAGCACAACAGTTGCATCAGTCTGCGGTGGTCTTCGGTCGGGGCCACGGGCAACGAATGTGCCTGGCTCTGCGGCGCAACGGCCTTGCGTTTTCTGAACTTTTTGAACATGGCAAATCCCACTTACCTTGCAACGAGATCAGAACCCTTGGCGTGGGAAATTCACTATCGCAATATCCTCTGATGAAGCCTAGCAGCCTGTCGCCCTGAACAGCAACGACAAAACCCTGATCGCAAAGTTGCGACGATGGCCCGACCAGATCTGCAACAGTGGCGGGCCTGATGTGCGCATCTGCGGGCATGTCCAACCCTCGGTGGAGATCAGGACATGCAGAATTGTTGCTCTTGGGCGATCGCCTCGCTACACCGTCGCGAACAGGGGCATCTTCGGGACAAGAACTTGCGCCGGCACCATTTCTGCGGCGGCACGAACACAGTGGGACAATGGCATTCCAATGGCCGAAATGGCGTTGACACCAACCCGCCGCCAACCGACGACTTCAAACGCATAGCGAGGAAATCCGTTGAAACTTAGCGTATGCATCGTTGCCTACAACCACGCGCAGTTCATTGAGCAGTGCATCACCAGCGCCTTGCTGCAAAACGTGTCGTTCGACTACGAAATCGTCGTGGGCGAAGACTGTTCGACCGATGGGTCAAGGGCCATTCTGGAGCGGCTTCAGGCGGCGCATCCCACGATCCTGAAAGTCCGGTTCCGCCCCGAAAACCTGGGGGCCGAGCGCAATTTCGAGACGACGATTGCCGAATGCGCGGGCGACTACATCGCCTTTCTGGAGGGTGACAACTACTGGACCCATACCGACAAGCTGCAACAGCAGGTCGATTTTCTTGAGGCAAATGGCGGCACCTCGTTTTGTTTTCACCGGACCCAGTATGTCACTTCCGGCGGGCGGGCAACGGATGTGGTCATGCCGCCCGACGATCCGAACAGCATTTCCTCGATAGAGTATCTGATTCAGGAGTCGAACCCGGTAGCGCTGTGTTCGGTTGTTGCGCGCGCGCGGCATCTGGCGGGAATGTCGGAGTGGCTGGGCGGGCTGAAGCTGGGTGACTGGCCGCTGGTGCTGATGCTGGGGACGCGCGGTCAGACCGGATACATCGCGCAAACGATGGCGGCGCAGCGCCAGCACGCTGGCGGCGCATGGTCAGTTCTTAGCCCGCAGGTTCAGGTTTTGTACGTTGTCCAGATGCTCAACCGGGTTGCCCCGTTGCTGGAGGGGCAACACCGCAGACTGCTGGAAGAACGCAAGGCAACGCTGCTGACATGGATGGCTGATCAACTGGTGTCGGAGCCGACACTTTCGATGCCGCAATTCCTCAACGCTTTGGTGGCCCTCAATGACTCAGTCGTGTCAAACAGCCTGCTGCCGGGGTTGCGCGATACGGCGCGGCACGAAATCGCGGGGCTGCAAGAATCCCAGCAACAGGCGATCAACGACAAGAACGTCGCGATAGCCCGCATGACAGACCTTGAGATGCAGCTTGCCCGCGCACGGGGTCGACCGCTGAAAGTGTTGCGGGACTACCTGCGATTCCGGCTACTTAGCTTCCTTTCACGGCAAACTTGGATCCTACCGACAAGGATGGCTTTGCGCTTTGGCCAAAGCGCTTACAAACGTAGGCCAACCCGTTCAACGAGCGAATGGCGAGGAGTGGAGGATGGACTGCAGATCGCCCCGCAACAAACCGACACTGACAAGATGCAAAAGGACGGATCGTTCGTCTTTGCCGGCAAGGTCAAACCGGATGCCAAAAAGCCGACCATCCTTGTCGTCACCCACGAGGCCAGCAGAACCGGCGCGCCGATCCTTGCGCTCAACCTGGTTCAGGGGCTGGCGGAGCGTTACAATGTTGTCGCGTTGTCCTTGCGCGGTGGCGACCTGCTGGACAACTTTCGGGCGGCATCGATCAGCACCGTTGTAGCGGATCATTTCCACCATGATCCGTCGCATTTTACCGCGCTGATCCAGGGCCTGTGCAAGACTCATCAATTCGATTTTGCCGTTGTGAACAGCCTTGAATCTCGTGGTGTGCTGAAACCGCTTAACCTCAACAAGGTTCCGATCGTCACGCTGGTGCATGAATTTGCATCTTATACAAACCCCAAGACCGCTTTCATGGATGTTTTCAACTGGTCTACCGAGGCTGTCTTTTCCACCAATGTCACGCTGGAGAATGCGTTGCAGGAGAATAACCTGACGACCGCTCCGAACATCCACGTCGCGGCGCAGGGCAAGTGCATTGTGCCAGTGTCCGACACCGCCGAAGCCAAGCGTGACACCGAACGGGCCTGGCTGCGCAACAAGTTGCGCCCCCCCGTTGTGAGTGACGGGGCCTTTGTGGTGATCGGTGCGGGGGCGATCCAGATCCGCAAGGGGGTCGATCTTTTTCTGGAATGCGCGACGCGCGTCCTGCAAAGTCCGGGCGGCGAGAAGTTCCGCTTCGCCTGGATCGGGCATGGCTATGACCCGGATCGTGACATGGGATATTCGGTCTATCTGCGTGATCAGTTGCGCCGGGCGGGGATTGAGGACCGCGTGCAGTTTCTGCGCGAAACGTCAGAGATCGAACTGGCCTATGAGTTGGCCGATCTGTTCCTGCTGCCGAGCCGCCTCGACCCGCTGCCCAACGTGGCGATTGACGCGCTTTCGGTGGGGCTGCCGGTCATGTGTTTTGACCGCACGACCGGCATTGCGGATTTTCTGACCGGGGCCGGCCTGGGGCCGACTTGCGTTGCCGCCTATATCGACACGCATGAGCTGTCTGCGAAGATGCTTGCGCTGGCGGGATCAAGACCGCTTTATGACAGCGTGTCGGAGCAGTGCCGCGATCTGGCGCGGGCATCGTTCGACATGGCCGACTATGTGGCAACCATCGAAAAGATCGCCCAGGACGGCGTGCGCAAAAGGCGCGGCTGAACCCGCGCCGCATTGGCTGGGCCTTGCTGTTTAACCGGGTCTGCTTGCCGGCAACCCGTGCAGCGGCTATCCGGGGCAACCAGTTGGCTGTGATCCGGAATGACAAAAGACATTCGATGACGACGTTGCCGAAATTCAGCATCACCGTGACGGACCATAACCGTTCGGTGCCGCGCGACCTCTTTCTTCGCAAGATGGCCTGCCTCGCCGCCCAGACCTGCAAGGATTTCGAAGTTCTGGTCTATCACGACGGCCCCAAGCAGGTGCCATACGAGGTGGAGTTGCGCGGGCAGGATGTGCATCCCGCGTCGACCTTTGTCGTGACCGATGGACGTTGTTGCAGAACTCTGGCCGTCGGGGATTCACAGTGTAAATTTATGGGGTTAGACGAGCCGCATGATCTAGCCGACACCCGCCCGCCACCGCATGACGAACTGGTCCAGCTACATTGCCTCGCTTCGCAAGCGCGGGCCGCTTCTGATCTGGCTGGACAAACAGATGACCTGGCTCGCGCCGCCTGATGGAAGCCCCGGTTGCCCTGCGGTGTTCTCGGATGCGGCGATCCAGCTCTGCCTGACGATCAAGGTGCTGTTCAGGCTGCCATTGCGGCTGGCCACTGGCATGGTGGCCAGCTTGTTTACCCTGCCCCCGGCCGTTCCTTGTTCATAACGAGAGTCTGGCTTGTTGATAGTCGTCGGTTTCGGGTTGGGCAAGCGCGCCGGGTGCGGTGCTGTTAGGTTGCTCAACCGCCCGGCGCGCGTCGGACGGGGTTTTGTTCTCCAGCGAGGAATGCGGCCTGACATTGTTGTAGTCGTAGCGCCACAGGGCCAACGTGCGGCGGGTATCGGCCAGGCTGTCGAAGATTTCCTCGTTGAGGCATTCGTCGCGCATGCTGCTGTTGAAGCTTTCGATGTAGCCATTCTGCTGCGGTTTGCCCGATCGATGTAATGCCAGTCGACGCTGTTCTCGTTGACCCACTTCAGGATCGCCTTGCTGGTGAACTCGGTGCCATTGTCCGAGACGATGCAGGTGGGTTTTCCATAGATCCTGACCAATGCGTCCAGTTCCCGCGCCACCCTGGTCCCCGAGATGCTGGTATCGGCGATCTGGGCAAGGTTTTCGTGACAGCAATCATCGTTCACGGCGAGGATGCGGAACTTCCGGCAGGCCTCGAACGTATCGGAAAGGAAGTCCAGCGACTAGCGCTGGTTCGGCTGCAGCGGCACCAGCATCGGCGTGCGACTGCCACGAGCCCGTTTGCGACCACGACGGCGGCGCACCGACAGGCCTTCTTCGCGGTAGATGCGATAAAGCTTCTTCTGGTTCATCACCATTCCCACACGTTCCAGCATGATGCCAATGCGCCGAGAGCCAAACCGGCGCCGCTTCTCGGCGATCTTGTTCATTTCCAGACGGATCTCCGGTTATCGGGCGGATGCTCGCGCCGCACGGCCTTCGGATCGACACCGATCAGGACGCAGGCCCGGCGCTGAGAGATCGGATGATCCTTCATCGCCCGCAGCACCGCGTCCCGCCGTTGCATCGGCGTCGTCAGGGCTTTCCCA
>JANPBI010000050.1:0-19404 GCA_031430315.1 Rhodobacterales bacterium | reverse complement strand
GCCCGTCGGGTCCGTCCGGCACCATCCTGATCACCGACTCGATCGCCGTATTCAAAGGCACGGGTCACGAAGAGCTGGCGATCAAACTGGCCAAGGCCCTGACCAGCGGCGAGGCGCAGTATGACCTCGACAGCACCTGGGGCCTGACGCCGATCCTGCAATACGAAAAGCTGGGCGTCGCCGATCCCTATTACACCAAGGACAGCTGGCCGATCTTTGTGGCCGGCATCTCGACCGGCGGACCGGAGCCAATGGTCGAGGATTTCAAGGCGCTGCAGGGCGTGTTCACCAACATGATCCAGGGGATCATGCTGAGCGAAGGCACGGTCGATGAACTGGTGACGGCGGCGGGCGCAGAGCTGGCAGCAGTTCGCTAATCACCACATGACAACCTTGGGGGCGCGGATCGCCTGCGCCCCCTTGCATTCCTCTTTCAGGACACAGACGGCAGATGGCCACGCTCGACCTGCAGAACATCACCAAATCCTTTGGCAGCGCAAAAGTCCTGCATGGGATCGATCTTGCCATCCGCGACAAGGAATTCGTGGTTTTTGTCGGCCCGTCCGGATGTGGCAAGTCGACGCTTTTGCGCATCATTGCCGGATTGGAAGAGGCAACCAGTGGCCAGATCGTAATCGAAGGCCGCGATGTCAGCCGAGATGCCCCGGTCGACCGCGGCATTGCCATGGTGTTCCAGTCCTACGCACTCTATCCCCATCTGACAGTGTTCGAGAACATCGCGTTTCCGTTGCGCGTCGCCCGACTGGCCGAGGCGGATGTTGCGGCCAAGGTCGGGCGTGCGGCGGATATCCTGCAGCTGACCGACAAGCTGCAGTTGAAACCGGGTCAGCTGTCGGGCGGCCAGCGCCAACGGGTCGCGATCGGGCGGTCGATCGTACGCAACCCCAAAGTGTTCCTGTTTGATGAGCCGCTGTCGAACCTCGATGCGGCGCTACGGGGCGATATGCGGGTAGAACTAAGCCAGCTTCACCGCGAGCTTGCCGCCACGATGGTTTATGTCACGCACGACCAAATCGAGGCGATGACTATGGCGCACCGGATCGTCGTATTGAACAAAGGCCAGGTCGAACAGTTCGGCACGCCGATGGAGTTGTACCACCATCCGGCGACGCGGTTTGTCGCGACCTTCATTGGCCAGCCCAACATGAACCTGTTGCCTGCAACCGTACTGGGCGTCGGCTCCGAGGGGGTGACGGTCGAGTTTCATGGTGGGCATCGCATGTCAGTGCCGGTTGAGACCGCCACCGCCAAGGTCGGAGACAAGGTCGAAGTTGGCGTAAGGCCCGAAAATCTGCGGCTTGGCAACGGATTGTCGATGAAGGTTCGGGTGCTGGAACAGCTGGGCGGGGTTGCCATCATCTACGGCGTCCTGGAGGACGGGATGCGGTTTTGCGCCTCATTGCCTGGCGACACGCCGGTTGCCGAAGGTCAGACCATTGGACTTACGGTTGCCCCTGCAGATGCACATGTTTTCGATGCCGAAGGCCGTGTCATGCGACGTCGCATGGTCCCCGCCCTAGCCGTCTGAAGGAGAAAGTGATGCGTGTTGTGACAGCAGGCGTCGGCCTGCGGGCTGGCCATGTGCTGACGACGCTGCGAAAGGCGATGCCCGAGGCAGAGATTGTTGGCTACTACGACCCGCAACCAACGCATCTGGAGATGATCGGCGAAGAAACACCACGCTATCCGTCGGTCGAGGCGATGCTGTCAGATGCGAACCCTGACCTTTACTGCGTCTTTTCGCCGAACGTCTTTCACCTTGACCAGATCCGGCTGGGGCTGGAGGCAGGGGTGCAGGTCTTCACCGAAAAGCCGGTGGTGATCTCGATCCCCGAGACGCTGGAACTTGCGCGCATGCTGGCCCGGTATGGCGGCGTAACCCGCGCCATGGTGGGGCTGGTCTTGCGCTATTCCCAGCACATGGTGGACTTGCGGGCGTCGATGGCTGCGGGGCAGTTGGGCCAGATCGTCAGCCTTGAGGCGAACGAGCATATCGCGCCCTATCACGGCGGGTTCTTCATGCGCGACTGGCGCAGGCGGGACAGTCTGGCGGGCGGCTTCATGCTGGAGAAATGCTGCCACGATCTGGACATCTACAATATGATCACCGGGTCGCGCCCCCAGCGGGTCGCCAGTTTCGGTGGGCGGCGGTCCTTCCTGCCGGAGTATGCGCCCGCCTCCAATGCCGAGGCCGAGATCTTCCACGTCAAGAAATCGGTTTGGGAAAGTGCGGATGACCCGTTCCGGTCCGATGCCGACATCATCGACTTTCAGACCGCGATCCTAGGATATGAGAGCGGCGCGAGCCTTGCCTTTCACACCAACCTGAACGTGCCGGACGAACACCGCCGATTCTGCATCATGGGCAGCCATGGCATGGCGGAGGGCGACTTTGTGCGCGGATTCCTGCGGATCACAGCGCGGGATGGCCGTCGGTTGGCCGATCATGATTACACCCAAGGGGCGGCAACCAAGGGCGCGCATTACGGAGCGGATGAGATGATGTGCGCCGATATAGCGGCCTATTTGCGGGGGCAGGCGGCCAGCCTGCCGGTGTCGATCCTCGATGCGATGGAGGCGGGGATCGCGGCGATGGCGTTGGATCAGGCGCGGGTGACAGGGCAGGTGTTGGACCTGACTGAGACCTGGACGGAACTGGATGCGATCGGATTGCGTAAATGAATGCCGTCTCATCCGCCGGCCTGCACATGCGCGCCGAGATTGCCGAGGCTCCGGGCGTCTTTGCGGCGACCCTGAAAGAGGCAATTGACGCACGGCGGCTGGATCAGATCGCGGCGCTGCACCTTGACGAGGTCCGGGCGATCTACACCATCGCGCGGGGATCATCCGACGCTGCCGCCAATATCCTGTCCTACGAAGTCATGCGCGAAACAGGCAAGCCAATGACCAGCCTGCCGCCATCAATCTTTTCGGTGGGGCGGGGCGTGGACATGGCGGGGTCGGTCTCGCTGATCGTGTCGCA
The DNA here is from genome assembly GCA_031430315.1 of Rhodobacterales bacterium. Taxonomy (GTDB): domain Bacteria; phylum Pseudomonadota; class Alphaproteobacteria; order Rhodobacterales; family Rhodobacteraceae; genus JAJNPS01. Next base: position 16,400 of record JANPBI010000050.1, on the reverse strand, counting down.
ATCGGGGGGCAGCGAAGATCTGGTCCGTTCCGCCTACGGTATCCGCGAGGCGGGAGGGCGGGTCGTCGGACTGATCAATGTCGAAGGCTCGCCGGTGTCGGCCGCTTGCGATCTGGTGTTGCCTTTGGGCGCGGGTCCCGAACGCGCGGTGCCAGCCACGAAATCCGTGGTTGGGGCCATTGCGGCGGGAATGGCACTGTTGGGCGCGATGCGGCCAAGTTACGCTCAGCGTGCAGAGGCGTCGGGTGTTGCCATCCACAAACTAACCGGGATCCCACATCCCCAGCAAAAGGCGCTGGTCGCGGCGCTGTTGCGGGCGCGGCATGTTTATGTGATCGGGCGGGACACAGGCTATGGCGCGGCGCAGGAATTGGCGCTGAAGCTGAAGGAATGTTGCGCCCTTCATGCCGAGGCCTATTCCAGTTCCGAAGTGCTGCATGGCCCCCTGCAACTGGTGACCAACCCCCTGCTGATCTTGATCCTCGACACCGACCAGCCCGACGTGCAGCCCAGCCTCGACACTGCCGAGGCGCGGTTTCGCGGCGCCGGCGGGACGGTGTTTCGATTGCGCCCGTCGGATGTGGGGGCTGTTGGCTTGACCCCGGCCGCGGCTGCGGCAGCCTTGCTGTGCCTGACTTATCCATCGGCGCTGGAAACGGCGCTGGCCTTGGGGCATGACCCGGATGCACCCGCCACCTTGTCGAAAGTGACCCAGACGACATGACCCTAGACCTGGACCGACACGCCACCTGGCGCGAGATCAGCGCGCAACCCGCGATCTGGCGGGACTGGGGGGTTGCGCTGGACGTCGAAGGCTTGCGCGCCTGGGTGGCAGGGCTGGATGTGGCCGAGGTCTGGTTTTGCGGGGCCGGGTCATCGGCTTATGTCGGCGACATTCTGGTCGCACTTTTGCAAGGCAAGCGGACCGGTTTGCGGGCGGTGCCAACAACCGATCTGGTCAGCCGCCCTGCCGATTATCTGACCGGCCCGCCCCGGCTGATCGTCAGCTTTGGCCGGTCCGGCAATTCTGCCGAAACCATCGGGACGCTGGACGCGCTGGATGCGCTCGCCCCCGACTGGCCGCGTCTGAACATCACCTGCAATGCCGCTTCGGCACTGGCAACACGCCGGGGCAAGGCGCTGGTGCTGCCCGATGCGACGCACGACACGGGCTTTGCGATGACGTCGAGCTTTACCACCATGCTGTTGACGGCATTGGCGATTCTTGATGGGTCGTCCGTATCGAGTTATTGGATGACGCTGGCCGATGCCGCAGAAATCGCGATGCCGGGGTTTGAAGCCCATGCCGTGACGGCGCGCCGTCCGGAACGCGCGGTGTTTGTCGGCACAGGCCCGTTGGCCTATGCGGCACGCGAAGCGGCGCTGAAGGTGATGGAATTGTCGGGGGGGCAATTCCCAGCACTCTGGGATAGCACGCTGGGCTTTCGGCACGGGCCAAAAAGCTTTGTACGCGGGCCCACGGATATCTGGGTGTTCACCAGCGCCGACCCCGGAGCGGCGCGGTACGACGCGGACCTTGTGGCCGAACTCAAGGCGCAGTTTCCGGCGTCGGTAGTGACGGCGGTCGGGCCGGGCGGGGACATCGACGTGCCAACGGACGGCTGGAACGTCGTCCTGCCGGTGGTTTTGGCGCAAATGCTGGCGGTCGTCTGGTCGGATGGTCTGGGCCTGCCCGTCGATGACCCCTTTGCGGGGATGGGCACGCTCAGTCGCGTGGTGTCGGGCGTGAAACTTTACCCGGTGACACGATGATTGCCGTCGGCATCGACCTTGGCGGGACCAAGATAGAGGCGCAGATTTTCGATGCCAATTGGGGCCGCGTGACCCAGCGCCGGATCGACACGCCACGCGATTACTCGGGGCTCGTGGCTGCGATGGCCGACCAGATCGCCTGGGCCGGGGCCGAGGCGGGGCAGGTGTTGCCGGTGGGCATCGCGGCGGCGGGGCTCGTAAACCCAGCGACGGGGCTTGCCCTGACTGCCAATCTTGCCGCCACCGGCCATCCCTTTCCGGCCGATATTGCCGCTGCTGCCGGGCGGCCCATCACCTATGTCAACGATTGCCGCGCGCTGACCTTGTCCGAGGCGATCTTTGGTGCGGCACGGGGCATGTCCCCGGCGGTCGGGCTGATCCTCGGCACAGGTATCGGCGGCGGCGTCGCGGTTCAGGGGCGTCTGGTCGAAGGACCGGCGACTTTGGGTGGCGAGTTCGGTCATTTCGCCATCGCCGCGGCTCCCGTGGTGGCGCATGGACTGCCCATCATCACCTGCGGCTGCGGGCGGCCTGGCTGCACCGAGACGCTGATCGCCGGACCGGGGCTGGAGCGGCTGACTAAGCACCTGACACGGCGCACCTTAAGCGCACCGCAGATCACCGCCGAATGGCGCACGGATCCTGAACTTGCCCGGGTACATGCCATCTGGTGCGAACTGGTTGCCGAAATGCTGAAGACCATTGCCTTTGTCATCGACCCCGCCTGCATCGTCATCGGGGGCGGCATGTCACATGCCCCTGGCCTGACCGACGACCTGACCGCAGCCTTGCGCGCGATCCAGCTGTCGGGGTTTGCGATTCCGGATATCCGACTGGCGCAAGGCGGCGATGCCAGCGGTGCACGCGGGGCCGCCTATGCCGCTTGGCAGGATCAGGCCCATGGCTGAGACCTTACGCAACATCATCCGGCGCAACCGGGCGGGCGAGCAGATCGCGATCACCTCGGTCTGTTCCGCGCATCCTGACGTGCTGCGGGCAAGCCTTATGCTGGCGCGGGATCTAGGCCAGCCTGTGGTGATCGAAGCAACCAGCAATCAGGTCAATCAGGATGGCGGCTATACCGGGCAGAGGCCAGCGGACTTCATCGCCTCGGTGAGGCGGCTGGCGGCAGAGGTCGGGTTGCCCGCTTCGCATCTGATATTTGGCGGCGACCATCTTGGCCCGCAGGTCTGGCGGGCGGGGTCAGCGGACGACGCGATGGCCAAGGCGCGGGTGATGATCGCGGACTATGTCCGGGCCGGTTTCACCAAAATCCACCTCGACTGTTCCGAAGGTTGCGCGGGCGAGCCGGCACAACTGGGCGATACGCTGACAGCTGGCCGTGCCGCCGACCTCGCCGCAGTTGCGTTGAATGCTGCCCCCGATCCTGCCGCGCTGATGTTTGTCATCGGCACCGAGGTCCCCCCACCAGGCGGAGCCCGCGTGGACGAGGATGGAGAGATCGCGCCCACGACCCCTGCCTCGGCGCGTGCGACGCTGGTGGCCCATGCGCGGGCGTTCGAGTCCGTCGGGATCGGTGGAGCGCTGAACCAGATCGGCGGACTTGTCGTCCAGCCCGGCGTTGAATTCTCGCCGATGCATGTCCATGCCTTGCCGATGGCGCGCGATCCGGGGCTGGCGGTAGTACTGGCTGATTGGCCGGGGGTCTGCCTTGAGGCGCATTCGACGGATTACCAGCACCCAATGGTGTTTCTGCGCCTTTCCGAACTGGGGTTCGCATTCCTCAAGGTCGGGCCTGCGCTGACATTTGCCTATCGGCGCGCAATCTATGCGCTCGACGCGCTGGCGGGCCAGATCGGCTGGCGCGGCGGCCCGTCGGTCCCCGAGGTGATGGAGGCGCTGATGCTGGCGGCACCAAAGCACTGGCAGGCACATTATCACGCCAGCGGCGGTGACCAGCGGGTCCAGCGGCATTTCGGACTTGCCGACCGCATCCGATATTACTGGCCAAGGCCCGAGGCTTTGGCTGCAGTCGAGGCCTTGATGCGCAGGTTGTCGGATCACGATCTACCCGCCCCGATGTTGGGCCAGGCCTTTGCGCCGGATGTGATTGCGACCGCCCGCCAAATGGACGCACCCTTGCCGCAAGCACTGATCCTTGCCGAAATCCACGCGGCTCTTCGCCCCTATTTCTGGTTTGCATCCGGCGGTGTTCCCGGGCAAAGGGCGCAACCATGATGCAGAACTCTGCGCGCCTCTGGCTTTGCCCTGACCAGGTCTTTGACGGGGCCATCTTGCGCACCGGAATGGCGCTGGCGATGTCGGACGGCGTGGTGGAGGCATTGGTCCCGGTCTCGGCGCTGCCGCCGAAAGTGCACCGCGAACGTCTGCGCGGGACCGTGACGGCTGGTTTTCTTGATCTGCAGGTCAACGGGGGCGGCGGGGTGCTGGTCAACGGAACGCCGACGCCGGACGCCATAATGGCCATCGCAGCGGCACATCGCAGGTTTGGCACCGTCGGCATCTTGCCGACCGTCATCACCGATGCGCCCGAAGTGCTGGACCGCGCCGTCGCGGCAACACTGGCGGTCTGGGGCGCGCCAGGCGTTCTGGGACTTCATATCGAGGGGCCGCATATTTCGGTCGCACGGCGGGGCACGCATGCGGAACAGTTCATCCGCGTTCTGGATGACCGGACAATCGCGCAGGTGACGGCGCTGCGACAGCACGGCATTCCAGTTCTGATCACCCTTGCCCCTGAGGCGACCTTGCCCGGCCAGATTGCGGCACTGGCGGCGATGGGTGTAGTGGTATCGATCGGGCACAGCGACACCACGGCGGATACTGTTCGCGCGGCCTTGTCCCAAGGGGCCAGCTGTTTTACCCATCTTTTCAATGCAATGTCGCCCCTGCGCAATCGTGCACCCGGGGTGACGGGGGCAGCAATCAATTCGGTGGCCTATGCGGGGATCATCTGTGACGGCCATCACGTTGCCGACGAGGTGGTCGCGATGGCGGTGCGCGCCCGGCCCGTGCCGGACCGGATGTTTCTCGTGTCCGACGCGATGCCGACGGTTGGGGGGCCGGATCATTTCGACCTTTATGGTCAAGAAATCCGGCTGGTCGACGGGATGCTAGTCAACGCGGATGGTTCGCTTGCCGGGGCGCATGTTACGATGGCCGGCAGTGTGGCCCGGGCGATCAATGTGCTGGGGTTGTCGCCGGAAACCGTGCTGAAAATGGCGGTGACGGTGCCCGCGCAGGTGATCGGCCAACCGGCGCTGGCGCGGCTTGAAGGGCGCGCCGCGCGCGACCTTTTGGTTCTGAACGCTGACTGGGCCGTCACGGCGGATGTGGCCCGCGCCTTGGCCTGACGTTAACAAGATTTGACTTGTGCGTGCCATACTTTTACTTGTGGTAAAGGTATGCGTGACCGGTTTAAGCCTCCGAATCATGTGGGACTGCGCGCCCTGGACGCCGTGCTGCGGCTGGGCGGCCTGTCGACGGCGGCGCGAGAACTCGGGATGACCCCGGCAGCGGTCAGCCACCGCATCCGCGACCTGGAGGGCGAGGCGGGACTGCCCCTACTGCGGCGCGAAGGGGGGCGGTTTGTAGCGACCGAGGCGGGGCAGGTACTGGCCGGGGCGCTTGGCGATGCCTTCGCGAGGATCAGGCGGGCCGATGTGGCGTTACGCGGTTTGACCGCACGGCCACAAATCCGGATCGTGGCGCCGATGTCGTTCACGGTGTTGTGGCTGCTGCCAAGATTGACGGAGTTCGAGGCGCTGCACCCCGAGGTCACGCCCTATGTCTCTGCCGCGTCAGATCCGCTCCGCCGTGATGCCGAGGCCGACATCCGGGTCTGCCATGGGATTGCCCCGCCTTCGGGCAAATGGGTGCGAATTGCGCAGGATGCGACGGCCGTTGCGGGGGTGGCATTTCCGGACAGTCGGGAACAGGTGCAGGCGGGCCGCGTGATCCATATCGACACGCCGGGTGGCAAGGCAGCGGGGACGTTTGGCTGGGACGACTGGGCTGTAGCACACGGGTTGGGCGCGACGGAGCCAGTTGGCCCGCATGTCAGCGCCGAACATATCGCGGCCGACCTTGCGCTGCAGGGCAAAGGCCTGATGCTCGCGAGCCTGTTCACGCTGGCCGATGCGATCCTTGGCGGACGGTTGTCGGTCATGCCGGGGACGGCGGTGGAGACGGGGATCGGCTACTGGATGCTGGTCGAAGGGGCGGGACCTGTGACGCGCGACTTCGCCAACTGGCTACGCGAGACCGCCGCGCGGCATCAAGCGGATGAGATGGTGCGCGCCGGGCGCTAGAGAGGGTGGCCTGTCAGGTTGGTGAGGATATCGACCTCCGCCTCGCTCAGCGTAACACCCTTTTTGATATGGGTTTTCCGGTTCTCATGACGTCGCTCTCCGGGAAGGCGCACGCCGGGCTGTTCGGTCATCATGCCCAGCATGATGCCCAGTCGGTCGGTGAATCCAGGGGCCAAGGCTGCGGGGTCGATGGCGATGAATGTCTGTCCCAAGCGCGGCGGTCCATTCAGATCATCGGCCAAGGACGACGCTTGAAAGGACCAGTTGGCACCCGTCAGACCCGCCGCCAGGACCTCTACCATCAGCGCCAGCGCACCTCCCTTGTGACCCCCGGCGGGGGCAATGGAGCCTTGCAGTGCCAGCGCCGGATCAGTGGTAGGATGGCCGTCGGGATCCAGCGCCCAATGGGGCGGAATGGGAGTTCCGGCAGCTGCAGCGTTGGCCAGATTGACGAAGGCGGTGGCCGAAGACGAGCTGTCGATCACCAAGGGATCGCCGTCTCGGGGTGCGCTGAACGCCCAGGGATTGGTGCCGAAAAACGCGGTCTTGCCGCCCCAGGGGGCCATGGTCGACGAGGCGTTTGTGAAGGCCATCGCGACCAATCCGGCGCGCGCCAGACGGTCTGTAAAATAGCCCAGGACACCGCAGGCGTAGGCGTCCCGGACGCCAAGGATTGCAATGCCTTGCGCCTTTGCCGCGGCGGTCAGCGCGGCCTCGCCCGCTTCATAAGCGGGGTGGGAAAATCCGCCTTTTGCATCCACCAGAATAGCCCCCGGACGGGGCTGCGACAGCGCAGGAATGGCAGTCCCAATGATCTTTCCGACCGTCAAGTGCTGGCAGTACCAGGGCAGGTAGCCAAGACCGATGCTGCGGGTCCCTTCCGCCTCTGCTGCGCTAATGGAGCGGGCAACGGGGGCGGCTTGCTCGGGGGTGGCTCCGGCGCGGATCAGGGCTGCGTTGGAGATGCGTTCGACGTCGTCGAGGGTGATCTGCATGGAGGTCCTTTCGGTCGAAAACGTCGATATGCTTTGCGCAGGAAAAGTGTCGGGTATCTGTCGGGTATCTGTCGGGCATCCGTCCCGACGCATCTGCCGCTTTTGTCGCCACGTTGTGCCGTTTGGGCGCGACGAATCAAGGGGCCTTCTTTTATCTCTGGTCACAATATGCCGATGAGGAACCGCCGATGAAGATCACCGCTATCCGCGCCACGCCGGTCCTGATCCCGCTCGAGGCCCCCTATGTCTGGTCCTATGGTGTCCTCGACGGGTTCACCAAATGCGTGGTCGAGGTGGTAACCGATCAGGGCTTGACCGGAATTGCCGAAGCGCCGAGCCATGCGTCCGCGCCGATCATCGCGCGGATGGCCGAGGTGCTGGTGGGGCAGGACGCGCTGGATATGGCGGTGTTGGAGCGGCGGGTGCTGCCGTCGATGCCGGCGGCGCATTCGGTGACGGACTATGCGACGCGGGCGGCCTGGGGGGCGATCGAGATCGCGTTGTGGGATTTGCGCGGCAAGCTGTGGGGGCAACCGGTCGCAAACCTGCTGGGGGGCGTTCATCGGACGCGCATCCCGTTCGCCGACTATTTCGCCTTTCGGCTGGCGGAGGGCGGCAAGGGGGGTGAGGCGACGATCCAGGCAATGGTCGACTATTGCCTGTCGCTGCGCCAGGAGTTTGGCACCACGTATTTCGAAGGCAAGGTTTCCGATCCTGATCTGAATATGAACATACATTTGGTAACTGCGCTCCGCGACGCGCTGGGGACGGACGCGATGTTGCGGATTGACAGCAATCAGGCGTTCAGCTTGCCTTCGGCGATCCATCTTGTGCGCCCCTTCGAGGAGGCGGGCGTGCGCAACTGGGAGGACCCGACGCCGGACTGGACGGCGATGCGGAAGTTGCGCGAGCGCACGACCATTCCGTTTTCAGGGCATAACACCGATCTCGGCAAGGCCGTGGCCTATGGTGTACCCGATGCCATCGTGTCGGACGTGGCAGGGTTCGGCGGGTTTTCGGCCATGATGCGCTTTGTCTCGGCAGCCCAAGGCGCAGGTGTGGATTTCTGGTGCTATTCGGGCGGGTCGGGATTGGAGACTGCGGCATACCTTCATGCTTGCGCCGCCCATCCGCATATCCGCGAGCCGAACCAGTCGCTGCTGCGCTGGCAGCCGTTTGACGTGATTGCCGAAGGGCCGTTCAGTCCGCGCGACAACCATCTAGACTTGCCGTCGGGCCCGGGACTGGGTGTAACGCTTGACCCTGACCGCGTGGCATTTGCTGCCAGGCTGCTGGTCGAGAGGGGGGTGCCGAACAAGTACCACGATCCGGATACGCCGGGGCAGATGCGGCGGATGCCTTTGGTCTAGGCGGGGCCGGGTTGCAAGAAATCGGCTAAACCTTTGCGAAAAGTTAACGCAACACATTCAAATTTAAGTGAAATCTGCCGCCCGCGATGCATCTTTAGATTGTATCGCAGCGAGGTTCCCGTCATGGTGATCGGGCAAGCAGCAGCTGTCGGTCGGTCGCACCCACACCCCCCCACTCCCCCCAGATCGACCGACAGCACCCTTGTCTGACCCCTTGTGTTTTTCCCATCCTTTCGGAATAAGCGAAGTCAACCAAGGAGCTTGAATCCCATGCGCGCAAGGATCTATCAGACCGCCCGGACGGCGATGCAATCGGGCACGGCCCGGACCAAGTCCTGGGTCCTGGAGTTTGCCCCGGCCTCGGCGCGCAACGTTGACCCGTTGATGGGCTGGACGTCGTCTGATGATACCCAGTCGCAAGTGCGCATCAGCTTTGACAGCCAGGCGGAGGCGGAGGCCTATGCCGCGGCGCAAGGCATCGATGCCGATGTCGTTCTGCCAAAGGTGCGCAAACCGGTGATCCGCCCGCGCGGCTATGGCGAGAATTTTGCGACCGACCGCAAGGGCTCCTGGACGCACTGAGATGATCACGATTGCCGAAGAAAGTCCGCTGGGCACGGATCTAGGGCTGTTGATGGAGCGGCACACCGCCGACATGCATGCCGACACGCCGCCCGAAAGCATTTACATGCTGGACGCAAGCGAATTGGCCGCGCCGGGAATCCGGTTTTTCGTGATGCGTGAGGATGGCCGACCTGTGGCCATGGGGGCATTCAAACGGATTGACGCATCGCACGCAGAAATCAAGTCGATGCATGTTCTGCACGAAGTCCGGGGCAAAGGACTGTCGCGCGCCATGCTGGAGCATCTGGCGGCCGAGGCACGGGCAGACGGGATCGCCCGACTAAGCCTGGAGACGGGAAAGCAGCCGACATTCGTGGCGGCGCGGGCGCTTTATGCCAAGGCGGGGTTTGTCGACTGCGGGCCATTCGACGGGTACTGGGACGATCCGAATTCGGTTTTCATGACCAAGCATCTTGCGTGAGCTGTCATGGTCGCGCAAAAGGGCGGCAGCGGGTCCATAGCTCAACTGGATAGAGCAGCCGACTTCTAATCGGCAGGTTGAGGGTTCGAGTCCTTCTGGACCCGCCAAGTTCTGCCTTACTTGGTCACGTTGTTATTCTGCCGGTTGGGCGGATTTTGCCGCGCGGCGCTTGTGGCGTTGCCAGATCCAAGGGCGGGGATTGTCGCTGGGGGTGACCAGCATCAACAGCGACGGGATCACGATGAGCGTCAGGACCGTGGCAAAGGCCAGGCCGAAGACGATGGCGCTGGACAGGGAAATCCACCATTGGGTCGACGGCGCGCCGATGGTGGTTTCGTGGTGCATCAGCTCCATGTTCAGCCCGAAGGCGATCGGCAGGACCCCGAGGATGGCCGTCAAGGCGGTCAGCACGACAGGGCGGGCGCGTTCCCGGCAGGTTTCCAGGATCGCCTCGATCTTGGGTTTGCCCTCGCGGCGCAGCGTGTCGAAGGTGTCGATGAGCACGATGTTGTTGTTCACCACGACACCTGCCAGTGCGATCACGCCGATCCCGCTCATCACGATGCCAAAGGGCTGATCCATGATCAACAGGCCCAAAAGCACGCCGATGGTCGACATGATGACGGCCGACAACACCAGCCAGACCGAGGTGAAACGGTTGAACTGGGCCAAAAGCACCACGAAGATCAGGAAGATCGCCGCGCCGAACGCTTTGGACAGAAACGCCCCGGCCTCGGCCTGTTCCTGGTCTTCGCCCGCGAGTTTCCAGCGGACGCCAAATGCGGCCAGATCCGCCTTTTCCAAAGCGGCGGTGACTGTGGCGCGAACCTTGTCGGCTTGCACGCCTTCACGGATGCCGGCTTGGACGGTCACGGTCCGCTCTCCGTCGAGGCGGGTCAGGGTGCCAGTGGTGGGGGCCGCGATGCGGGTAACAAAGTTGGAGATAGGCACAGACCCGGCCGCTGTCTGGATGCGAAGCTGATCAAGCGACGCGATGGTGCGCTGATCAGACGGCAGGCGCAGCACGATGTCGACCGCGTCATCGGAACCTGCGGGCCGGTAGTCCGACAGTTTCAATCCGCCGGTCACCAGCTGGACCATCGCGCCGACCGTGCCGGGGGCTATGCCATAGCGGGCAGCGGCGGCGCGGTCCACCTGCAGTTCCCAGTCGATGCCGGGTGGGGGCAGGCCATTGCTGACGTCGATGACGTCGGGGATGATGGCAAGCTGGTCGGCCACGACTTTGGCGACATCGTTCAGCCCGGCGGGGTCGGCGGCGGACAACTGGATCTGGATCGCTTTGCCGGTCGGTGGACCGGCCTCGGGAACGGAAACTTCGATGTCCACGCCGGGAATGCCGGTCATCGCGGTCCGCAGGTCGGCCAGGATGGCATTGGCATTCTTGCGTTCGCGCCAGTCGACGAATTCGTACTGGATGGTGCCGATGACATCTGCGCCGACTTCATTGCCAGCCCCACCTGCCGCACCGGACCGGGTATAGACCGTTTCGATGCCGGGCCAGCCCAGCATCCGCGTTTCGGCTTGGCGAACCAGCGCGTCTTTCTCCTCGATCGACAAGTTGCCACGCGCCTTGACGTAAAGCAGGCCGAAATCCGGTTCGACATTGGGGAAGAATTCGACCCCGTTGCCGTATTTCGCATAGGTAACCGGCACCGTGACCAGCACGCCGAGCGCCAGGAACAGGACGATGACCGGGTGGCGCACGGCCTTGCCGACAACCCACATGTAAGCCCCGTCCTTGCGTTCAGGCGGGTGCTTGAAGGGTTTGGCGATGAGCGCACCAAGGGTCGGCACGAAGATGAGCGCATAAAGAAGCGAGGCAGACAGCGTCACGATCAGCGTGATCGGCATGTATTTCATGAACTCGCCGACGATGCCGGGCCAGAACAGAAGCGGAGAGAAGGCCGCGACCCGCGTCATCGTTGCTGCGGTCACCGGGCCTGCCATGCGGTGCGAGGCCATGGCGAAAGCCTCCCGCTTGTCCATGCCTTCGGACATGCGCCGCTCGGCGAATTCAGTGACGATGATGGCGTCGTCGACCAACATGCCGACGGCCAGGATCAGCGAGAAAAGGACGACGATGTTGACGGTGTAACCCGCCATCGACAGGGCCAGCATCCCCATCAGGAACGACGCGGGAATGGCCAGCCCGATCAGCAGCGATGCCCGCGCCGACAGGGCATAAAGGATGACGATGAAAACCAGGATCACCGCAGTTAGGACGGAATTCTGCAAATCGCTGAGAAGTTGGCGGATGTCCTTTGACTTGTCCTGGCTGAAAGACACAACGGTTCCTTCGGGCAAGATGGTCTTGAATTCCTCGGTGATCGCCTTCACGGCGTCGACGGTGGCGATAAGGTTGGCCCCGGTGCGCTTTGAGACTTCGATTGCCACGGCAGGTTCGCCGTTCAGGCGGGTGATTGTCTGCGCATCCTTGTAGGTTGGGCGGATCTCGGCAATGTCGCGCACACGGACAATTGCGGTCTCCGTCGAGATGACCGGCAGGTTCGCCACATCCTCGGCTGTTTCCAGCAGCGCGGGGACCTTGATCGCGTAGCGCCCTTCGGCCCCTTCGATTTCACCGGCGGCGACCAGCTGGTTGCCGGAACGGAATCCTTCAAGCAAGAGATCGGGGCGCAGGCCATAGCTGGCCAGTTTGCCGGGGTCGATCACCACCTCCACCAAGTCATCGCGCACGCCTTGGAGGCCTGCGTCAAGAACACCTGGCAATTCCTCGATCCGGTCGCGCAATTCGCGGCTGGCCTTGGCCAGAACTCTTTCGGGCACGTCACCAGACAGGGTGATCACAAGCACCGGAAATTCCGAAATGTTCACTTCGTTGACGGTCGGCTCATCGGCGCCATCCGGTAATTCCGGACGGGCCTGGGCCACCTTGTTGCGCACGTCATCCAGCGCCTTGTTGAGGTCCGCCCCGGCCTGGAATTCAATGACGACATTGCCGCCGCCCTGATAGGCGGTGGAATCGATCTTTTTGATGCCCGAAATGGACTTGACCGCTGTCTCCATCGGCCGCAGCAGCAGACGCTCTGAATCTTCGGGAGAGATCCCTGCAAACCCCAAGCTGACATAGAGGATGGGAATCTGGATATCGGGTTCGGCCTCTTTGGGAATGCTGACATAGGCCATCGCACCCGCCAGCATCAGGAACAGCAGGACCGAAATCGTCAGGCGCGCATTGGCAATGGCGGTTTCGACGATTTTCATTCGGTGACCTCGGCGGAAGGGGCAACGATGACCTTTTCGCCGTCGCGGACCAGATCCTGGCCGGCCACAATGATCCGGACATCAGCCGTGACCCCGGTGACGACCAGGCCCGCTTCGGTATCGTCGATGATCTGGACCGACACGAAATGTGCCACATCATCTGCACCGATTACCCGCAGGCCAAGATCGCCGTTGTCGGCCAGCGTGATCACGGATCGGGGGACAGTGACCGCCGGGACGGGGGCGGCCATAAGATCGACTTCGGCGGTCATCCCGGAGGGCAGCGCAAGATCGGGGTTCGGCAAGGCAATCTCAACCGGAAAGGTTCTGGTTTCGGCAGAGGCCTCGCGCGATATCAGGCGCACGACGCCCTTCATCTGCGCACCGGTGACAAGTGTGACGATGGCGGTTGATCCCGGAGCGACGCTGCCGACATCGACTTCGCTGACCTCGGCGCGCACAAGGATCGGGTCAAGCGACAAGATCGTGGCAACGGGGGCACCCGTCTGTACCCATTCGCCCAGTTCGACGCCGACTGCGTCGACGATCCCCGCAAAGGGTGCTTTGAGCTCTAACCGGTCAGCGGCGGCATTGGCGCGGCCGAGTTCCGCCGCTGCGGCATCGCGGGCCGACCTTGCGCTGGTCAGCTGGGTTTCCGGGGCGTTGCCGCGTGCATAAAGCTTTTGCGCGGTGGCCAGTTCACGTTCGCGCTGGGCAAGGGCAATTTCAGCGATTTCGGCTTGGGCCAATGTCTCTGGGCTTTCCAAAGTCATGACGATGGCCTCCTTGGTCACGGCGGCACCCTTGATCAACTCCAGGGTGTTGATCACTCCATCGGACCGCGCGGCCAGAACGCCCCGCTTGTCTGCAGCCGTGGTGCCCGACAGGCGTATCTTGCGCGCATGATCGACAAAGGCCGGGATCATCACCGCAACTGTCCGCAGAACGGGCGTCGCTGCGGGGTCAACCTTGGCGGCGGCAGGGGTCGGGTTTTCCTGACCTGCCGTCTCTTCGGCGCTGCCGACAGAAGAAAACTCTCCGGTCAGTATCCAAGCCGAGGCTACAGCAAGCACGATGAAGGCAGCGACACGGTGAAGCTTGATAGAGGCAGGCACTGGTGTTCATCCTATTGAAAAATATGCGGGTCGAGGGGAAAATCATACAAACGCCGCCAAAGCGGGCGCGCGGTAGACAAGGAATGTAACGCGTCGCAACTTCTACCCTGACTGGGGACAGACGTCCAGCCTGCCCGCGTGGCGCGGCATTGGCGGCAATCCGGGGGTGACTGGTCTTGCGGTGGGGCAGGTGAGAGAGCGAAAAGCGTCGATCGGGCGGGATAGCCGCGGCGCGATTGCCGGAGTTGCGGTGATGGCCAAAGGAAGGACTGCCACAGTCGTGGCGGAAGGGAAAAAACCGGCCTTATCTGGTGGTGCGGTGGCAGTCCTGCAGCGTCGCAATTGCAAGCAAGACTTGGTGAAATTACCTTTCAACGAGGGTGGGCGGCGCAAGTGCTAAAATTTTAGTCTGACAGCTCCCGCTGACTTATGGCGTAGTCACCGAGCCGAATCTTCACGGCACATCAAATCTTTGGGAGGAGACAGGATGCGCAAGTATCTTCTCTCTGCAGTGGCTGTGTCTGCGGTCATTGCGGGTATGGAACGGCGTTTGCCGATCCCGCTGCTGCCGCCAAATGGATCGATCAGGAATTCCAGCCTTCTACTCTTTCGAAAGAAGAGCAGCAGGCCGAGATGGACTGGTTCATCGAGGCGGCCAAGCCCTATGCGGGCATGTAAATCAATGTGTTGTCGGAAGGTATCCCGACCCATAGCTACGAATCCAGGGTGCTGACCAAGGCGTTCGAGGAGATCACCGGCATCAAGGTGAACCACCAGATCCTCGGTGAAGGCGAGGTCGTGCAGGCGGTTCAGACGCAGATGCGGACCAACCGCAACCTCTATGACGGCAATGTCAACGACAGCGACCTGATCGGGACGCATGCCCGTCTGCAGCTGGCGTACAACCTGACCGACCAGATGGCGGGAAGCTGGGCTGCATCCACGAATCCCGGCCTTGATCTGGCCGATTTCATGGGCGCAAAGTTCACCACGGGACCGGATGGCAAACTTTACCAGCTGCCCGACCAGCAGTTCGCCAACCTCTACTGGTTCCGCAAGGACTGGCTTGACCGTGAAGATCTGAAGACCGCTTTCAAAGCCAAGTATGGCTACGATCTTGGGGTTCCGGTCAACTGGTCGGCCTATGAGGATATCGCCGAATTCTTCACCAATGACGTGAAGGAAATCGACGGCGTCCAGATCTATGGCCACATGGACTATGGCAAACGCGCGCCCGATCTGGGCTGGCGGATGACCGACGCCAGGCTGTCGATGGCCGGTACCGGTTCCGTGGGCGAGCCGAACGGCATCCCGATCGACGAATGGGGCATCCGCATGGAAGCGGGTTCGTGCAACCCGTCCGGCGCAAGTGTCAGCCGTGGCGGCGAAGCGAACGGTCCGGCTTCGGTGTTCGCCATCGCCAAGTGGGACGAATGGCTGCGCAAATACGCACCCCCCGGTGCCGCCAGCTATGACTTCTACCAGTCGCTGCCTGCCTTGGCACAGGGCAACGTGGCGCAGCAGATCTTCTGGTACACCGCCTTTACCGCCGACATGGTCAAGCCGAAGTCCGAAGGCAACAACACCGTCGATGACGAAGGCACGCCGCTGTGGCGGATGGCGCCGTCACCGCATGGCCCGTACTGGAAAGAGGGTCAGAAGGTCGGCTATCAGGACGTGGGTTCCTGGACGTTCCTGAAATCCACCCCCGAAGACCGCGCGCAGGCTGCATGGCTGTACGCGCAGTTCGTGACCTCCAAGACGGTCGACGTGAAAAAGTCCCACGTCGGTCTGACCTTCGCCCGCGACAGCACGGTGCGGCACGAATCCTTCACCGAACGCGCGCCGAAACTGGGTGGTCTGGTCGAGTTCTACCGCTCGCCCGACCGTGTCCGCTGGTCGCCCACCGGCATCAACGTTCCCGACTATCCGAAACTGGCACAAATCTGGTGGCAGCAGATCGGTGACGTGAACTCGGGTGCCTTCACGCCCCAACAGGCGATGGACCGTCTGGCCGAGGAAATGGACATCACCATGGCCCGGATGCAGCAGGCGGACGAGGCCGCCAACGTCTATGGCGGCTGCGGACCCCGCCTGAACGAAGCCAAGGATCCGGCCGAATGGCTGGGCATGGAAAACGGCCCCAAAGCCAAGCTCGAGAACGAAAAGGAACAGGGCGTCACCGTCAACTACGACGACCTGATCAAGCAGTGGCAATGATCGGCTGATCCTTCGACGGCCGGGGCGCTACACACGCGCCCCGGCCACCATGACAGCGGAACTGCGGGGGGCCAGATGGCACTTGAGCTTCAGGCCATAACCAAGAAAATCGGCAAGATCACCCACATCAAGGCCACCAGCCTGGTGCTGGAACCGGGGCGCTTCAACGTGCTGCTGGGCCAGACCGGAGCGGGAAAGACATCGCTTATCAAGGTGATGGCGGGGCTGGACCGCGCGACCTCGGGGCGCATCGTGATGGACGGGCAGGACGTGACCGGAATGAGCCCGCAAAAGCGCAACATCAGCATGGTGCACCAGTTTTTCGTGAACTATCCGCACATGAC
>JANPBI010000049.1:0-43812 GCA_031430315.1 Rhodobacterales bacterium | reverse complement strand
CACCTGACCGATGTCTGGACGCGGGGCACGGCGGCGGTGCTGACCGACTATCTTGCGCGCTGAAGGGATGTCGCCGACAGTGTGACCGCCTGCATCATCAAATTGACCAGCGTCGTCGCGGCCGGCGTCAACGCTGACCCGGCCCGTGTTAACAGGCTATAGGGGGCAACCTCGATCCCGAGATCAATGTTCAGGATCGCAAAGGGTGCATCCGAACCTTCGGCAAATTGCCGGGCGACGGCCTCGGCCAGGGGCGCGATGCTGTTGGATTGCTTCAACAGGGCCAGCGTCAACAGGAACGATGCGGTCGACAGGCGGCGCGATGGCATTGGCAGGCCCAGACGCTCCAGCCGAGCACGGACGGCCCGGCCAAGCGGGCTGCTGCTGCTGGGCATGACCCAGTCGTAGTCGAGAAGTTCACGAGCGGTGATGGTTGCATTGGCTGCGAGGCGGTGGCCGCGGCGGACGACTAGAAGGACCGGCTCGGGTGCGATGACCCGGCCTGTAAACTGCGCTGCATCCAGATCCGCCGGAATGCGCGCGATGGCAAAGTCGAGTTTTCCGGCAAGAAGCTGGTCGCAGAGAATGTCCGATGGCGCGACCGTCACTTCGGCAGAAATGCCCGGCGATGAAAGCCGGGCCGAACGCAGTGCGGGCAGCACAAGGTCCAGGGCAGGGGCAGTTACAGCGCCGATCATCACCTCGCCGATCTGGCCTTGCGCCAGTTCCGACATTTCGCGCCCGGCATCCTGCAACTCGATCATCAGTCGCTGGGCCCGGCGGGCAAGAACGGCACCTGTGGGCGTCAGGCTGGCGCCACGCCCGACACGCGCATGCACCGGCGTGCCTACGATCCGCTCTACCTCGGCCAAAAGGCGCGATGCGGCGGGCTGGGCGATGCCAAGGGTTTCCGCGGCAAGGCCAATCTGCCCGGTTTGCGCCAGGGCTGCCATCATACGCAGATGGCTCATTTTCAAGCCGCGTTGGATCAGTGCATCAGGGCGGGTCAGGTATGACATGGCATTTATGTTATAGATTTACCTAAAACCGACATTTGACAGATATACTGGCTTTGCGCAACGTCCCGCGTACGGCGGCGACCCAAGGCAACAGACCTTCGAAAGGGCACGCCCGAAACCATGTGCCCAAAGGGCATCCACGGGAGGAACACTATGCAACTCACACGTCGCGCCCTATTGGCGCTGACCACCGCCGCATCCCTGATCGGCGTCGCCCCAGTCGTTGCCCAGGACAAGGGCACCGTTGGCATCGCAATGCCCACCAAGTCGTCTTCGCGCTGGATTTCGGACGGCAATTCGATTGACTAGCAGTTCACCGCTGCGGGCTATTCGACCGATCTGCAATATGCCGAAGATGACATTCCGAACCAGCTGGCGCAGATCGAAAACATGATCACCAAAGGCGTCGACGTGCTGGTGATCGCGGCCATCGACGGCACGACATTATCCAACGCCTTGGACAATGCCGCCGCAGCCGGGATCAAGGTCATCGCCTATGACCGCCTGATCCGGGAGTCGGGTTCGGTCGACTATTACGCGACCTTTGACAATTTCAAGGTTGGTGTTTTGCAGGCAAACAGCCTGGTGCAATGCCTGAACGAGCGGTTTGGTGATCCCAAGCCGAAGAACATCGAGCTGTTCGGCGGATCACCCGACGACAACAACGCCTTCTTCTTCTACGACGGCGCGATGTCGGTCCTGCAGCCGCTGATCGACAGTGGCGACATTGCTGTGCCCTCGGGTCAGATGGGGATGGATGTCGTGGGCACGCTGCGCTGGGACGGCGCAGTCGCGCAGTCGCGCATGGACAACCTGCTGTCGGCCAACTACGGCGACAAGCCGCTGCATGGCGCGCTGTCGCCGTATGACGGGTTGTCGATCGGCATCCTGTCGTCGGTCAAGGGTGTGGGCTATGGCTCGGGCGATCTGAAGATGCCCTGCGTCACGGGTCAGGACGCCGAAATCCCGTCGGTAAAGTCGATGATGGCGGGTGAGCAATACTCGACCGTCTTCAAGGATACCCGCGCGTTGGCGGGCGTGACGGTCAAGATGGTCGATGCAATCCTGCAAGGTGGCGAGCCCGAGATCAACGACACCACGACCTACAACAACGGCGTCAAGGTTGTGCCCTCGTATCTGCTGGAACCTAATTCCCTCGGCGTCAACGACATCCAGTCGATGCTGGTGGACTCTGGCTATTACACTGCCGACCAGCTGAAGTAAGCCGGGATAGGGAACAGCCCGCCGTGGTGCCAGATGGCGCTGCGGCGGGCGACTTTCGGGGCAGGGGACATATGGCGACGCTTTTGGAAATGCGCGGGATCGGCAAGACCTTTCCGGGCGTGCGCGCCCTGGACCAGGTCAACCTGACCGTCGAAGCGGGGGAAATCCATGCCATCTGCGGCGAGAATGGCGCGGGCAAATCCACCCTGATGAAAGTGCTTTCAGGGGTCTACCCGCATGGCAGCTATGACGGTGAAATCCTCTATGACGGCGCGCCGCTGCACTGCCGGTCGATACGCGACTCCGAGGCCAAAGGCATCATCATCATCCATCAGGAACTGGCGCTGGTGCCGTTGCTGTCGATCGCCGAAAACCTGTTTCTGGGCAACGAGGTCGCCACACGCGGCGTGATCAACTGGCCCGAAGCGTTCCAGAAATCCGAAAAGTGGCTGCGCAAGGTCGGCCTGACCGAGGCGCCGACGACACCCGTGGGCAAGCTGGGCGTCGGCAAGCAGCAACTGATCGAAATCGCCAAGGCGCTGGCCAAGGATGTGCGCCTGCTGATCCTGGACGAGCCCACCGCCGCTTTGCAGGAAAACGACAGCCAGAAGTTACTGGACCTGATGCTGGAGCTGAAAGCGCAAGGCATCACCTCGATCCTGATCAGCCACAAGCTGAACGAAATCAACAAGGTGGCCGACCGGATCACGATCCTGCGCGACGGCAGCACGGTGTCGACCCTGACGCGCGCCGAGATTTCCGAGGACCGGATCATCCGCGACATGGTGGGCCGCGATATGGCGCACCGCTACCCGGACCGCACGCCCAAGATCGGCGAGGTGCTGATGGAGGTGAAGGCGTGGTCCGTCTGGCATCCCGATCAGAAGGACCGCCAGATGATCAAGGGCGTGAATTTCACCGTCCGCAAGGGCGAGATCGTCGGCATCGCGGGCCTGATGGGCACGGGGCGCACCGAACTGGCAATGAGCATCTTTGGCCGCAGCTATGGGCGCGGGCACCAGGGATCCGTGCATATGCGCGGACAGCCGGTGGATGTCTCGACTGTCGAAAAGGCAATCACCGCCGGGATTTCCTATGTGACCGAGGACCGCAAGGTGCTTGGCCTGATCCTGGACGAGCCGATCGTGAAGAACATCAGCCTGGCGAACCTTGCCGGGGTGGCGCTGCGTGGTGTTCTGGACAAGCGGCGTGAGGCGAAGGTGGCCGAGGACTATCGCAAGTCCTTGGGCATCCGCACGCCCGGGGTACATCAGAAGGTCATCAACCTGTCGGGCGGCAACCAGCAAAAGGTCGTGCTGTCAAAATGGCTCTTCACCGATCCGCAAGTGCTGATCCTCGACGAGCCGACGCGCGGGATCGATGTCGGGGCCAAATTCGAAATCTACCAGATCATGAACGACCTCGCCTCGCAGGGGAGGGGGGTTGTGATGATCAGTTCGGAAATGCCCGAGTTGTTGGGCATGTGCGACCGCATCTACGTGATGAACGAAGGCCGCATCGTGGGTGAATTGACCAAGGATGAGGCGAGCCAGGAGAAGATCATGGCCATGATCCTGAAAACCACGGGGAAAGCCGCATGAGCAACGAGACCACTGTCGGCGGGCACTTGCGCGAGAACGGCATGCTGGTGGCGCTGGTCGCCATCGTATTCTTTTTCACTGTTGTCGTGCGCGTGACCATCGATGTCGATTTCCTGTCAGCGCAGAACATCACCAACCTGTTTTTGCAAAACTCCTACGTGATCATCATGGCGCTGGGGATGCTGCTGGTCATTGTCGCGGGGCATATCGACCTGTCGGTCGGCTCAGTCGCTGCCTTTACTGGGGCCATCGCGGCGGCGTTGACGGTCTATGTGGGTCTGCCGGTCTGGCTTGTCATTCCTGCGACGCTACTCGGCGGGGCGATGATTGGCGCGGCGCAGGGCTATTGGGTGGCCTATTGGCGCATCCCGAGCTTTATTGTGACGCTGGCGGGAATGCTGGTCTTTCGCGGATCGACGCTGTGGCTACTCGGCGGGCAGAACATCGGTCCGTTCCCGAAGGCCTTTCAAGCCATGTCGAACGGCTTTGTGCCGGACCTCTTTGGCGACTGGGACCAGACGGTTCTGGGGCTGGAGCGGATGCATGGCACGTCCGTTCTTGTGGTGATCGTGGCGGCTGCGGTGCTAGTCTGGCTGGGACTGCGCGCAAGGCGACGGGATGAAACCTTTGGCATCACGCCCGAACCTACCGTCCTCTTCTGGGCGCGCAATGCCATTGTCACGGCGGCGCTGCTGTTCGTTGGCTGGAAACTGGCGCAGTTCCGGGGACTGCCGAATGTGCTGGTTGTGCTGGTAGCGCTGACCGTCATTTACGCGTTTTTCACCGAAAACACCTCTGCCGGGCGGCGGATCTACGCGACGGGGGGCAACGAAAAGGCGGCCAAGCTGTCGGGCATCCGGACCGAACGGCTGGTCTTCTGGTGCTTTGTCAATATGGGGGCGCTGGCGGCTTTGGCGGGGATGATCATCACCGCGCGCTTGAACAGCGCCACGCCCAAGGCCGGCACGGGATTTGAGCTGGACGTGATTGCGGCCGTCTTTATCGGCGGGGCGTCGATGACCGGAGGGTCGGGCAAGATCGTCGGCGTGGTGATCGGCGCGCTGATCATGGGCGTGATGAACAACGGCATGTCGATCCTCGGGATCGGGATCGATTACCAGCAGGTGATCAAGGGGCTGGTGCTGCTGGCTGCCGTGATTTTCGACGTCTACAACAAAAGCAAATGAGGGCGCGATGCTGATTTCCCAACATCGGACGCCAGAGGGTGCCGTGGCTGTCGTCGCGCGCGAAGGATCTGAGGCGGCCATCGTGAAAGGGGCCGCCAGCACCTACGCGTTGGCCATGGAGGCTGTTACCTCCGGTCGCAGCCTGGCGGCGGTAATAGGCGAACGTGGCTTGGGCGCTGCGGTGGACCTGGAGCGGATCGCGGCAGAGGGGCGAATGCTGTTGCCCGTCACCCATCCCGACCCCGCGCATCTGCACCTGACGGGCACTGGCCTGACCCATCTGGGGTCGGCGGCAGCGCGGGATGCGATGCACACGACGCTGCAATCGGAAACCCTCAGCGACAGCATGAAGATGTTCCGGATGGGGCTGGAGGGCGGGCGGCCCGCTACCGGATCAGTCGGCGTGCAGCCGGAATGGTTCTATAAGGGCAATGGATGTACCGCCGTCGCCCCCGGTGGCGATCTGGAGCAGCCGGGTTTTGCCGAGGATGGCGGCGAGGAACCCGAGGTGGCGGGCGTCTATCTGATTGGCCCCAATGGCACGCCCTACCGCATCGGCTGGGCACTGGCGAACGAGTTTTCCGACCATGTGACGGAGCGGGTGAACTACCTTTTCCTCGCCCACTCAAAACTCCGGCAAGCCTCGTTTGGCCCCGAGATTCTGCTGGGCGACCTGCCTGCCGACCTGCGGGGCACCAGCCGCATCCGCCGGGGTGGCGCGGTTATCTGGGAAAAGCCGTTCCTCAGCGGCGAGGCGAACATGTCCCACACCTATGCAAATCTCGAGCACCACCACTTCAAGTATGATCTCTTTCGCCAGCCCGGTGATCTGCATGTCCACATGTTCGGCACCGCCACCCTGTCGTTTGCGGATGGTGTCCGCACCCAAGCTGGCGATATGTTCGAAATCGAAGCGCCTGTTTTGGGTTTGCCCCTGATCAACCGACTTTTGACCGCGCCGCGCGTGACGGCCCCGGTCCAAGTCACTGCCCTCTGAGGAAAAGATGACCTTCAAGCCCGCCAAATGGCCCCGCAAACTGCGCTCGCAGGAATGGTTCGGCGGC
This sequence comes from Rhodobacterales bacterium, assembly GCA_031430315.1. GTDB lineage: Bacteria > Pseudomonadota > Alphaproteobacteria > Rhodobacterales > Rhodobacteraceae > JAJNPS01. Next base: position 37,717 of record JANPBI010000049.1, on the reverse strand, counting down.
ACATCGAAGGACGCGATCTATCACCGGGGATGGATGAAGAACCAAGGCCTGCCCGCTGACCTTTTTGATGGGCGCCCGGTCATCGGCATTCTTAACACGTTCTCGGAACTCAACCCCTGCAACGCGCACCTGAACGACCTGGCGGAGCGGGTGAAGCATGGCGTCTACGAGGCGGGCGGCTTTCCGGTCATAGTCCCGGTCTTTTCGGTCAGCGAGTCCGGCTTTCGCCCCACCGCGATGATGTTTCGCAACATTGCCGCCATGGCGGTGGAGGAAACCATCCGAGGCCAGCAGATGGACGGCTGCGTCCTGCTGGTCGGCTGCGACAAGACCACGCCGTCGCTTTTGATGGGCGCGGCCTCGGTCGATCTGCCGTCGATCTGCGTCACCGGCGGGCCGATGCTGAACGGGCATTTCCGAGGGGAACGGGTCGGGTCAGGCACCCATCTGTGGAAGTTTTCCGAAGCGGTGAAGGCGGGCGAGATGACGGCGGAGGAGTTTGTCGAGGCAGAAGCGTCGATGTCGCGCTCCCCCGGTTCGTGCAACACGATGGGGACGGCGTCGACTATGGCGTCGATGGCCGAAGCGCTTGGCATGGCGATGTCTGGCAATGCCGCGATTCCCGCCGTCGATAGCCGCCGCCGCGTGATGGCGCAGCTGACGGGTCGGCGCATCGTGCAGATGGTCAAGGACGACCTGAAACCGTCCGACATCATGACCCGCGCCGCGTTCGAAAACGCCATCCGCACCAACGCGGCCATCGGTGGATCAACCAATGCCGTGATTCACTTGCTGGCGATGGCAGGCCGCGTAGGCATCGACCTGACGCTGGATGACTGGGATAAACTTGGGCGGGACGTCCCGACGATCGTCAACCTGATGCCTTCGGGCAAATACCTGATGGAGGAGTTCTTCTACGCCGGTGGCCTCCCTGTGGTGATCAAGCGCCTTGGCGAAGCGGGCCTGCTGAACAAGGACGCAATCACCGTCAGCGGCAATTCGATGTGGGACGAGGTGAAAGACGTCCGCAACTGGAACGAGGACGTCATCCTGCCAACCGACAAGGCGCTGACCCAATCGGGCGGCATTGTCGTCGTCAAGGGCAACCTTGCGCCGGATGGGGCGGTCCTGAAACCTTCGGCGGCAACGCCGGCGCTGATGCAGCACCGGGGGCGCGCCGTGGTGTTCGAAGACATTGACGACTACAAAGCCCGGATCGACCGCGAAGACCTCGACATCGACGAAACCTGCGTCATGGTCCTGAAAAACTGCGGGCCCCGCGGCTATCCTGGCATGGCCGAGGTCGGCAACATGGGCCTGCCACCGAAAATCCTGCGCAAGGGCATCACCGACATGGTGCGTATCAGTGACGCGCGCATGTCCGGCACCGCCTACGGCACGGTCGTGCTGCATACCAGCCCGGAGGCTGCGCGCGGCGGCCCCCTCGCCGTGGTCCGCTCGGGCGATATGATCGAGCTGGATGTAAAGAACCGCCGCCTGCATCTGGACATCTCCGATGCCGAACTCACCCGGCGTCTGGCTGAATGGAAAAGCCCAGTGGACCCCCCGAATGGCGGCTATGCCCAGTTGTACCACGACCACGTGCAAGGTGCCGACAAGGGCGCCGACATGGACTTCCTCGTCGGCTGCCGAGGGAATGCCGTGGGGCGGGAGAGCCACTGATGCCGATGCTGAACCCGGTTGCGCTGAATGTCGCCCTTGTCGGGATCGGCAAGATCGCGCGGGACCAGCATGTGCCCGCGATCAATGCCTCGGACGACTGGAACCTGGCGGCGACCGTCAGCCGCTCCGGGACGGTCGACGGCATCCCGGCCTTCACCGATATCGAGGACATGTTGGACGCCCGTCCCGATGTATCGGTCGTCTCGCTGTGCCTGCCGCCCGTGCCACGCTTTGTGGCTGCCGAGGCGGCGATCCGTGCGGGCCGCCATGTGATGCTGGAAAAACCGCCAGGTGCCACGCTGGCTGAGGTGCATGCCTTACAGGCGATGGCATCCGCGCAGGGCGTGGCGCTTTACACGACCTGGCACAGCCGTATGGCGCACGGCGTGGCCGATGCCCGCGCCATGCTGTCGGATCGGGAAATTCTAGGCGCAACCATCACCTGGAAGGAAGATGTTCGCAAATGGCATCCGGGCCAGGACTGGGTTTTTGAACCGGGTGGCATGGGGGTCTTTGATCCCGGCATCAACGCGTTGTCGATCCTGACCGCGATCCTGCCCGATCCAGTACATCTGACCAGCGCCACGCTGACCTTCCCTGAAAATCGCCAGACCCCGATTGCCGCCGACCTCGTCTTTTCCGACAATGTGACCGCCACCTTTGACTGGCGGCAAACTGGCCCACAAACCTGGGACATCGTCGTCCAGACGGATCGGGGTACGCTGACCCTGCGCAAAGGTGGATCGGAGCTGGAGACATCGGATGGGTTCACCTCGACCGGACCGGACCGCGAATATCCCGGACTTTACGCGCGAATGGCCGCCCTCGTGCGCAGCGGGACCAGCGAAGTCGATCTGTCGCCCATGGTGCATGTCGCGGATGCCATGACCTTGGGACGGCGGCTCTACACGGAACCGTTCTATTTCTGATGCGGTTTGAGTGTCATCTAGTCAATTTCCGCCTGCCAGAGGATGCCAGTGCCTGCACAATTTTCCGAATAAAGATGTGGGCTTTACAAGTCCGACTATTTCAGTAAGGATATTTCGACGCCAGCCTTGTCAGGCAAGCCATTCCGTTGCACAGGTTCCCGTACGCCCGCCACGATTCCTTCATATCGCTGGTGGCGCCCAAGGGGCCGAAACATTGGTGACGCCATGTCCTTTGCCGCGCCTGCATTCGTTCCGCTGAACTTTTCGACAGTGCCCGACGATGCCCTTCCCGTACCAACACCAAGCCATGATGCCCGGAAATTGACCCAAGGCGGTCAACTTGCGCGCATCATGCTCGATGGTCAGGCTTACACCTTGCGGATTACCCGCGCCGAAAAACTGATCCTGACCAAATGACCTTTTGCACCGTGAAAGCCCCGCCGATGATCATCATGAAGCATTCTGTTACAGCCATCGTTGCCGTCTTGATGACAACGAGTGTCCATAGTGCCGATGCGGTCGAACCTGCAGAAGTTGCGGCAACCTACGCCGACATTGCGTTGGCCACGTATGAAGACAGCCTGACCACCGCGCAGGCCGTGCAAACTGCCGTCGACGCGCTGATCGCGATCCCGTCGGATGCAGCGTTGCAGGCCGCCCGCACTGCCTGGATCGCTTCCCGCGTGCCTTATCAGCAGACCGAGGCCTACCGGTTTGGCAATCCCATCGTCGACGATTGGGAGGGCCGGGTGAACGCCTGGCCGCTGGACGAGGGGCTGATTGACTATGTCGATGCAGGCTATACCGAATCCGAGGAAAACCCGCTGACCACCTTGAACGTGATCGCGACGCCCAGGTTCACCCTGTCGGGTACCGAAATCAACGCGTCAGAAATCACCCCAGAGCTGATCGCAAATACCCTCCACGAGGCCGACGGCATCGAGGCGAATGTTGCATCCGGCTATCACGCAATCGAATTTCTGCTGTGGGGTCAGGATCTGAATGGCACGGGACGGGGTGCGGGCAATCGGCCATTTACGGATTTCATCCAGGGCGCGGGGTGCACCGGCGGCAACTGCGACCGGCGAGCGGCCTATTTGCAGGCGTCGACCGATCTCTTGGTTCGGGACTTGCAGGAAATGGTTGGCGCATGGGGGCCTGACGGGGCAGGCCGCGCTGCCGTGACAACCGATCCGCAAGCGGGCCTGCTGTCAATGATGACCGGTATGGGCAGTCTGTCCTATGGTGAGGTTGCGGGGCAGCGGATGAAACTGGGCCTGATGCTGAACGATCCAGAAGAGGAGCACGACTGCTTTTCCGACAACACGCATGACAGCCATTTCTATGACGGCATGGGCATCCGCAACGTCTATCTGGGCAGCTATACGCGGTTGGATGGAGTGGTGGTGTCCGGACCCTCGCTGTCGGAACTGGTCGCCGCCACTGCCCCTTCGGTCGATGCGCAGTTGCGGGCGGAACTGGACAACACGATGGCCAAGCTTGGCGCAATCAAGACGGCGGCCGAAGGTGGGATGGCCTATGACATGATGCTGGCCCCCGGCAATGCCGAGGGCGAGGCGCTGATCATGGGAGGGGTTGATGCCCTGATCGCGCAGACCGCATCGATTGAACGGGCTGTGGCTGCCTTGGGCCTGTCGCAGATCGCGATCGAAGGCTCCGACAGCCTCGACGACCCGAACGCGGTCTTCCAATAGCGACGGATTGCGGTTGAAAGCGATGCGCCTTGGTGCGATTTTGCCAGGATCGGAGTGACCATGCTGCGCGCCCTTGTCCTGTTGCCCTTTCTGTCGGTGCCGGTCCTGGCCCAGACCCTGGATGACCGGCATTTGCCGGTGATTGCGCGCACGACTGCCGAGACGGCAAAGGTTGCCGCCGTGCTGGCCCCGCCCACGGATTTCACCAGACCCGAGGCCTTCGAGGCGAAATCGGCCGGGGCCGCGACAGTGCGCGCGACCGGGACGGCAGACGCGTTTTCCGACCCCTCGGGCAACATCGCGTTTGCCCGAGAACTCGATTTCAAACTGGGCAACGGGCTTTTCACCAAGACCTGGGTTGCGGCCCCGGCGTCGACCAAGGCGTCGGATGGCTTGGGTCCCCTTTATAACGCGCGGGCCTGCCAGGATTGCCATCTGAAGGACGGTCGCGGGCATCCGCCGGAAGGCCCTGACGATAAGGCGGTGTCGATGTTCCTGCGGGTCTCGATCCTGGGCGGGACGACGCCAGCCGGCATCAAGGACTGGCTCGCCACGCAAGACGACCCGGTCTATGGTGGTCAGTTGCAGGATTTTGCTGCCCCGGGGCAGGCGGCCGAAGGACAGATGAAGATCACATATGCCGACCTGCCAGTGACCCTGGCGGATGGGACAGTCGTGACTCTGCGCCAGCCGACCTATGCTTTAGCTGACCCGGCCTTTGGCGACCTTGGCGAGGATGCGATGCTGTCGCCGCGCGTCGCGCCCCAGATGATCGGGCTGGGTTTGCTTGAGGCGATTCCGGCGGCGGATATTCTGGCGCGGGTGGACGAGGATGACGCGGATGGCGATGGCATATCGGGCCGCGCGTCAATCGTGGTGAGTACCGAGTTTGGCGTGCCGATGTTGGGGCGGTTCGGGTTCAAGGGTGGGGCTGCGACCATCAAGGATCAGTCGGCAGGAGCCTTTGCGGGCGATATGGGCCTGTCGACACCCCTGCATCCAGACCCTTGGGGCGACTGCACCAGTGCCCAAACCGATTGCCGCAATGCCACGCATGGGCAAGAGCCGACTGTGCGCGATGGACTGGAGGTAAGTGCCGAAAGTCTCGACCTTGTCACCTTTTACGCGCGCAACCTCGGCGTCCCGGAACGCCGCAACGTTGACGAACCGCAGGTCCTGCGTGGCAAGGAAATCTTTCATCACGCGCAATGCACCGCCTGCCATACGCCCAAATACGTGACGAGCCGGCTGGAGGGGCAGCCTGAACAGTCGTTTCAGCTAATCTGGCCCTACACCGACCTTTTGTTGCACGACATGGGCGAAGGTCTGGCCGACAACCGCCCCGAGGGACGGGCGGCGGGCCGTGAATGGAAAACCCCGCCGCTATGGGGGATCGGGCTGACCGAACAGGTCTCCGGCCATACGCAGTTCCTGCATGACGGTCGCGCGAAAAGCCTGCTGGAGGCGATCCTGTGGCATGGCGGCGAGGCGCAAGCGGCGCGCGATGCGGTGGTAGCGTTGCCCAAGCCAGACCGCGAGGCGCTGCTGGCCTTTCTGAACAGCCTTTAAGCCCGATCCGCGCGCAGATACTGCGCGCGCACGGCGGCAGGGGTGAGCCCGTAGCCGTCCTTGAACTGTGCATAGAACTGGCTGATCGACGAAAAGCCTGACGACTCCACCACTGAGGCAATCGCCATCGAGCTTTCCACCAAGAGCGCCCGCGCCCGCATCAAGCGCATACGGATCATGAATTGCTTCAAGGGCACCCGCATGACCCGACTGAACAGGGACAGCGCATAATTCTCGTGCAGGCCAGTGACCGCGGTAATGTCGGCGTTGCGCAGCGGCTTTTCGAGGTTTTCCAGAACATGCCGCACCATCGCGATCACGTGCCGGATATGCGCCGATGACAGGGCGCGATCCGACGAGACATGGTGACCCCGCAGACGCAAATAGTGCATCTCTTCCAGCGCGGCGCGGCGGAAAAGGGCATTCAACTCCATCTTGATGACTTCGGCGCGTTCGAAATCGCCGCTGCGGTAATCCTCGTACCAGCGTCGCACCTGGGTGCCAGAGCACAGGCTTTCCGGCAATGCCACCATGCCACCGCCCAACAGGGCCACCTGCAGGCCCGCGATGTGGTGCATCATCAGGAAACCGTCCAGCGGCAGGTAGATATTGCACAGCTTGTGGGGTCCTCCGGGCAGCAGCCGGACGCTGGTCAGCTGGTGCGGGATGCCTGCCCAGAACAGCACCAGCCGGTTCGGCGGGATGGTCAGAGACTGCCCATCGACGTCATAGTCCATTTCGAAGTCGACAGCGAAATTCGCCTCGACATGGCCGTGCCAGTGCGGCTGGGGCATCACCATCGGGTCAAAGATGCGCATTCCGAACCGTCCGAACACGCGTTTGTTAGCGTAGAAGTGCCGCTCGTGACTTGGCACGCCCCCTGACTTGCGCGCTGTGATCCCGTCTTCCATGCCCCGACCTCGACAGATCTTAGAAAACCAGAATACAATCTGCCAAAGCGATATTGCTGTAAAGCCCGGCGATGCCCGGACTTGCCGTTACCCGCAGGCGGTGCCGCGCCCCATGACGGGACAACCACAGATCGCGGCAAAACCACCAAGAAGACGATGGTAACCCGGTCGCCTGGCGACCAAGGGAGGAGAGATGACAATGCATATCCGGCGCGCCGCACTGGCGGCGCTGTTGCTGGGTGTGTCTGCGGTTGCGGTTGAGGCCGAGATGATGGCCCCCACCACACCCCCAGATGCCCCCAAGTTTGACGCGCAAGGCGAGCCCATCTTCGTCAACCGATCTGACATCTTTGAATACAAGGCGCTGCCGGCGTATTCCGAACCCGCCTGGGTGACGGCTTTTGTCGACGCGGGCAAGTTGCCCCCGGTGGCCGAGCGCCTTCCCAAGGAACCGCTGGTATACAAGACCGCCAACATGCCGGATGGCAACGGCGTTTACGGCGACGTAATGCGCCACGTGATCGGCGGACGTCCCGAAGGCTGGAACTTCTGGGCCGGCCAGTCCTATGGCTGGGGCGGCATCGACATCCAGCTGGTGGAATGCCTGACGCGGACCGGGCCGCTGTTCACGGTGAATTCGACGGACCTGCAGCCGATGCCGAATCTGGCCAAGTCTTGGGAATGGTCGGAGGATGGCAAGACCCTGACGATCAAGCTGATCGAGGGCGCGAAGTGGTCCGACGGTGACGCCTTTGACACCGAAGATATCGATTTTTACTGGAACGATATCGTCATGGACCCCGAGGTAACGCCGCTGATGGGCGCGGCCCCCGCAACCTATTCGGATGGCACGCTGGAAATCGTCGACGCCTACACGTTCAAGATGACCTTTGCGACGCCGTTCCCGGAGTCCGTTCTCTACAACATGGCCTACGGCAACTTCTGCCCCGGCCCGAGCCACATCCTGAAGCCCAAGCACCCGAAGTATGGCGGCGAAAGCTACGACGCCTTCCTCAAGTCTTTCCCGGCCGATGTGATGAACTTCCCCTCGATGGGCAGCCATGTGATCGTCGAGCATCGCCCCGACGACATCATCGTGCTTCGCCGCAATCCCTATTACTGGAAAGTTGACGAGTCAGGCCAGCAACTGCCCTATCTCGACGAAATGCAGTACCGGCTGTCCACCTGGGCTGACCGTGACGTACAGGCCGTGGCGGGCACGGGCGACTTCTCGAACCTCGAGCAGGCCGAGAACTACGTCGAAGCGCTGAAAAAATCGGCGGATGAGGCGGCCCCGGCGCGTTTGGCTTTCGGGCCCCGCACCATCGGCTATTCGGTGTTGATCAACTTCTCGGCCAATGGCTGGGGCGAGCCGGATGCCCGTGCACAAAAAGTGCGTGAGCTGAACCGCAACCCGGATTTCCGGATGGCGGTGAGCTACGGACTTGATCGCCAGCGTCTGGGCGACAGCCTTGTGAAAGGCCCGTTCACGACGATCTATCCGGGCGGCCTTTATGCCGGGACGTCATTTTACGACAAGGACTCGACGGTCTACTATCCGTTCTCGGTCGAAACAGCCAAGGCGCATCTGGAAAAAGCCGGTCTTGTCGACACCGACGGCAACGGCTTCGTCAACTACCCTGATGGCGAGGATGTTTCGGTGGTGCTGTTGCATCAGGTCGACTACCAGACCGACAAGAACCTCGCCGAAGGTGTTGTCGCGATGATGGCCGATATCGGGTTGCAGGTGACACTGAACTCGCTGCCGGCCAAAGACTACGACAATGCCCGCGATAGCGGCAAATACGACTGGTCGGTCTTCCGCAACCAGACCGAATTGATCACCGTGGTGCAGAACACACCGATGCTGGCCCCAATCGGCCCGACCTCGTCGCGTTCCCACCAGGCCAATCCGGCTGGTGCGCTGGACCTGATGCCGTTCGAAGAAGAGATGGTCAAGGTGGTCAACGCCTTTATCGCAAGTCGCGATCCGGCAGAGCGGGTGGAGTTGATGAAACAATACCAAAAGCTCTATACCGAAAACGTCAATACCTTTGGCCTGACGGCTTATCCCGGTGCGCTGATCATCAACAAGCGCTTCTCCAACATCCCTGCCGGGGCGCCGATCTACATGTACAACTGGGCCGAGGACAACATCATCCGCGAACGCGTCTGGGTGGCTGCTGACAAGCAGATCGGGGCCGAACTGCACCCGAACACCTTGCCGGGTGCCTTGGGTGATGCAGGGCCGATGGCGGCCAACTAGAGGTTCCTCCCGTACGTGGAGGGCGGGGCAGTCTATCGCCTCGCCCTCCGGACCACCCCGACCTTTCCCCCCCAAGGTGACATCCCCATGCTGCGTTTCCTGATGGTCCGCATAGCGCAGTCAATACCGGTCCTTCTGGTGATGAGCATGATCACCTTTGCGATCATCCAGGCACCGCCCGGGGACTACGGCGACTTCATCCGCACCAACATGATCACCCAAGGTGGGGCGTCGATCGAGGCAGCGACCCGTGCGGCCGACGAGTACCGCGAAAAGAACGGCCTCAACGATCCGATGGTGATGCAATATGGTCGCTGGATCTGGGGCATCGTGACCCGCGGCGATTTCGGCCAGTCCTATGTCTACAACAAGCCCGTGTCCGACATCCTGCTGCAACGCCTGCCGCCGACAATTGCCATCGCGCTGACCTGCCACTTTCTGGCGTCCGCGCTCGGCATCGGGTTCGGCATTCTGGCGGCCACCCGGCAATACACCTGGGTCGATACGGTGCTGTCGTTCGTTTCGTTCCTCGGCATGACAATCCCCCGGTTCCTGTTGGCGCTGATCATCCTTTACATCCTTGCCTACAAGCTCGACGTGCAGGAGATCGGCTCGTTTTATTCCAGTCGCTTCGGCGGACAGCCCTATTGGTTCGGTTGGTTCGATTTCAACTGGGCCAAGCTTTGGAATCTGATCCAGCATGTCTGGCCAGTGATTGCCGTCGCAACCATAGGCGGCCTCGCCTACAACATGCGGGTGATGCGCGCGAACCTTCTGGACACGCTGAACGCGCAGTATGTTGAAACAGCACGGGCAAAGGGTCTTGGCGAGGGCGCAGTGATCATGAAGCACGCCGTGCCGAACGCGCTGCACCCCCTTGTAGCCTATCAGGGCGTTGTGCTGCCCTATATGCTGACCGGAGAGATTGAGGTCGCCATCGTTTTCGGCCTCGCCACCATCGGCCCTGCTATCGTGCAATCGATGGGCATCGGCGACGTCTATGTGACGGCTACGCTGCTGTTGGTGCTGGGGGCCACGCTGATCGTCGGCAACATCATCGCGGACCTGTTGCTGGTGGCGCTGGATCCGCGCATCCGCGTGGGGGCCGACACATGACCACGCATGAAGGGGAGGTCGCTGACGACCGTACCACGACAATCTCTGCTACCTCGCAAAGCTATGCGGCTTTGGTCTGGCGACGGTTCCGCAAGTCGATCCCGGGTATGCTGGGGCTGGTGCTGGTGTCGATGCTGCTGATTATCGCACTTTTCGCCGACTTCTTCGCGCCGATGAATCCGAACGCCTCGACCGCGTCCTTTGCGCCGCCGGACCATATCTCGTTCTTTACAAAGGATGGGTTCACGCTCTGGCCCGTCGCCTATTCGATCACCGAAAGCGAGGAACTGGACCCGATTACCTACCAGCCGCTGATGGGCCCAGACATGGAGAACCCTCGCCCGCTGGTCCTGTTCGCCAAAGGTTCGCCGTACAAAATGTGGGGGCTGATCCCTATGGAGCGGCGGTTTATCGGATTGGCCGATGGTAGCCCGTTGCACATCCTCGGCACGGACAAGCTCGGCCGGGACATCCTGGCGCGGGGCGTCGTAGGTAGCCGGATATCCCTAATGATCGCCTTGGTGTCGATCACGCTGATCACGATCATCGGCACGCTGGCGGGGATCACCTCGGGTTACCTCGGAGGGAAGTTTGATCTATGGTTTCAGAGGTTTGTGGAAATCATCCTCGCCTTCCCACAGTTGCCTTTGTACCTCGCATTGACGACGCTAATCCCGGTGACGGCCCCGTCCTACATCTTCCTGAGCTTCGTCATCCTTGTCATCGCCGGCCTCGGGTGGGCGCAGCTTTCCCGCGAAGTGCGCGGCAAGACCATGTCGATGGCGCGCATCGACTATGTCCGCGCGGCCACAGCGTTGGGCGCGTCCGACGCGCGCATCATCACCCGCCACATCCTGCCTAACGTGATGAGCCATGTGATCGTCGCCGTCACCCTCGGCATCCCGACGATCATCCTTCTGAAAAGCTTCCTCGGCTTCCTCGGGTTTGCCGTGAAACCACCGCTGATCAGCTGGGGCCTGATGCTGCAGGACGCGGGCACGTTTTCAGTGATTGGGTCCTACCCCTGGATCCTCTCTCCCGTCGGTTTCGTGCTGCTGGCCGTCTTTGCGTTCAACGCGCTAGGCGACGGGCTCCGCGATGCCATTGACCCCTATTGAGGCCGCGATGAAAGACGAACTTGCCATCGAGGCCCGCAATATCGGCGTCACCTTCACGGTGGATGGCGGGGAAATTCAGGCGGTGAAAGACGTGTCCTTCACCCTGCGCAAGGGCCAGACCATTGCGCTGGTCGGGGAAAGCGGGTCGGGCAAATCGGTGACGGCCCGCGCGATCATGAAACTGCTGACCAAGCGCGCGAAGGTCTCGGACGAAACCGAAATTCTGTACGCTGGCCGCAACATGGCGCGGCTTTCAGACCGCGAGATGCGGGGCCTGCGCGGCAACCGGCTGACGATGATCTTTCAAGAACCGATGTCGTCGCTGAACCCCGTCTACACCATTGGCGCACAACTGGCTGAAGTGCTGCGCATCCACCAGAAAATCTCCAAAACCGACGCGCTGAAACGCGCGGTGGAGCTGCTGGCCGAAGTGCAAATCCCCGATCCAGAATCGCGGGTCCAGCAGTATCCGCACCAGCTGTCCGGCGGCCAGCGCCAGCGTGTCATGATCGCTATGGCGCTGGCCAACAACCCCGACGTGCTGATCGCGGATGAGCCGACGACTGCGCTGGACGTGACGGTCCAAGCCGAGATCCTGAATCTGATCAAGGCGCTGAAAGACAAGACCGGGATGGCCGTGATCCTGATCACGCATGACCTGACCGTGGTGCGCCAGTTCGCGGACTATGTCTATGTCATGCAGCACGGGTTGGTCCGCGAAGAAGGGATCACCGAAGAGGTATTCACAAAACCCCAGCACCCTTACACCAAGCGGTTGCTTGGGTCGGAGCCGAGGGGCCAGGCGAATGAGCTGCAGGGCGAGCCGGAGACGGTGCTTGAGGGCCGAAACATCCGTGTCACCTACACATTGCGCAAGGGAGGCGCGTTCCGCGGCAAGTTCAGCGATCTGCAGGCGGTGGATGGACTGAGCCTCGATCTGAAGCGCGGCGAAACCCTTGGGCTAGTCGGCGAAAGCGGGTCGGGCAAGACCACCTTTGGTCAAGCCTTGCTGCGGCTTAACAAACTGTCCGGCGGCGAGGTGGAGTTTCTCGGCCACCGCCTCGACGGCCTCGACCGCGCGGGCATGAAACCCTACCGTCAGCGCATGCAAGTGGTGTTCCAGGACCCCTTCAGCAGCCTTAACCCCCGCATGTCGGTGCGCCAGATTATCGAGGAAGGGCTGATCGTCAACGGCATCGGCCGCGACCACAAGGACCGCGTGGAACGGGTCCGCCAGGCGCTGCGCGATGCGGGGTTGCCTGACACCATCCTGTCGCGTTTTCCACACGAATTTTCCGGCGGTCAGCGCCAGCGCCTGGCCATCGCCCGCGCCGTGGCTCTAGAGCCGGAGTTCATTTTGCTGGACGAGCCGACAAGTGCCCTGGACCTGTCAGTGCAGGCGCAGATCATTGATCTGCTGAGAAAACTGCAGCGTGACAAGGGCCTCAGCTACCTCTTCATCAGCCATGACCTGAAGGTCGTCCGCGCCCTGTGCCACCGCGTGATCGTCATGCAGAACGGCAAGATCGTAGAACAGGGCCCGGTCGCCGACGTGCTTGAGAATCCCAAGACAGACTACTCCCGCCGCCTTGTGCGCGCGGCCTTTGAAATCGCAACCTGAGAAGCAAAATGTCCAAACCCATCATCACCTTCATCGGCGCCGGTTCCGCCGTTTTCACCAAGAACATCGCGGGCGATATCCTCCAGCGCCCAGCCCTGGCGGGTGCGGAAATTCGCCTGATGGATATCAATCCTCAGCGGCTGGAGGAATCCGAGGTCATCGTGGGCAAGCTTACCCAGACCCTTGGCGCCAAGGCGACAGTCAAGACCTATACCAACCAGCGGCGGTCGCTGGAGGGCGCTGATTTCGTCGTTTGCTGTTTCCAGGTCGGCGGATACGAGCCTTGCACAGTCACCGACTTCGAGGTGCCCAAGGCATATGGCCTGCGTCAGACCATCGCCGACACACTCGGCATCGGCGGCATCATGCGCGGCCTGCGCACCGTTCCGGTCCTGTGGTCGATTTGTGAGGACCTGCTGGCCGTCTCGCCGAACGCCATCGTCATGCAATACGTGAACCCAATGGCGATCAACACCTGGGCCATCGCGGCAAAGTACCCGACGATCCGGCAGGTGGGCCTCTGCCATTCCGTGCAGGGCACGGCCTGGGAACTCGCGCGCGATCTCGACATTCCGATTGAGGAGATCCGCTATCGCGCGGGCGGCATCAACCACATGGCGTTCTATCTGACCTTTGAACACCGCCAGCCGGACGGCGGCTACATGGACCTCTACCCGGCACTGAAGCAAGGTTATCGCGAGGGGCGGTTCCCCAAACCCAGCCATTGGAACCCGCGCTGCCCCAACAAGGTGCGCTATGAAATGCTAATGCGACTGGGTTACTTCGTCACCGAAAGCTCGGAACACTTCGCCGAATACACGCCTTGGTTCATCAAGCGCGACCGCCCCGACCTGATCGAGAAATTCGGGATTCCGCTGGACGAATACCCCAAGCGCTGTGTCGAGCAGATTGCGCGCTGGAAGAAAGAGGCCCACGACCTCAAGACCGCCAACACGATAGAACTGAAGGAAAGCCACGAATATGCCAGCCAGATCGTCAACTCGGTGGTGACCGGCGAGCCTTCGGTGATCTACGGCAACGTGCCCAACGCGGGACCGGGCGGCTGGGGCGCCCTGATCGACGGACTGCCCAAGGCATGCGCGGTCGAGGTTCCCTGCCTCGTTGACCACAATGGTATTCAGCCCACGAAGATCGGCGAACTGCCTCCTCAATTGGCAGCGCTGATGCGCACCAATATCAACGTGCAGGAATTGACCGTCGCTGCCCTGATGACGGAAAACCCCGAACACATCTACCACGCCGCAATGCTTGACCCCCATACCGGGGCCGAACTTGACCTCGACCAGATCTGGGCGATGACGCATGACCTGCTGGCAGCCCACGGCGATTGGCTGCCGGAATGGGCGCGTGTATCTGCACGCAAGGCGGGCTGATCCATGTGGCCTGCGCGCATCCTTGTCGTTGGGGGCGGCACGGCGGGCTGGCTCGCCGCGATGATGCTGGGCGATGCGGCGCGAAGGGCTGGGCGGCCTTGTGCGGTGACGGTGATTGAAAGCTCGAAGATCGGCACAATTGGCGTGGGTGAGGGGACGACGGCGGTCTTTCGCCAGATGCTGAAGCATTTCGACCTGGACGAGATGGAGTTTCTTGCGGCCACCGGCGCCACGATCAAGTTCGGCATCCGCCACAAGGACTGGCGCCGCAAAGGGCACAGCTACGACGGACCAATTGACGACCCGCATCAGGTGGCGGGGCTGGGGGCTGTCAACGCACTGGACCTTTATGCCGTTAGCCAAGGAGAAAGCGTAGGCCGGGCGCACCTGTTCCAGCACCTTCTTAACAAGTCGCGCAGTCCGTTCGCCCGCGTTGGCGACCGGTTGGTCCCGGTCGGTCCCTATCACCATGCCTATCATTTCGACCAGGCGCTGGCGGGCAAATGGCTGCGCTCCAAGGCGCGCGCCATCGACATCATCGATGATCAAGTCGCATCGGTGAACGTTCATTCGGAAACGGGTGACATCACTTCGTTGATTCTCGAAAGCGGGCAGGTTGTCGAGGCTGACCTCTTCGTCGACTGCACCGGTTTCCGCCGTCGCTTGATCACTGCGATGGGGGCCAAGTGGCAGCACTACGGCGCTGTCCTGCCTGTCAACCGCGCGATGCCATTCTGGCTGGAGATCCCGGAGGGAGAGGAGATTGACCCCTGCACCCTCGCTTGGGCGCAAGGCTCTGGCTGGATGTGGAAAATCCCGACACAAGATCGCTATGGCTGCGGCTATGTCTATTCCGACGCGCATGTGACGCCCGACCAGGCAAAGGAAGAGATCGAAACCGCGCTGGGCCATCCCGTCCACGTCCGCAATGACATCAGGATCGACTCAGGCCGCCTCGACCGCCAGTGGATTGGCAACTGCGTGGCACTTGGGCTGTCATCCAGTTTCCTGGAGCCTTTGGAAGCTACGTCGATCCACGGCACGGTCGTTCAGTTGATGCTTCTGTCGGGCCTGATCGAAAATCCGACTGATCGTTCACGAACCGCCTTCAACGCAGCATGTGCGCGCCAAGTCGACGATTTCCGCGATTTCATCCGACTTCACTATGTCAGCGAACGCCGCGAAACGCCGTTCTGGCGCGACGTTGCCGACGCGACGCCAGATGACCTCAAGCACCGCCTCGCCCATTGGGCGGGCAAGGTCCCGGGCCCCGGCGATTTCGTGCCCTTTCCGATGAACCTGCCGCATGTCGGCCACCACCTGCATGTGCCTGTTCTCGACGGCCTCGGCTTGCTGACACCGGCCTCGGCCAAGGCGGCGCTGGCCCAAAATCCTAAACTGCGCGCCAATGCGCGACGCGTGACGCACGCCCTGACCACCGAATACCGCCAGGCCGCCAGCCGCGCCCTTGGCCACCGCGAATTCCTCAAATCCTTGCAGACGGAGTCCGTCCCATGACCGCCTTCAAAGTTACCATCATCGGCGCAGGCAGCGTCGGGTTCACCAAAAAACTCGTTTCGGACTTGCTCAAGGTGCCGGAGTTCGAAGACATCGAAATTGCGCTGACCGACATCAACGACCACAACCTGCAAATGATCGCCCAGATCATCCGTCGGACCGTCGAGGTGAACGGGCTGAAAACCACCGTCACCACCAACACCGACCGCCGCCGGGCACTGGAAGGCGCGCGCTACGTGATGAACGTCGTCCGCATCGGGGGGTTGGAGGCGTTTGCCGACGACATCCGCATCCCGCTGAAATATGGGGTCGACCAATGCGTCGGCGACACCATTTGCGCCGGCGGCATCCTCTATGGCCAGCGCGGGATCGCCGCGATGATGGACTTTTGCCGGGATATCCGCGAGGTCTGCGCGCCGGACGTCCTGCTGCTGAACTACGCCAACCCCATGGCGATGATGACCTGGGCCGCGATCGACCATGGCGGCGTGAACACGGTCGGCCTCTGCCATGGTGTCCAGAACGGCCATCGCCAGATCGCGCACGCTTTGGGTGTTCCGATGGCCGAAGTCGACATCATTTGCTCAGGGATCAACCACCAGACCTGGTACCTCGACATCCGCCACAATGGCCGCAAGGTCACCAAGGATGAACTGCTTGCCGCCTTCGAACGCCACCCGGCGTTCTCGAAACAGGAAAAGGTGCGCATCGACGTGTTGAAGCGGTTCGGGTTCTATTCCACCGAGTCGAACGGCCACTTGTCGGAATACCTGCCCTGGTACCGCAAGCGGCCAGACCAAATCTTGGACTGGATTTCGATGGACGAATGGATCCACGGCGAGACGGGCGGCTACCTGCGTTACTCCACCGAAAACCGCAACTGGTTCGAGACGGACTTTCCGAAATTCCTGGACGAGGCTGGGGCACCGCTTTCCGCCTACGAACGCACCGACGAACACGCCAGCCACATCATCGAAGGGCTGGAAACGGGGCGCGTGTATCGCGGGCATTTCAACGTCAAGAACGGTGGTACTATCACCAACCTTGCCCCCGACTGCATCATCGAAAGTCCCGGCTTCGTCGACCGTTTCGGGGTCAACATGGTGGAGGGCGTGACACTCACGGACGCTTGCGCAGCCACTTGTTCGGCAAGCGTCAACGTCCAGCGGATGAGCGTCAAGGCCGCAATGACGGGCAACGTCGATCTCCTGAAACTGGCCGTGCTGCATGACCCGCTAGTGGGCGCGATCTGCACGCCCGAGGAGGTCTGGCAGATGGTGGACGAGATGCTGGTGGCCCAGGCCCAGTGGTTGCCGCAATACGCGGATGCGATCCCGGCGGCTGTGCAGCGGATGAAATCGCCCAAGGTCAAGACCCGCGACTGGGCCGGTGCAGCGCGCCAGACCGTGCGCAGTGTTGAAGAGATGCGGGCGAAAAAGGGCACCTTGCCTGCGTCTGGAGGGCACGGATTGGGGACAAGAATCGCGGGGTAGCTGTTCCTTAGTAAAAGAATCAGGCTTTACTTCTCCCGGTTTTCTGGACATGTTTTGCGGGTAGGCCATCTGGTCTGCTGCAAGGTCCGGGTCGCATTTTGCCGCCGCCCACCGCCACCAAAGGTCCCGCCGATGCTGCGTGCTTTCGTCTTGTTCTTGTTCATCGCCATGCCTGCCAAGGCCGACGTCGCAGCCGTCGTCAATGACCTGATCCGACCTGGCTATGCCACCTTTGCCAAGGCCACGCGGGACCTTGCCGCCATCGACACTTGCGATGCCGATACTTTGCGCCCGGCCTACCAGACGACCTTCGACGCCTGGATGGCTGTCGCGCATCTGCATTTGGGGCCGGGTGAGGACAAGGGCCGCAGCCTCGCCATCGCGTTCTGGCCAGACCCCAAGGCTTTGGGGGCCAAGGCGCAGCGCGGGCTGATGCTGGGCGACGCGGCGCAGCTTGAACCTGCCAACTTTGCGGAACAGTCTGTCGCCGCTAGGGGCCTGTTCGGGTTGGAGCGACTGCTATATCCCGCCGATCCTTTGCCCGCTGATCCCTGTCCCTTGATCCACGTGACGGCGGATGACCTTGCGCGCATGGCCGCTGAGATTGACACAGGCTGGGCAACGAACGGCGAGGTTCTGATCACGGCAGGCCAGCCCGGCAACACGACCTACCTGACCGGGCAAGAGGCCACGCAGGAGCTGTTCACCCAGCTGGCCGCCGGTCTGGAATTCGTCGCTGACGAACGGATCGGTCGCCCGCTCGGCACCTTTGAAAAGCCCTATCCAACGCGCGCCGAGGCGCGCGCCTCGGGGCGGTCCTTGCGCAATGTACAGTTGTCGCTAGTGGCTTTGAGCGCGATGGCGGTGGCCTTGGCACCGGATATCCCGCAAAGCCTTGCCGCGTTCGACCGTGCCGAGGGCCTCGCGGCAAAGTTGCAGGATGCCACTTTTGCGGGTGTTTCCGACCCGCAAACCCGTCTCAAGATTGAAATCCTGCAACAGGCGGTCCGGGCCACGCGCGACACAGTCATCGCAGAACTCGGCCCCGCGCTGGGTGTCGATCTGGGGTTCAATTCGGCGGACGGCGACTGATGGCAACGCGGCGCGCCTTTCTGGCGGGACTGGCGGCCGCGGGATTGCCACGTCTGGCTTGGGCCGATGCGGGCAACCCCAGCTACCTTGCGGCGGGGAAGGTCGGTGACGACCATGTCCTTCATGGTCTTTCCGATGTCGGGGCCAGCCTGTTTCATATCCCGCTTCCGGCGCGGGGCCATGCCGCCGCCGCCCACCCGACCCGCGCCGAAGCGGTTGCCTTTGCGCGCCGCCCGGGAACCTATGCACTAGTGCTGGACTGTGCTCTGGGCGTCGTGCGCCACCGATTGACTCCACCCCAGGGGCGACAGTTCAACGGCCATGGCGCGTATTCGGCGGATGGCGGCCTGCTGATGACGTCCGAAGTTGTCGCCGAAGGCTCCGCCGGGCGCATCGGGTTGTGGGAAACCGCGCGCTATACCCGGGTCGGCGAACGGGCGTCGGGCGGGATTGGCCCGCATGACCTGCGCCTGATGTCCGATGGGCGGATAGTCGTGGCCAACGGCGGGATCGAAACCGACCCCGGTGACCGTACCATGCTGAACATCGCGACCATGCGTCCGAACCTGACGCTGCTGTCGGCAGGGGGGACGGTGCTGGACCAGCTGGACCTGCCCGATCTGCAGCAGAATTCGATCCGGCATCTGGCGCTCGCGGGGGACACCATTGCCTTCGCAATGCAATGGGAGGGTGATCCCGCTGAGGCGGTGCCCCTTCTCGGCCTTTGGACCCCCGGCCAGACCCCAGTGCTGGCCGAACTTCCACTGGATGCGGCATTGGCAATGCACGGCTATGCCGGGTCCCTCGCGATCAGTGGCGATGGCGGGCTGATCGCGTTGACCTCTTCCAAGGGCGGTGCCGCGATCGTTTATGATGGCGCGGGCAAATACCTTGCCACGCATCATCGGGCCGATCTGTCAGGAGCCGCGCCCCGCGCCAGCGATCTTATGCTCAGCGACGGGCAGGGCGCGCTTTGGGCCTGTGACGCGACGGGTCTGGCCCCGCTGAGCCGTACCGATGTTGCCTGGGACAACCATCTGGTAGCCCTGACCTGATCACATGCAGGCGTCGTACAGCGCGCGTATGTTCTCGCGCGTCAGTGCGATCGGGTTGCCGCCGCAGGACGGGTCCTCCAGCGCCATGTCGGTCAGCATCTCCAGATCAGCAGATTTCACGCCCATCGCAGACAGGTTCGCCGGGATCGCCAGCATCGACCGCAGCTGCATCACCCGATCCTTGAAGCCGTCAAAGCCGCCCTTGATGCCCAGATAGGCCGCCGCCGCCTCGATCCGCGTCTCGATCGCGGGTCGGTTGAAATCCAGCACCATTGGCATCACCACCGCATTGGTTGTGCCGTGGTGCGTACCGTAAACCGCTCCGACCGGATGCGACAGCGAATGGATTGCGCCCAGGCCCTTCTGGAACGCCACCGCCCCCATCGCTGCCGCACTCATCATATGCGCGCGGGCGTCAAGGTCGTCGGGGGTTCCGTAAACACGCGGCAGGTTTTCAAAGACCAGCCGCATGCCCTCCAGCGCGATGCCCTGCGACATCGGGTGGTAAAAGGGCGAACTATAGGCCTCCAGGCAATGCGCCAGCGCGTCCATCCCGGTGCCTGCCGTGATGAAGCGGGGCATGCCCACCGTCAGCGCCGGGTCGCAGATCGTGACCGCAGGCATCAGTTTGGGGTGGAAGATGATCTTTTTCTTGTGGGTGGTCGAGTTCGTCAGCACGCCTGCGCGCCCCACCTCCGACCCGGTCCCGGCAGTCGTCGGCACGGCGATGATCGGCGCGATTTTCGAGGCGTCGGCGCGGGTGTACCAGTCGTCGATATCCTCAAGATCCCAGACGCTCAGGTCTTTCCGCTGATGCGCCATCAGCGCGATCATCTTGCCCAGGTCCAGTGCCGAGCCTCCACCAAAGCAGATCACCCCGTCATGCCCACCCTTGAGGTAAACCGCGATCCCTGCGGTCATGTTGGCCTCGTTCGGGTTGGGATCGACCTCAGAGAACACCGCGCGACCCATGCCCGCTTTGTCCAATACATCCAGTGCCGCAGCAGTGATCGGCAATGACGCCAGCGCTTTGTCCGTCACCAGCAGCGGCTTTTTCAACCCGATGCTCTTGGCATGATCGGCCAGTTCCGAAATCCGCCCGACACCGAACTTGATGGCGGTGGGGTAGGACCAGTTGCGGGTGGGGACGTTGTGGCTTGCGGATGTCATCGGGGTCAGACCTTCTTCAGGTGATAGGATTTCGGTCGGGTGACGGAGTGGAAGCCAAGGTAGGACAGCGACGAGCCCCGCCCGGTATCCTTGACCCCGGTCCAGGTCAACGCCGGATCAAGGTAGTCGGCGCGGTTCATGAACACGGTGCCGGTCTCGATCTGCGCGCCGATGCGGGCGGCGGTATCGTAATCAGAAGTCCAGACAGATGCGGTCAGGCCATAGGGGCTGTCGTTCATCAGGGCAATCGCCTCGGCATCGTTCTTGACTGGCATGATGCCGACGACGGGGCCAAAGGATTCCTCCTTCATCACGCGCATCGAATGGTTGACGTTGATCAGGATTTGCGGGGCAAGATAGGCGCCCCCGTCATCGGCAAACCGCTTGGGGTCGAGCAGAGGCTTTGCCCCCGCCGCAATCGCCTCGGCGGTCTGGTCGCGCACTGTCTGCGCAAACCGCCGATGCGCCATTGGCCCCAGGGTGGACGACGCATCGAACGGATTGCCCAGCCTCAGCTGCCCAACCCAGGCCACGGATTTCTCCACGAAGCTGTCGAACAGCTTTTCATGCACATAAATCCGCTCGATGCCGCAGCAGCATTGACCGGCGTTGTACATCGCGCCATCCATCAGGACGTCGACGGCAACCTCCAGGTTCGCATCTTCCCGCACATAGCCCGGGTCCTTGCCGCCCAGTTCCAGTCCCAGCGGCGTGAATGTCCCCGCCGCCGCACGCTCCATCGCCTGACCGCCCGCAACGGAGCCGGTAAAGTTCACGAACCCAAAGCTGCGCGCCTTGATCAACCCTTCGGTCGTCGCGTGGTCGAGCACCACATTCTGGAAAACGTCCTCAGGCACACCCCCAGCATGGAATGCCTCTGCCAGACGCTCTCCCACCAGCAAGGTTTGGCTCGCATGTTTCAGGATCACCGAGTTGCCCGCGATCAGGGCCGGCACCAGCGTGTTGATCGAAGTGAGGTAGGGGTAATTCCACGGTGCCACGATGAAGACGACGCCGACAGGTTCGCGCGCCAGATATCGGCGGAAGGCAGCACTATCCTCGATCATCTCGTGCGCCAGGGTCTTGGCTGCGATCTCGGCCATATAGTCGGTACGGGCATTCACCCCTCCGAACTCGCCGCCATAGCGGGTGGGTCGGCCCATCTGCCAAGCGATTTCCTCGACGACCACATCCTTCATGGCGTTCAGCTTGGCGACCCCGGCCTTGACCAGCGCGATGCGGTCGGCAAGCGGACGCGCGGCCCAGGCCTTTTGCGCGGCCTTGGCGCGGACAACAGCGGCTTGCGCGGCGTCGGGCGAAAGCGGCACCCGCTCGGCATAGATCGAGCCATCGACGGGGGAGATAAGCTGAATAGGTTTCATGTGGTCCTCGTGGATCGGGGCTTGACCCGAAGATCTGGAAAAGGGTTGGTGCGGGCCGCGAGCTACATTGGCTTTGGTGGCCAGACTTCCGTGTCGTGGTCGGGATGCTGGAGGTTGCTGTGGCGGATCAGTTCGAAACGCTCGGTCGTATCGCCAACGCCATTGTCGCCCTCGCCCGTTTGGGTCAAAGGCAGATGCGTGATTTCGGCCAGCCAGGGTTCCATCGACTCGGCGCCGATGTTGCATACGGGGCGAATCTCGGCATGGCGGTCGAGCGAGCCGATGGTGACCTCGATCCTTGGGCGTGACAGCGCCTCATAAGTCAGGGGCGTCCCGCAATCGCGGCAGAACCCGCGCAGCGCATCGGCCGAGCTTTGAAAATGCGCGACGATGCCGCGCCTCACCCGGAAATTGTCTCGATGCGACCCGGTCCAGACACCGAAGGGGCCAGCTACCTGTTTCTGGCACATACGGCAATGGCACAGGCAGGGATTGTCAGGCCGGAGGGTGAACTCGTAACGCACCGCACCGCATTGGCAGCCCCCGCTCCCGGTATCGCAACTCATGTGTTGCCTCCCTCGTCCCGCCGGACCTTGCCGTTCAGGCCCGTTCCAACAATCGCTGAATCTCGAAATCCGTCACCACGCGATCCGTCTCGGAAATCTCCCATTCAGCTGCATGATGATAGTGATCAACGACATCGTCCCCGAATGCCTTGCGCAGCATTGCCGACCCCTTCAACGCCACCGCAGCTGCGCGCAGCGTCTGCGGAATGTCGCGCGCGCCGTCCGCGTGATACATGTCGCCCTTCATCTCAGGCTCCAGCGCCAGCTTGCCTTCGATCCCGGCCAGCCCGGCCGCCAGCAATGCCGCACAAGTCAGGTAAGGGTTGATGTCCGACCCCGGAATGCGGCACTCGACCCGCACCGCTCGCGTGTTCACCCCGCACACCCGGAACCCGGCGGTCCGGTTGTCCGCACTCCAAACGGCCTTTGTCGGCGCGAACATGCCCACGGTGAAGCGTTTATAGCTGTTCACATAAGGCGCAAGGAACGCGGTGATCTCCTGCACATGCGTCAGTTGGCCGGCCATGTAATGCTTCATCAAGGTCGACATCCCGTGTTCGTCTGCCTTTTCAGCAAAGGCGGGCTTGCCGTCCAGCGTCCACAGTGACTGGTGCACATGCGCCGATGACCCCGCCTTTCTATGGTCATACTTGGCCATGAAGGTCACCGACCGGCCCTTGGTCCAGGCGATTTCCTTGACCCCGGCCTTGACGATCACATGGTTGTCGGCGGTATCCAGCGCGTCGGAATAGCGGTAGTTGACCTCTTCCTGACCCGCATCCGCCTCACCCTTGGTGTTCTCGATGGGAATGCCTGCGCCATAAAGCCCGTTGCGGACGGCGCGCATCACATCCTCTTCCTTGGTGGTCTGGAAAAGGTGGTAGTCTTCGTTATAGGCAGAGATCGGCTTCAACCCGGAAAAGTTGCTGTCGCGCAGCGCCTCATAGCTGTTCTCGAAAAGGTAGAATTCCAGTTCCGTCGCCATCATCGGCTCAAACCCCATGGCGCGAGCGCGCCCGACCTGGCGTTTCAGGATTGCGCGGGGGCTGACGGCGACCTCTTCATGGGTGTGATGGTCCAGAAGGTCCGCCAGACACAGCGCCGTCCCCGGCAGCCAGGGCAGGGGGCGCAGCGTCGCCAGATCGGGCTTCATCACATAATCGCCGTAGCCTTGCGACCAGCCTGCCGATTTGTAGCCCGGCACGGTCGTCATCTCCATGTCGACGGCCAGCAGGTAATTGCAGCAATGGGTTTCTTCATACCCGCCATTGATGAAGAACGCCGCGTGGAACCGCTTGCCCATCAGGCGGCCCTGCATGTCGATGCCGGCCACCAAAACGGTGTCGATCTCGCCCTGGGCGACCGCCTCTTTCAAGGCATCGAGTGTCATCGTTCCCGGCATTTCGTTCCCCATCACCTTATGGCTTGCCACCATTTGGCGGAGCCACATTTTCCCCAAGGTCGGCTTTGCGAAACCCCTCTGTCAAGATCATTTCTTTCGTGTAATCATTGTTCAGATCATTTCAGCAGGCGCGCAGCCGGAGATTTCCCGGTGGGTTATGAGGGGTGGGGGTGCCATGGACATAAGGCCGACGATCGAGGCACAAATGCGCAGCGGCATGCCGAACTTCACCCGCGCTGAACGCCAGGCGGCGAGCCACATCCTCAGCCACTACCCGGTGTCGGCATTGGGATCGATCACGGTCCTCGCAAGGGCAGCGGAGGTGTCGTCGCCGACCGTTGTGCGCTTGGTGCAGAAACTCGGCTATCTCGGCTATTCCGACTATCAGAACGCGCTGCGCAAAGAAGTGCAGCAGATCCTGGTTGCCCCCCTGTCGCGCGGGTCGGGAACCGGGGCGACGCACCCCATGGCCGGTCATGCGGCGACGGTCGTGCGCAACCTCGAACTGACGCTGGCGCAGATCGCGCCGCAGGACTTTGCCGCCGTGGCCGGGCTGCTGGCGGACACCAAAAGGCGGGTGGTCATCATGGGCGGGCGGTTGACGCATGCCCATGCCGACTACCTTGCGACGCTGCTCCGGGTGATCCGTGCCGATGTCAGCCAGATCGACGATGTGCCGACCGACTGGCAGCAGGCGCTCCTGGACATCCGCAAGGGGGACGTCGTTCTGCTATTTGATATCCGCAGGTACGAGGCGAATGTCGTCCTCTTCGCCGAACTCGCCGCGGAACAGGGGGCCGAGGTATTGCTGATTACCGACCGCTGGCTGTCCCCCGCCGCCGCCCATGCCCGCCACGTGCTGGCCTGCGGGATCGAGGTGCCTTCGGCTTGGGACAGCACGGTGACGATCCTGGTGCTTGTAGAGACGCTGCTTGCGCATGTGCAGGGCGTGTTGTGGCAGCAGGCCGAGGATCGGATGAAACGGCTTGAGGACAGTTTTGCGCGCACCCGGTTCTTCCGGTCGGGGCGGGCGGGGAACAAGGGGTAGGACATGGTGGACAGGTTTGCAGGCAAAGTGGCGCTGATTTCGGGCGGGGCGACGGGAATGGGGGGGGCGTCCTCACGATTGTTCGCAGCGGAGGGGGCAAAGGTCGGCGTCGTTGATCTGAACCTTTCGGCGGCAGAGGCAACCGTGGCGAATATTCGCGCGGCAGGCGGACAGGCGGTCGCCGTTCAGGCGGATGTGTCCGACAGCGCGCAGGTGACTGCGGCGGTTGCTGCGGTGCACTCAGCCTTCGGCCCCATCACCGTCCTTTTCAACCATGCGGGTACCATCGTCATAAAGCCCTTCCTCGAGACGACCGAGGAAGAATGGGACCGCCTGCACGCGATCAACGTGCGGTCGATGTTTCTGGTGACCAAGGCCGTCCTGCCGCAGATGATTGCCGCCGGGGGCGGCTCCATCGTCTGCACCTCGTCGATCAGCGCGGTCGCCGGCACCCCGATGGAAGTTCTTTATGACACCACCAAGGGGGCCTGCCACATGTTCGCCCGCGCCATCGCGGTGGAGTTCCGCGACCGAGGCATTCGCTGCAACGCGGTCTGTCCGGGGTTCATCGAAACACCCCATGGGTTGCGCGAGGTGCGCGATCTGGCGGCGCTGGGCGTGGATGTGTCCGAGGCCGCGATTGCCGCCGCTCAAGGGCGTATCGGTCGCGCCGAAGAGGTGGCGCAGGCCGCACTGTTTCTGGCCAGCGACGAGGCGAGCTTTGTCAACGGAACCCATCTTTTCGTCGACAACGGGTTTACTGCGGCCTAGTAGCCGCGCGCCCGGTCCACCAGGTACAGGAACGGTTCTCCTGCCTCACCGCGCCGAATGTTTTCGGCGATCACCTCGGATGCCGACGATGCGGTCGTCTCGGCCGCAATATGTGGTGTGACCGTGACCCGAGGATGCGTCCAGAAACGGTGATCGCGGGGCAGGGGTTCGATGCGAAACACGTCCAGCGTCGCATGGCCGATCTGGCCGCGATCCAGTGCCGCCAGCAAAGCGTCGTCGTCGATCAGCGCGCCGCGTCCCGGGTTCAAGATCACCGCACCTTGTGGCAGCATGGCAAGCGTGGCTGCGTTCAGGATGTTTTCGGTCTGCTCTGTCTTTGGCAGCAGCAGCACAACGATCTCGGCCCCGGACAGCACTGCCCGCAACCCGTCCGCGCCGGAAAAACTTGCGATGTCGGGCAAAACCTTTGGGCCGCGGCTCCAGCCGCGAACGGGAAACTGCAAAGCGATTAGGGCCCGCGCCGCCGCCTGACCCAAGGCCCCGAGGCCCAGGACGGCGACAGGCCGGTCGCGAGTGGCCGGCGGGCTGACGGGAATCCAATCATGGTCGGGGTTCACGATATGGCGGTCCATGCCCAGATGGTGGCGCAGGACATGTCCGACGATCCATGCGGTCATGCTTTCGGTTAGCGCGGTATCGACCATCCGGCACAGGGGCTGCGTCAATGTCGCGTTGCCGACGATCCGCTCGACCCCCGCCCAAAGGCTCAGGACCGCCTTGGTCCGGCGAAACGGGCTGAAATCCTGCAACGGGGCCGATGGCGCATAGATGATGTAGTCAATCGCGCCGGGGTCCGCGACCTCGGTCACTAGGTCGACCGACAATCCGGCGCGCGCAAATGCCGTGTTCAGCGTGTCGCGGTAACGCTCCCACAGGGCCGGGGCCGCAAAATACACCTTGGGAGTCATCGGTTACCTCGGCCTGTGGATATGCGCGCTTTGCACCAGACCAAAGCCGACCATCAAGACCAGCATTGCCGATCCCCCGTATGACAGCAACGGCAACGGCACGCCGACAACCGGGGCCATTCCCATCACCATCGACAGATTGACCGCGATGTAAAAGAACAAGTTCGCCCCGACCCCCAGAATCAAAAGCGCCGAAAACCGATCCTTGTTTTGCAAGGCGGCCACGACCAGAAAGGCCAGGATCGCGCCGTACAGCGCCAAAAGGGAAAAGGCCCCGACAAATCCGAACTCTTCCGCGACCGTGGTAAAGATGAAGTCCGTATGCTTTTCGGGCAGAAAATTCAGCCGGCTTTGCGTGCCTTGCATGAACCCCTTACCCGACCAGCCACCCGATCCCAGCGCGATCTTGGCCTGGATGATGTTATAGCCCTCGCCCAGCGGGTCGGCGGCGGGGTTCAGAAAGGTGTCGATGCGGGAATACTGGTAGTCATGCAGCAATTGCCAGGGCGTTCCCCGGCTGAAAAAAACCGCCGCAACAGTACCGCCTGCCAGCATCAAAACGGCGGCAAAGTACCAAAGGCTGACCCCGGCGGCGAACATCACCGACGCCCCCCCCATCACCAGCATCAGCGACGTGCCGAGATTGGGCTGCATCAGCACCAGAACCGTCGGCGCGATGATCAGCGCCACAGGGGCCAGGACCCAGGTCGGGCGCGACACCTTCTTCATGTCCAGCCAGTCGTAGTAACTGGCCAGCATCATCACCAGCGTGAATTTCATCATCTCGGAAGGCTGGAACTGGATGAACCCGATGTCGATCCAGCGCTGCGCGCCGCCGCGAGTTTCGCCGAAAAGCTCGACCCCGATCAGCAGGACGATCGATACCAGATAGGCGACACCGGAAACGTTGCGCCAGAACCAGATCGGCACGAACGCCACGACGAACATCAACAAGAGCCCAAGGCCAAAGACCTGCATCTGCCGTTCCGCCCAAAGGTCGAACCGCCCGCCAGACACCGAGTAGAGCATCAAAAACCCGACCGTCGCCACGGCCGTCATCAACAAAACAAGCGGCCAGTTGACATAAAGAACCTTGCGCAAGCCACTGGGCACGGTCTTGACGCGGTATTCCAGAAAGCTCATCGCTTGCCCCTCATGTCCGCCGAGGTTGCGGCGCGTCGGCCTGGACCGAACGAAGGTTCAACTCGTTCAGCATTGTCTCGATCCGACCGCGCTGGCTGGCCGGATAGGCCTCCAGTTTTGGTATGCCCCCGCTCATCGCGCACAGGATGATGTCGCGGGCGACCGGGGCCGCGGCAGCTGACCCGCCACCGCCATGTTCCACCACCACCGACACCGCATAGCGCGGGTTATCAAAGGGTGCAAAACCCACGAACAAGGCATGGTCGCGCCGGTTCCACGGCAGCTGGTCGTTGGCGATGACCCCCGTTGCCCGCTCGGCAGCGCTGATGTTGCGCACCTGGCTGGTGCCGGTCTTGCCGGCAAAGGTCATCGCTTCATCCGCGATGCGGCTGGAATAGGCGGTGCCGCGTTCGCTGTTCATCACCTTGAACATGCCTGCACGCACCTGCCGCAGGGTTTCCGCATCGACACCCAGGGGGACCGCATCGGGGGCTGGCACTTCGCGACCGTCCACCATCCGCACAAGACGCGGCTCAACCACATTGCCAGTGGCGATGCGCGCTGTCATGACCGCCAGTTGCAGCGGACTGGTCAGCACATAGCCCTGTCCGATGGCCGCATTGATCGTGTCGCCGATCCGCCATTCCTGTTTGTGCCGTTCCTGCTTCCAGGCCTTGTTCGGCATCGTCCCTTCGGAAATCGCCGACATCGGCAGCTCGTGGCGCATGCCAAGCCCCAACCTGCGGCCCATTTCGGCGATCTTGTCGATACCGACCTTCTGCGCGATGTCGTAGTAGTAGACGTCGCAACTCTCTGCCAGCGACCGCTCCAGATCGACCGTCCCATGCCCCGCGCGTTTCCAGCAATGGAATCTGCGACCGCCAAATTCCAGGTACCCCGGGCAGCGTGTGGTCGAATTGATCGTGATGACGCCGGCATCCAGGGCCGCAAGGGCGGTCACCATCTTGAACGTCGATCCGGGGGGATAGACGCCCTGCACGGTCTTGTTGGCAAGCGGGCGATGGTCGTCCTCGGTCAAGAGGTTATAGTCCTTGTGGCTGATGCCGCGCACGAACAGGTTCGGGTCGAACGACGGGGACGATGCGATCGCAAGAATGTCGCCGTTCGTCACATCCATCACGACAGCGGCAGCACTTTCCTCACCAAGCCGGGCCTGCGCAAAGTTCTGGATGTCTGCATCAATGGTCAGCCGGATATCGGACCCCGGCGTATCCTCGACCCGTTCGATTTCGCGCATCAGGCGACCGACGGCGTTGACTTCGACCCGCTTGTTGCCTGCTTTGCCGCGCAGCTGGTCTTCAAGCCAGCGCTCCACCCCGATCTTGCCGATCTGGAATTTCGGAATCTGCAGCACGGGATCGGGGTTGGGCAGGTTTTCCAGATCCTTCTCGCTGACAGGGCCCACGTAGCCAACAACATGGGCAAAGTCGGAATCCAAAGGATATATCCGTGACAGGCCCACCTCCGGGATCACGCCTGGCAGGGCTGGGGCGTTCAGCGCCACTTTGGAAAAATCGTCCCAGCTCAGCCGGTCGGCCACAGTGATCGGGACAAAGGCGGAGTTCTTGGCGATGTCCGCCCGGGCGCGTTCCAGATCTTCGGGTGTCATCGGGATCAGGCGCGCCAGACGCGCCAGCACAGTTTCGACGTCGCCGGCGTCCTCGCGCGTGATGACCACACGGTAGTTCTGTTCATTGCCCGCCAGTGTCTTGCCATTGCGGTCCTGGATCTGCCCGCGTCGCGGCGGCACCAGGCGGATGTTGATGCGGTTTTCTTCGGCCAACAACTTGAACTCGTCGGCCTGGTCGACCTGCAGGTATCGCATCCGCGCACCCAGGGCTGCCACCATTGCGGCCATCGCGCCGCTCATCATCAGGGCACGGCGCGAAATGCCGCGTGCACTGTCTTCGCTGTCGCGTGCGGTCCGTCTCATAGCCTGCGACCCCGATCATCAACTTCGCCCATGGCCGGTTTATGCAGCCCCAGCGTGGCGCGAGACGCGCCGATCACCAGCGGAAAAACCAATGCCGACCACAACGTCTGCACCAATGCCAGGCCAAAGGCCGGCTGCGGCACAAAGGCGATCTTGCAGACCAACTGATAGGCCAATAGCATGCCCAGCATCACGGCTGAGGCGACCAGCCATTCCATGACGAAGGCGAGTTCCCGCGTCAACGCCGCGCGTGAGCGCAGGAATTCGCAGGCCAGGACCGTCAGCGCGGCCCAAAGACCCGGTGGCCGCATCAGCATCAGATCCTCGAGCAGCACGACTGCGCCAACCAGTCCAGCGGGTAGGTAGTCTGGACGGCGCATGACCCAGGCCAGAGTCAGGACCATCAGTAAGTCAGGTCCGGGCAGGCGCCCCGGTTCGTTGCGCAAGGGGACCAGCTGTGCAAACAGAATCACCAGCGCCAGCCCGACATAGATCAGCTGGTAAATCCAGGCGCGGTCGCGAATGCCATCAGCCATCGGCATCCCCCCCTTCAAGGGCAGGGTCCGGCTCACTTTGGGGGGGAGTGCCTTCACCGGGTGTCGCCGCAGGTGTTTCCGCGGCAGAACTGGTGTCGGCATCCACGACGGGGTCGGGAACGATGGCCAAAGGCGGGGCGACCAGTCGACCCGGATCCGTGATCGGCACCAGTTCGTGGCTGCGCAGGACGCGCAGGAACTCCAGCCGTGCATAGTCTGCCGACAGTACGACGCGAAACCGCCGGTCTGTGCCGAGGGCCACCTGTCCGACCAGCAGCCCCGCCGGAAGAACACCACCATCGCCCGAGGTCACCACCCTGTCACCCGGCTGCACCAGGTCGCTGTTTTCCAGAAAGTCCAGCGGCGGCAGTGAAGAGTTGTCGCCTGCCAGCAGCGCCTTTTGCCCCGAAGGCTGCACGGTGACGGGAATGCGGCTGTTGCTGTCGGTCACCAGGATGACACGGCTGGTGCGTTCGCCCACCCCCGAGATCCGCCCGACGAGGCCGATGCCGTCCATTGTGGCCCAGCCATCGCGGATGCCGTCCCGCGCGCCGACGTTCAGTAAGACCGACTGGCGGAACGGGCTGCCGCTGTCGGCCATCACCACGCCCGTCACATGCGTCAGACGGGGATCCAGCCGCACTTGGTTCAGGTCCAGCAGGCGGGCATTCTTTTGCTCCAGCTGCAGGGCAGCCTCTTTCCAGGCCTTCATCTGCTGCAGCTCGCGCTTCAACTCCTGGTTCTGTTCGTAGATCCGGGTATAGGATTGAAAGTCGTCGATCATCGCCGACGCCTTGGCAACCGGCAACAGCGCCCAGTCCAGGTTGGGCACCACGGCATCCACCATGGCCGTGCGGAACCGTTCCACCCTGGGGCTGTCGATCCGCCACAACAGGAAAAGACCGACCAGGAACATCAGCAGGATTCCGACCAAAAACCGCCGCAGCGGTCTGGCATATTCCTCAGGTCCGGTACGGGTCTTGGCCACATCAGCCTCGTTTCACCAACGCGCCGCGCGGAAGCCGAGGATTTCCCCGCGACACTGCCGAGATAGCACAGATCATTGCCTGACTGGTAGCGCTGCCAGAATCGCAATGCCCGCGGCGACAGGCCTAGCTGTCGTAGTCGATCACATGACGCAGTTGTTTTTCGTATTCCAGTGCCTTGCCGGTGCCAAGGGCCACACAATTGAGTGATTCGTTGGCCACGCTGATCGAAAGGCCAGTCTGTTCGCGCAAGCTTAGGTCCAGATCGCCAAGCAGGGCGCCCCCACCGGTCAGCATCACGCCCCGGTCGACTATGTCGGCGGCAAGGTCCGGCGGCGTCGCCTCCAGCGCCTGCATCACCGCATCGCAGATCTGCTGCACGGGTTCGGCCAGAGCTTCGGCGACTTGGGCCTGGTTGATTTCGGTTTCCTTCGGCACGCCGTTCAGAAGGTCACGCCCCCGGATCGTCATCGAAGACCCGCGCCCGTCATCGGGCATCCGCGCCGTGCCGATGGATGTCTTGATCCGCTCCGCCGTGGATTCCCCGATCAAGAGGTTCTGGTGACGGCGCAGATAGCTGATGATCGCCTCGTCCATCCGGTCGCCACCGACACGGACCGACCGCGCATAGACGATGTCGCCAAGGCTCAGGACCGCCACTTCGGTCGTTCCGCCGCCGATGTCGACGACCATGTTGCCGGTCGGATCGGTGATTGGCATGCCTGCGCCAATGGCCGCCGCGATCGGTTCGGCGATCAGCCCGGCCCGACGAGCGCCCGCCGACAGCACCGACTGGCGAATAGCGCGCTTTTCCACAGGCGTCGCGCCATAGGGCACGCAGACGATGATCTTGGGTTTGGAAAATGTCGTGCGCTTGTGGACCTTGCGGATGAAGTACTTGATCATCTCTTCGGCGGTGTCGAAATCCGCAATGACCCCGTCGCGCATCGGGCGGATTGCCTGAATGCTGCCCGGCGTGCGCCCCAGCATCAGTTTGGCATCCTCGCCCACCGCCAGAACCTGCTTCTTGCCGTCCTTGATGTGATATGCAACCACCGACGGCTCATTCAGCACGATGCCGCGACCCTTGACATAGACCAGCGTGTTCGCGGTCCCAAGGTCGATTGCCATATCCGATGAGAAGATGCCCGAGAGCCACGACATTCCAAGGTGATCCTTGTTCAAAGCAACACAAAACCCGCGACTCGGGGTGTGAGCCCGATGCGGGTCCTTTCATATAAGGACTGGTGCGGGTGAGGGAAAGGTAAAACCACGGTCACAGGCGAAGCGCGCTGACTTGAATTTATCGAATATCTATAGTGGGTTGGCGACAGATTATTCAGCCGTTTCGATCACATTTTCAATCTCAGATCCCTCGCCACGCAACTCTGACGGGTAGAGTGCCAGCGATGGCGCGCGTGAAATTTCGCAGTGTGAGAAGGTTTTCGAGGTGGGCAGGCACCTGCCGCACCTCATCAACGAAGTCACTCACCCGCGTAATGCACCGACTTCACGTCCGTATCCGGTGCAGTCCTCAGGCGCCGCACGACTAGCTTGTTGAGCGCGTTCACATAGGCCTTGGTGCTGGCCACGATCGTGTCGGTATCCGCCGACTGGCCCGTGACGATGCGCCCATCCTCTTCCAGCCGCACGGTTACGGTGGCCTGCGCGTCGGTGCCTTCGGTCACGGCCGCCACCTGATAAAGCTGCAACCGCGCCTGATGCGGGAACAGCATCTTGACGCAGTTGAACGCGGCATCGACCGGCCCGTCGCCCGTTGCGTCGATCACGTGATCGACCCCGTCGATGGTCAGCGTCATCTCCGCCTCCTGCGGGCCATCGGTGCCGGAAATCACCCGCAGGCGTTTCAGGACCATATGGTCATGCGCGTCCATCGTCGCCTCGTCGGCCACCAATGCGATCAGGTCGTCGTCGTAGACTTCCTTTTTCCGGTCAGCCAGCGCCTTGAACCTGATAAACACGTCGTTCAGTTGGTTGTCGGCCAGGTCGTAGCCCAACTCCTTCAGCTTGGAGCGAAGGGCGGCGCGCCCGGAATGCTTGCCCATCGTCAGGTTCTTCTGGTTGAGGCCGATATCCTCGGGTCGCATAATCTCAAAGGTCTCGACGTTTTTCAGCACGCCGTCCTGGTGAATGCCGGATTCGTGCAAGAACGCGTTCTTGCCGACGATGGCCTTGTTGAACTGCACCGGGAAACCGGACACCGAAGCCACCCGTCGCGACAGGTTCATAATCTTGGTCGTGTCGATCCGCGTGGCATAGGGCAGGATGTCATTGCGCACCTTCATCGCCATCACGACCTCTTCCAGCGCGGTGTTGCCCGCACGTTCGCCCAGACCGTTGATGGTGCATTCGATCTGTCTTGCCCCCGCCTCTACCGCCGCCAGAGCGTTCGCCGTCGCCATCCCCAGGTCGTTGTGACAATGCGTGGCAAAGATGATCTCGTCCGCACCCGGCACGCGTTCGAGCAGCATCGCGATCAGCGCTGCACTTTCGCGCGGCGCGGTGTAGCCGACGGTGTCGGGGATGTTGATGGTGGTGGCGCCGGCCTTTATAGCAATCTCGACCGTGCGACAGAGATAGTCATGTTCAGTGCGAGTTGCGTCCATCGGCGACCATTGCACGTTGTCACAGAGGTTGCGCGCATGGGTTACGGTCTGGTGGATACGCTCCGCCATCTGGTCCATGTCGAGGTTCGGGATCGCCCGGTGCAGGGGCGAAGTACCGATGAAGGTATGGATGCGCGGAAACTTGGCGTGCCGGACCGCTTCCCAGCAGCGGTCGATATCCTTGATCTGCGCACGGGCCAACCCGCAGATCGTGCTGTTTTTCGCGCGCTTCGAAATCTCGGTGACGGCAGCAAAATCACCCTCAGATGCAATCGGAAACCCCGCCTCGATGATGTCGACCCCCATCTCGTCCAGTAGGCCCGCAATCTCCAGCTTTTCGTCATGGGTCATGGTGGCGCCGGGCGACTGTTCACCGTCACGCAAGGTCGTGTCGAATATCAAAACGCGGGGTTGGGCGCTTTTGTCGGTCATTTGGGGAAGTCCTGATCTTGGTTTTTTTGCTGGGTCAGGGCGCTGTCACAGCCGAGCGGTCGCGCCCAAAGGCACGCTCAGCGGCGGCTAAGAAGCAGCAGCGCAGCCTTCGGGGCCGGGGTCGTTCCCAGCAACAGGATGGCGGCAAAGAGGATCAAGATCATCATGACGATGACTATAGGCATGATTCGGCGAAAGGAAAGGACGATTTTGCAACCCTTTGACGCAAGTTTCTAACTGTTGCCCCCGCTGTCACGCCGATGGATCTTTCGTATCAACCGATGCATCGCGTGCAGCCTCTTGGTCACACTACTGACATGGAACTGTCTGGGATCAAAAAAGATGTCGGTTATGCCAGCATATCTCAACTCATGTGCAGCGTACCTATCTCCTAAGTCCGCTAGTTCTCTCTTCAAAGCCCCCCTCAAGGGATTAAGTTTGTACTCACTAAGCGTCGTTTCAACTAGAAGAACAATTTGATGACCAAATCCGTTTGGGTTTTTCCGTGTCGGTTTCTCTTGCGGACGGAAGCGATCAAAGTCCTTTGCTAACAGTAGGCCTTTCATAGAGCACTCGATGGACTGACAGGTGAGGTGGAGCACCACATACATTTGTGGCTCGGTAGTTGCTCTCTGATCGAGAAGAACTGCCGCAGCCAGAAAAGCGGTGCCTCTGTGAAATTGCGCGTTTGCAATCCATTCCTTTCCAGCGCTCATCAGCATTTGTCGTCACGCCAGCGCATCGCAATCGGATAGCGCCGATCCAGCCAGAACGCCTTTTGCGTCAGCCTCGTGCCGGGGGCCGCCTGATAGCGCTTGTACTCGCTGAGATAGAGCAGGTGTTCGACCTTTTTCACCGTCGCGAGGTCAAACCCTTGTGCGACGATATCCGCCACGGCCATCTCTTTTTCGACCAGGCATTCCAGGATCACGTCCAGCACTTCATAGGGCGGCAGGCTGTCATCGTCGCGCTGGTTGGCGCGCAGTTCCGCACTCGGCGGTTTGGAGATCACACGCGCCGGGATCACCTCACCCGGCGGGCCCTTCATCCAGGGCCGGTGGTTGTCGTTGCGCCACTTGGCGGTCAGGAACATGCGCGTCTTGTACATGTCCTTGACCGGGTTGTAGCCGCCGTTCATGTCGCCATAGATCGTGCAATAGCCGACCGCCATTTCCGACTTGTTGCCCGTTGTGAGCAGCATTTCCCCGAACTTGTTGGACAGCGCCATCAGCATCACACCGCGCAATCGGCTCTGAATATTCTCTTCGGTGATCCCCGGCGTCATCCCCTCGAACAAAGGGGCCAGGGTATCCCCGACCACCTTTTGCGCTGCGGTGATCGGCAGCGAGTCGAGCCGGACGCCCAATGCGCGCGCCACACTTGCCGCATCCTCCAGCGAGTGGGCGCTAGTGAATTCCGACGGCAGCATCACGCAGCGCACGTTTTCAGGGCCCAAGGCATCCGCCGCAATCGCCGCGACAATGGCAGAGTCGATGCCCCCGGACAGCCCCAGCAAAGCCTTCTTGAACCCGCATTTCGCCAAGTAATCGGCGGTCGACATTACGCAGGCGCGGTAGTCTGCCTCGCCGATCGGGGGGATCGGAGCCATCTGACCGGGGTCCGCACGCCAGCCATCGCCCGTGCGGGTGAAATCGACATGCTCGATCACCTCGTCGAACTGAGGCAACTGCGCCATCAACTTGCCGCCGGGGTTAAGGACCATGCTGGAACCGTCGAACACCTGATCGTCCTGTCCGCCCACCATGTTCAGGTAGACCAGCGGCAGCCCCGATTCCACGACCCGCGCAACCATCAGGTTCAGCCGCAGATTCGGCTTGCCCCGGTGATAGGGTGATCCGTTCGGAACCAGCAAAATCTCTGCGCCCGTTTCAGCCAAGGTTTCCACCACGTCGGGGTGCCAGGCATCCTCGCAAATCGGCGTCCCGATCCGCACGCCGTTGACGACGTAAGGGCCGCTGACCTCGGCCGGGGAAAACACGCGCTTTTCGTCGAACACCGCGTCGTTCGGCAGATGATGCTTCAGAACCGTGGCCGACACCCGGCCGCCTTGCAGCACGTAATAGGCGTTGTGCAACCGTCCTGCCACGACGGCCGGCCCCCCGATCCCCAATGCCGGACCATTGGCGCAGTCCTTTGCCAGTCCCTCAATGGCGCGGATTGCATCAGCCACAAAGGCGGGCTTAAGGATCAAATCCTGCGTCTGATAGCCGGTGATGAACATCTCGGTCAGCGCGACCATGTCGGCGCGGGCGGCGCGGCCCTGATCCCACGCCGCGCGGGCCTTGGCGGCATTGCCAGCAAGGTCACCCAGCACCGGGTTCAGTTGCGCGATGGTCAGGCGGAATTGGTCGGTCATGGCAACCTGCTGTTCTGGATCGACATGGTTCTAGCAGGAACCACCCCAAGGGAAAGCCGGGAAAGCACCCGTCGGTCCCCGGCGCTGCTTGTCAGGCCCCGCGCACACGGTCTAGGTTTGGTGCGACAGACTCACGGCCCCAAAACGGTGCCAGATAAGGATACAGATCGTGCTTGGCCAAAATCGCAAAGCCGCTATAGCCTTGGCCCTGATCCTGGCCATGGGCGGCACGGCCCCGGCCCTCGCCCAATCCGACGGCGAGGTCATCACCAAGCAGTATGACGACGGCTCCGTCTACGAAGGCACCTTTCGCGCTGGCCTTCAGCATGGCACGGGCACCTATACCCTGCCCAACGGCTACGAGTATTCCGGCGCTTGGGTGGACGGCAAGATCGAGGGAACAGGCCGCGCGCGGTTCCCCAATGGCGCGGTCTATGACGGTACCTTTATTGCCGGCCAACCCGAAGGCAAAGGCAAGATCAATTTTCCCGATGGCGGCAGTTACGACGGGGACTGGAAAAACGGCGCAATGACCGGCAGCGGTGTGGCCACCTATGCCGACGGTTCGGTCTACACCGGCGCGTTTCTCGATGGCCAACGCCACGGTACGGGCAAACTGACAAGCCCAAATGGGTACGTTTATGACGGCGCCTGGGTCATGGGCGTCAAAGAGGGCGAAGGCACGATTACCTATCCCGACGGCGCGCTTTACAAAGGCAATCTCAAGGCCGGTCAGCGCGAAGGGCAAGGAGCCTTAACCATGCCCGACGGCCTGACCTTTGAAGGCCAGTGGTCCAATGGCCAGATCAACGGCGCCGGTCGCCTGACCCAGCCAAACGGCGACACATACCAAGGCAGTTTCGTCGACGGCCTGCGCGAAGGTCAGGGCGAGGTGACCCACAAGAACGGGGATA
>JANPBI010000048.1:0-3231 GCA_031430315.1 Rhodobacterales bacterium | reverse complement strand
TGACTACAAGCGCGAGCCAGACCCATGGCGAAAACCGTTCACCCAGCAAGGCCATCGCCCAAAAAACACCCGACGCCGTCACCAGATAGGAACTTTGCGAGGCGAATACCGAACCCGCCTTGGATGCCAGCCAAACATAGGCGGAATAGACCACCGCATGCACGCTCGACGCAATGATCAACGCCCATTCCGGTCGTGCCAGCGGCCACGGCGGGCTGACCCAATGCCCTGACAAGAGCGCGATCGGCAATGCCAGCACCACGCCCACGACCGACGCCCCGAACATCGCCTGCACCGCATCCATGCCTGCGGTACCCTTGCGCGCGACGTAATTGGCCTCGATGGCGTAAAAGAGCGGCCCCACCATCGCGATCAGCAACCAGACCAGCAGCGATCCCTGCGACAAGCCGGTCCCCGAGCCTTGCGCTGCGATCAACGCGACACCAGCCAGGCCCAGCAGCAACCCGAGCATCCGGATGCCGGTAAACCGGTCGATCCCCAGCGCCAGCGCCATCGGGAACGCCAACAGCGGCACCGTGGAGATCAGGATCGACATGATCCCCGCGGGCAGGTGATGCACGGCGGCATAAAACGCGGCATTGGGGATGATGGTGCCTATGATCGCGATCACCACATAGAACGTGAACGCCTCACGCGAGAAGACCAGCCCCTTGCGCCGCACCGCCGACACGATGCCCAAGACCACCGAACAGACCACCAGTTGCCAGAAGATCAGCCCGAATGGCTGATGCCCCGTCGACGTCGCCATCTTGCCAAGCGATTGCGTCGACCCCCAGCCCACGCCAAGGACCAGCAAGACCAGCACAAAGAACCATCGTTGCTGCACCACTGCTGACCTGTCATGGCCAGCGCTTCCCTCCCCCCGCGTGGGGGAGGGAGAGGGTGGGGGGGCCGCCTGAAAATTCGCCTCGCCGGTCAAACCCGCGCCTCTTGCAGCCGCCCGCCGACCCGGATCATCCGCACGGCGGTCGCGCGGCCCGTCCTGTCATCCGTTTCGACATAGAGCCCCGACAGCGTCGCGGGCCCGTCGGCAGGCTCGAACCGCCCCTTGGCCATGCCGGTCACGAACCGCCGCAACGGCTCCAGCTTTTCCATCCCGATGACACTGTCGTAATCGCCGCACATGCCCGCGTCGGTCTGGTAGGCCGTCCCCTTCGGCAGGATCATCGCATCCGCCGTCGGCACATGGGTATGCGTGCCCACCACCAGCGAAGCCATGCCGTCGCACCAATGCCCCATGCCCATTTTCTCAGACGTGGCCTCGGCATGCACATCCACAATCGAGGCCTGTACCGCCCCGCCCAATGTGTGGGTCTTCAAGACCGTCTCGATGGCGCTGAAGGGATCATCGAACGGGCGCTTCATGAACACCTGCCCCAGCACCTGCGCCACCAGCACCCGCCGCCCCCGCGTCGCCTCGAACACGCCCGCCCCGCGACCCGGTGCGACTTTGGAGAAATTCAGCGGCCTGATGATCCGCGGCTCCGTCTCGATGAACTGAAGCATGTCCTTCTGGTCGAACGCGTGATCGCCTAAGGTGATCACATCCGCCCCCGCCGCCAGCAGCGCGCGTGCATGCTCCGGGGTCAACCCGATCCCCTGGCTCGCGTTCTCGCCGTTGACCACGACGAAATCCAAACCCCATTCGGCGCGCAGACCCGGCAACCGCTCGGTTACCGCCATCCGCCCCGCCCGCCCCATCACATCGCCAAGGAAGAGAAGTTTCATGGGCCTTGGATTAGGCGCGGGACAAGCGGTCGGCAAGCGGATTCGGGGGGCTGAATGCGGTTGCACGCCCGGCGCACAGTTCGCACACGTTTGGCACACGTCTGGCACACGGTTGTTTTCCGCAGCCGACGCCTGTCGGGACGGATGCCCGTCACATGCCCGACAGTTACCCGACAGATACCCGACGCCGTTTTTCGCGTCCCGCTTTCCCCGCAGCACCCGCTGTTCTACATATGTCCCATGACCACCCTGCCGCCCGCCCTCGCCACCTGGTTTGCCGCCAAAGGCTGGTCCCTGCACCCGCATCAATTGGACATGGTGGCCCGCGCAAGCGACCCCGCGACACTCCTCATCGCCCCGACCGGAGGCGGCAAGACCCTCGCCGGATTCCTGCCAACCCTCTCAGAACTCGGGACAAATCCGCCCTCCGGATTGCACACCCTCTACATCTCGCCGCTCAAGGCCCTGACCGCCGACATCCGCCGGAACCTCCGCACCCCGATCGAGGGCGCCGCGCTGAACATCCGCGTCGAGGACCGCACCGGCGACACCAGCTACACCCAGCGCCGCCGCCAGCGCGCCGATCCGCCGCATATCCTGCTGACCACCCCCGAAAGCCTCGCCCTCCTCCTAAGTTACGAAGACTCACCCAGAATGTTCCAAGGATTGCAAAGGGTTATCGTCGACGAAATCCATGCCCTCGCTGAATCCAAACGCGGCGACCAGCTCTCGCTGCTCGTCTCCCGCCTCGCCACCCTCTCTCCCGGCCTGCGTCTCATCGGCCTCTCCGCTACCGTCGAGGACCCCCCCGCCCTCGCCCGCTTCCTCCACGCCGACACCAAAATCCTGCTGGCGGATCCGGGCCCCGACCCTGACATCTCCATGCTGGAAACCACTGAGCCCCCACCTTGGGCCGGGGGTGGCGGGCGCTATGCGATTCCCGCGGTCCTCGACCAGATCCGCCAGCACCGCACCACCCTCATGTTCCATAACACCCGCGCCCAGGCGGAACTTTTCTTTCATGCCTTGTGGTTACAGAACGAGGATAACCTGCCAGTCGCGATCCATCACGGCAGCCTCGCCCGTGAACAGCGCGACCGGGTCGAGGCTGCGATGGTCGCAGGGGCACTCCGCGCCGTCGTCTGCACCGGCTCGCTCGATCTCGGGATCGATTGGGGCGATGTCGACCTTGTCATCCAGATCGGCGCGCCAAAAAACGTCAAACGTCTGGTGCAGCGTATCGGTCGTGCCAACCACAGATACAATGCGCCCTCAAAGGCATTATTGTTGCCGGCAAACCGCTTCGAAGTCGTCGAATGCAAAGCCGCCCTGGATGCGGTCCGTGCACATACACTGGACGGCGAGCCGCGGGGCACAGGCCCCCGCGATGTTCTCTGCCAGCACAGCCTGATCGCGGCCTGCGCCGGCCCTTGTGACGCCACGGACTTGTCCAACGACATCAAAGGCGCAGGCCCCTATTCC
>JANPBI010000047.1:0-16980 GCA_031430315.1 Rhodobacterales bacterium | reverse complement strand
ATTGCTGCCTTCATCTGGGCGATGGTGGTGACGTATCGGATCTGGCGACAACGCCGGACCTAAGAAGAAAGAGGCAGGAATGCTGAAGGATCAGGATCGCATTTTCACCAACCTTTACGGGATGCATGACCGCTCCCTTGCGGGGTCGAAAAAGCGTGGCCACTGGAATGGCACCGCCGAGATCATCGCGCGGGGTCGCGATACCTTGGTCGAGCAGGTCAAGGCATCGGGTCTGCGCGGGCGTGGCGGGGCAGGGTTCCCTACCGGCCTGAAATGGTCCTTCATGCCCAAGCAGTCGGACGGTCGGCCATCCTACCTTGTGGTGAATGCCGACGAGTCCGAGCCTGGCACCTGCAAGGACCGCGAGATCATGCGCCATGATCCGCACACCCTGATCGAAGGCTGTCTGATCGCGGCTTTCGCGATGGGGGCGAATGCCTGCTACATCTACATCCGGGGCGAATACATCCGCGAACGCGAGGCTTTGCAGGCCGCGCTGGACGAATGCTATGACGCGGGGCTTCTGGGCAAGAACGCCGCGAAATCCGGTTGGGATTTCGACTGCTACCTGCACCATGGCGCGGGCGCCTATATCTGCGGCGAAGAAACCGCGCTGCTGGAAAGCCTTGAAGGCAAGAAGGGCATGCCCCGGATGAAGCCGCCATTCCCGGCAGGGTCCGGCCTTTATGGTTGTCCGACCACAGTAAACAATGTGGAGAGCATTGCCGTGGTGCCGACCATCTTGCGGCGCGGCGCGGACTGGTTTGCGTCCTTTGGCCGAGCCAACAACACCGGGACCAAACTCTTTGGCATCTCGGGCCACGTCAACAATCCCTGCGTCGTCGAAGAAGCGATGTCGATCCCTTTGAAGGAACTGCTCGACCGCCATTGCGGCGGCGTGCGCGGCGGTTGGAAGAACATCAAGGCGGTGATCCCGGGCGGGTCGTCGGTGCCTTTGCTGACGCAAGCGCAATGTGATGACGCAATCATGGATTTCGACTGGCTGCGCGAACAACGGTCGGGTCTGGGCACGGCGGCGGTCATCGTGATGGACCAGTCCACCGACGTCATCAAAGCGAACTGGCGGCTGTCGAAGTTCTACAAGCAC
The DNA here is from genome assembly GCA_031430315.1 of Rhodobacterales bacterium. Lineage (GTDB taxonomy): Bacteria > Pseudomonadota > Alphaproteobacteria > Rhodobacterales > Rhodobacteraceae > JAJNPS01. Next base: position 15,872 of record JANPBI010000047.1, on the reverse strand, counting down.
GAAAGCTGCGGCCAATGCACGCCCTGTCGCGAAGGCACGGGCTGGATGATGCGGGTCATGGACCGGCTAGTCCGCGGCGAGGCCGAGGTCGAAGAAATCGACATGCTGATCTCGGTGACCAAACAAGTCGAAGGCCACACGATCTGTGCCCTTGGCGATGCAGCAGCCTGGCCGATTCAGGGGCTGGTGCGCGCCTTCCGCGAAGAGATCGAGGACCGGATCAAGGCAAAGAAGTCGGGCCGCATGGGCGCGATGGCGGCGGAGTAGTCTGGTGCAGACCCGGGGGGATCAGCGGTTAGCGGCTGCCACAGGCAAAGGGCTGCCGACCAACTTGACCTACGGCTGCTGTGCTATCGGCAATCGTCCGGCTGTCATAGCATATCAGCCCGGGGATCGCCATCAATGGGGGCAGGCACAATGATGGAGGCCCCTATGAAACACATGTCCTTGACCCTCGGCTTTGCAGCGCTGCTTGCTGCGGCAACGCCTGTGCTGGCGCTTGAGCCGCTGCAAGACGAGGCGTACATCAACGAGTCCTTGCGCGCCGGGCGCATCGGCGATGTCATACGCAAGACCTGTCCGTCGATTTCGGCGCGGATGTTTGTCGTCCTTGGCAAGATCGACGATCTGAAACGTTACGCCACGAGCAAGGGCTACAGCCGCGACGAGGTCGAAGCATTCATCAAGGATCCTGACCAGAAAGCCCGCATCAAGGCCGAGGCTGCCACCTATCTGGCCAGCGCGGGCGCTGTCGAAGGGGATACGGAAAGCTATTGCAAGGTCGGCCGGGACGAGATTGCAAAGGGCAGCATGATCGGCGAACTGCTGCGGTCGTCGGAATGACAGGACCCGCGAAAGATGTCTTTGGCGATGCAACGACCAGAACCGGCACCCGTGCCGCTGGGTCGCTTGTCCCGATCCGGGATCGGATGGGGTGCGCATGATCCGTGTGGGCATCTTTGGATTGGCGTGTAGCGGTCTTCTGGCGGCGTGCGCGGCGGCACCTCGGACGCCTGACGCGCGGCTGCAACCTCTGCGCGTGACGAATGGCGATGCGCCCTTTGGCAATGATCAAGGGGCCGCGGCCCGAAACCTGGCCGAAGCAACGTGCAAAGGCCGTGGGCAAAGGTTGCAATCGTCCATCTATGACCGCTATGACGCGGGGGCTTGGGTCTTTGTGGAGGGCTGCGCATGAAGGCGCTGTGGGGCATGGCTGTCATAGGGCTGCTGGCAGGCTGCGGCGGTCCGCCGCCCGTCCTGTTTGACGGGATCAAGTTTAAGGGAAAGGTGGCGGCAACCAGCGATGACAAGCGCGACTTTGACGTGACCGTCCGGGATGCTGCCGGCAAGGCCGCCTCGGCAGCCCAGGCCGCGCGCTATGAGGCGACGCTGTACTGCATGGACCGGTTTGCCGGATCGGATGTCGTTTGGGCCGACGGCGTGCTGCAGGACGCCGACACGCTGGTGGCGACAGATGGCACCCTTGTACGGCAAGGGCGGTGTGTGCAGCGATGAGCGGAATAATGCACCTGGCTGAGTTGAACGTCGGCCGCCTTTTGGCCCCCACCGACGATCCACGGGTCGGCGAATTCATGGAGGCACTTGATCGTATCAATGGCCTTGGCAAACGGATGCCGGGATTCGTGTGGATGATGGAAGGCTCGGGCGAACCGGGGACGGGCAACACCGAGGCCAAGATCGACGGCGATCCACAGTATGTGTCGAACCTGACGGTCTGGGAAAGCGTGGAAACGCTTGAAAACTTCGTCTGGAACACCGTCCACCGTGCGTTCTATGAACGCCGTCAGGAATGGTTCGAGGTGCTGGGCAAGATGCATTTCGTTATGTGGTGGGTACCCGCCGGGCATAAACCGACATTGGACGAGGCGCTGGCACGGCTGGCCCAGCTTGAGGCAAATGGCGACAGTGACGAGGCCTTTGGTTGGAAATATTTGAAAGAGGCGCAGCTCTGGAAGAGCCATGGCTGCACGCAAGTGGCGGCAGAGTAGGGCAAACATGTGCTACGGCAGTCTTGACCCGAAATACATGATGCGCGACATCGAGGCGCGTGTAAAACCCATGACGTTCACGCAAAAAAGCGAACATCAGGCGGCTCCTGTCCTGCGCCCGGGGTTTTTGGCCGAGATGCGCAAAAAGTTGGCGCGCGTGTTACAAAAAGGGTCTGCCCATGTCTAACCTCAAAAAAATCTCCATCGACGGGGTCGAGATCGAGGTCGATGGCGCGATGACCATAATCCAGGCCGCCGAAGTGGCGGGCATTGATATCCCGCGCTTTTGCTACCACGAGCGCCTGACGATTGCGGGCAACTGCCGGATGTGTCTGGTCGAGGTCGTGGGCGGCCCGCCGAAACCCACCGCGTCCTGCGCGATGCAGGTCAAGGACCTGCGCCCCGGCCCGAACGGCGAGGCGCCGCTGGTCAAGACCAAATCCCCGATGGTCAAGAAGGCCCGCGAGGGGGTGATGGAGTTCCTGCTGATCAACCATCCCCTCGATTGCCCGATCTGCGACCAGGGCGGCGAATGCGACCTGCAGGATCAGGCGATGGCGTTCGGCGTGGATTTCAGCCGCTACCGAGAGCCAAAGCGCGCGACCGAGGATCTGAACCTTGGTCCGTTGGTCGAGACCAAGATGACGCGCTGCATCTCCTGCACGCGATGTGTACGCTTTACCACCGAAGTCGCGGGCATCAGCCAGATGGGTCAAACCGGGCGCGGGGAAGACAGCGAGATCACCAGCTATCTGAATGAAACGCTTGCCAGCAACTTGCAGGGCAACATCATCGACCTGTGTCCGGTAGGAGCGCTGACCTCCAAACCCTATGCCTTTACCGCGCGGCCCTGGGAGCTGACCAAAACCGAATCCATCGACGTGATGGACGCGCTGGGGTCCAACATCCGCGTTGACACCAAGGGTCGCGAAGTGATGCGCATCCTGCCGCGCAACCATGACGGCGTGAACGAGGAATGGATCAGCGACAAGACCCGCTTCGTCTGGGACGGACTACGCCGCCAGCGTCTGGACACACCCTATATCCGCGAGAACGGCAAACTGCACAAAGCGGGCTGGGGCGAGGCGCTGACCGCAGCGGCCGCCGCGATGAAGGGCCGCAAGGTCGCGGGCCTCGTGGGCGATCTGGTGCCGGTCGAGGCGGCCTATAGCCTCAAACATCTGATCGAAGGCATTGGCGGTCACGTCGAATGCCGCACCGATGGCGCGCGCTTGCCCATCGGGAACCGCTCGGCCTATGTCGGCAATGCGACGATCGACGACATCGACGGCGCAAAGATGATCCAGTTGATCGGTACCAATCCCCGCGTTGAAGCGCCCGTGCTGAACGCCCGCATCCGCAAGGCATGGTTGCACGGAGCGAAAATCGGGCTGGTCGGCGAGGCAGTTGACCTGACCTATGATTATGCCCATGTCGGCACGGATCGTGCGGCGCTGATGGCTTTGTCGGGGCAGGCGATTTCCGATGCGACCCGGGCAATGCCGACGCTGGTGATCGTGGGGCAGGGTGCCATTGCCGAGGCGGACGGCGAGGCGGTTCTTGCCCACGTGATGCGGCTGGCGGAAAATTCCAATTCCAAGCTGCTGATCCTGCACATCGCCGCCTCCCGGGTAGGCGCGATGGATGTGGGAGCAGTGACCGAAGGCGGTCTTGCGGCGGCCACCGAAGGGGCCGAGGTCATCTACAATCTTGGGGCGGATGAGGTCAATATCGCGCCGGGTCCCTTTGTCATTTATCAAGGCAGCCATGGCGACCGCGGGGCAAACCGCGCCGACATCATCCTGCCTGCCGCCGCCTACACCGAAGAAAACGGGCTGTTCGTGAACACCGAAGGCCGACCCCAACTTGCGATGCGCGCGGGCTTTGCGCCGGGTGAGGCCAAGGAAAACTGGGCGGTCCTACGTGCCTTGTCAGCGGAACTGGGGGCCACCTTGCCGTGGGACAGCCTTGCCGCCTTGCGCATCGCGCTGGTGGCGGCCTATCCGCATCTGGGGCGCATCGATCAGGTGGCGGACAACGGCTGGTCCTCCCTGGAGCTTCGCGATCCTGGCAAAGCCACCTTCCGCAATGCCACCAAGGATTTCTACCTGACCAACCCGATTGCCCGGGCCAGCAAGGTCATGGCGGAACTGTCCGCCATGCAAATGGTCCGCGATCAAAGCCCGATGGCCGCTGAATAGGCATGGATCATGCGCTGACCCTCGCAGGTTGCCTTGCGGCGCTGATGATGCTTAGCGCTTGTGCGGCGACGCATCAGGCTTCGCTTGGCGGGCAACAGGACTATCTTGGCATCGAGACGCTGTTGCTCGATGGTGATCTGGTCAACTTCCGTGTTGCCATGAAGGGTGCGCGAAATGACGAAGATGTGGCAGGCTATGCACGATGTGCCGCGGCGCAATATGCGCTGATCCGGGGGTTCGGTTTCGCCCGGCTGGTGCGCACGACCGTCGTCCGGCAAGGCGAGATCTGGCGCGGCGATGCGGTCTATACAGTATCGGCCGCACTGCCACCCGGCTTTCGCACCATTGACGCCGAGGTCACAGTGCGCGATTGCGGCGAGCAGGGCATTCCGACGGTCTGAACGATAAGGAACTGGGTGATGGACGGGTTTATGTCGACAGGGGCGGGGATGGCGCTGATCATCGTGGCGCAATGCCTTTTGGTCACGGCCTTCGTTATGATCAGCCTGTTGTTCCTCGTCTACGGTGACCGCAAGATCTGGGCGGCGGTGCAGATGCGGCGGGGGCCCAACGTGGTGGGCGCCTTCGGCCTGCTACAATCGGTAGCCGATGCGCTGAAATACGTCGTCAAGGAAATCGTGGTGCCCGCAGGTGCGGATCGCCCGGTGTTTTTCCTCGCCCCGATGTTGTCATTTGTGCTCGCGATCCTTGCCTGGGCGGTGATCCCGTTCAACGAACGCTGGGTCTTGTCCGACATCAACGTCGCAATCCTGTTTGTGTTCGCGGTTTCATCGCTGGAAGTCTACGGCGTGATCATGGGCGGCTGGGCGTCGAACTCCAAATACCCCTTCCTGGGCAGTTTGCGGTCGGCAGCGCAGATGATCAGCTATGAGGTTAGCCTTGGCCTGATCATCATCGGCATCATCATCTCGACCGGCTCGATGAATTTCTCGGCCATCGTGGCCGCGCAAGATGGCAATTATGGCCTGCTGAACTGGTACTGGCTGCCCCACCTGCCGATGGTATTCCTGTTCTTTATCAGTGCATTGGCAGAAACAAATCGCCCGCCCTTCGACCTTCCCGAGGCGGAATCCGAACTCGTCGCGGGCTTCATGGTCGAATACTCATCGACGCCCTACCTTCTGTTCATGGCCGGCGAATACATCGCCATTTTCCTCATGTGCGCGCTGATGTCGCTCCTGTTCTTTGGCGGCTGGCTGTCGCCCATCCCCGGCCTGCCCGATGGCGCGCTGTGGATGGTGGCCAAGATGGCGTTCTTTTTCTTCATGTTCGCGATGGTCAAGGCCATCGTGCCCCGCTATCGCTACGACCAGTTGATGCGCATCGGCTGGAAGGTGTTTTTGCCGATGAGCCTGGGCTGGGTCGTGCTGGTCGCGTTCCTGGCCAAGTTTGAAGTGTTCGGCGGGTTCTGGGCCCGCTGGGCGATAGGAGGCTGATCATGGGTCCGGCACGCACAACCGACTACACCCGCGCGGCGAAGTACTTCCTGCTCATGGATTTCATCAAAGGCTTTGGCCTGGGCATGAAGTACTTCTTTGCCCCCAAGGCCACGCTGAACTACCCGCATGAAAAGGGGCCGCTGTCCCCGCGTTTCCGGGGAGAGCACGCTCTGCGCCGCTATGCCAATGGCGAAGAACGCTGCATCGCCTGCAAACTGTGCGAGGCGATCTGCCCGGCGCAGGCGATCACCATCGATGCCGAACCGCGCGAGGATGGCAGCCGCCGCACCACGCGCTATGACATTGATATGACGAAATGCATCTATTGCGGGTTCTGCCAGGAGGCTTGCCCGGTCGATGCCATCGTCGAAGGGCCGAACTTCGAGTTCTCCACCGAGACGCGCGAAGAGCTCTTCTACAACAAGGACAAGCTTCTGGCGAACGGCGACCGCTGGGAAGCCGAGATTGCCCGCAACCTCGAACTCGACGCGCCTTATCGGTAACCGCATGACCGACGATTTCACCAAGATCTTCGCATCGATGCTGGAGCAGGGGCAAAAGATGGCCAAGGCCCTTACGCCGGGGATGGAAAACCTTGACGTGAAGGCGTTTGAAAACCTGTTTCCCGCGATGCCGAAGGACCTGCTGGAAATGTGGTTCGGCAAGACTTTTAATCCCGAAGGGCTGGATGCGCGGACCCGGTTTCTGGTGACGATTGCGGCGCAGACGGTGCTGGGACCCTTGGGTGAGCCGCAATTGCGTCCGACCATCAGGAACGCACTGGCCGCCGGAGCCACCAAGCGCGAGATCGCCGAAGTGATCTGGCAAATGTCGATGTTCGCCGGTATGCCCGCGATGCAAAAGGCGCTGGAACTGGCGCAAGCTGTCTTTGCCGAGACTGCCGAGAATTCTGGGGAGCAACCCACATGACCGTCGCCGCCTTCGCCTTTTACGTCTTTGCATTCGTGACGGTTGCCGCCGGGCTTATGGTCACGGTCAGCCGCAACCCGGTGCATTCGGTCTTGTGGTTGATCCTGGCGTTCCTGTCGACTTCGGGGCTGTTCGTCCTCTTGGGCGCCGAGTTCGTCGCGATGCTGCTGGTCATCGTCTATGTCGGCGCCGTGGCGGTGCTGTTCCTGTTCGTCGTCATGATGCTCGACATCGACTTTGCGGAACTGAAGGGGGAAATGGCGCGCTACATGCCGCTGGGCCTGTTGATCGGCGTCATCCTGTTGATGCAGATCGCCATCGGTGTGGGCGTCTGGAAAGTCGCCCCCGAGGCTGAAGGGTTGCGCCAAGCCGTCGCCCCCGCGATCCCGGATGTGGAGAATACTCGCGCCTTGGGGCTTCTGATCTATGACAAGTACATCCTTTTGTTCCAGCTGGCGGGGATGATCCTGCTGGTTGCGATGATCGGCGCGATCCTTCTGACGCTGCGGCATCGGCGCGACATCAAGCGCCAGAACGTGCTGCACCAGATGTGGCGCGATCCGGCCAAGGCGATGGAGTTGGTGGATGTGAAGCCGGGGCAGGGGCTGTGACCGTGTTGAAACTGCTCGCCTCGCTGGTCGCGGCCTCATCGGCGTTTGCATTTTCAGCCTATGCAGCTGAAATCGCTGTCCCCGTCCCGTCAGATCCGGGCACAAAGTACTTTCTGTTGAATCTTCAGGCGCAGAGCGGCGACACGCTACAGGTAGAGACGCGGCGCGAGGGTAAGTCTGGAATCTCGCATGCGATCAGGCTGGTCAGCTGTTCGGACCGTACCTTCGGTTACGTCTACGATGCCGACGAAAGATCAGAGGTGTTTCCCATTGTGAGCCCCGCGACGGACATGAGTGTGCTGACCGATCAATCGATTTCATGGTGGGTTTCGGCGTTCGCGTGTCAGAAACTCGGCCTTACGTCAGGGTGGTAGGATGATCGGACTGGAACATTACCTCAGCGTCGCGGCGGCTTTGTTCGTCATCGGCATCTTTGGCATCTTCCTCAACCGCAAGAACGTGATCGTCATCCTGATGTCGATCGAGTTGATGCTGCTCGCGGTCAACATCAACCTCGTGGCGTTTTCGTCCTTCTCGGGCGACCTCGTGGGTCAGGTCTTCACTATGTTCGTGCTGACCGTCGCGGCGGCGGAGGCGGCGATTGGTCTGGCGATCCTGGTGGTGTTCTTTAGGAACCGCGGGACGATCGACGTCGAAGACGTCAACGTGATGAAGGGCTGAACCTATGGCGACGATCATCCTCTTTGCCCCACTGATCGGGGCGCTGATCTGCGGGTTCGGCTGGCGGCTGATCGGCGAGCGCGCGGGCCAGATCATCGCCACGTCGCTGTTGTTTCTGGCCGCGATTCTCAGCTGGTACATCTTCCTGACGTTTGAGGGCGACACCCAACAGATCGTGCTGATGCGCTGGATCGAATCCGGCAGCCTTGGTGCCGACTGGGCGATCCGCCTCGACCGGCTGACGGCGATCATGCTGGTGGTGGTGAACACCGTCTCTGCTTTGGTCCACCTCTACAGCTTCGGCTATATGGCGCATGACGAAAACTGGGGCGACAATGAACCCTACCGCGCCCGGTTCTTTGCGTATCTCTCGTTCTTTACCTTTGCCATGTTGATGCTGGTGACGTCCGACAACCTGGTGCAGATGTTCTTTGGCTGGGAAGGGGTGGGCGTCGCCTCCTACCTGCTGATCGGATTCTACTACCGCAAGCCGACCGCCAACGCCGCTGCGATCAAGGCGTTTGTCGTCAACCGGGTGGGCGACTTCGGGTTTGCGTTGGGGATTTTCGCGCTGTTCTTCCTTGTGGACTCGGTCCGTCTGGATGACATCTTTGCCGCCGCCCCGGTGCTCGCGGAAACGAATCTCAGCTTCCTCTGGACCGACTGGAATGCCGCCAATCTGGTGGGTGTGCTGCTGTTCATCGGCGCGATGGGCAAATCGGCGCAGTTGTTCCTGCACACCTGGCTGCCCGACGCGATGGAAGGCCCGACCCCGGTATCCGCGCTGATCCATGCCGCGACCATGGTGACGGCGGGGGTGTTCCTCGTCTGCCGGATGTCGCCGCTTTATGAATACGCGCCCGACGCCAAGACGATGATCGTGGTGGTGGGTGCTGCGACCGCGTTCTTTGCGGCCACGGTCGGTCTGGTGCAGAACGACATCAAGCGCGTGATCGCCTATTCGACATGTTCGCAGTTGGGCTACATGTTCGTGGCGGCGGGCTGCGGGGTTTATTCGGTGGCGATGTTCCACCTTTTCACCCACGCGTTTTTCAAGGCGATGCTGTTCCTTGGTGCAGGGTCGGTGATCACCGCGACGCACCATGAACAGGACATGCGCAACTACGGGGGCCTCAGGAAAAAGATCCCGCTGACCTTCTGGGCGATGATGATCGGCACCCTTGCCATCACCGGGGTCGGCATTCCCTTGACGCATTACGGGTTCGCCGGGTTCCTGTCGAAGGACGCAGTGATCGAGAGCGCCTATGTAGGGTCGTCCTTTGCCTTCCCGTTGTTGGTCGTGGCGGCATGCTTCACCAGTTTCTATAGCTGGCGGCTGATGTTCATGACGTTCTACGGCGAAAGCCGCGCCCCGGCGCACGGGCACCATGGCCGCGACGACCACGCGCACGAGCCGCATGAAAGCCCGATGACGATGCTGGTGCCCCTGGGCATGCTGGCGCTGGGTGCCGCCTTCTCGGGGATGATCTGGTACAGCGTGTTCTTTGGCGAAGTCGACAAGGTCCGCGACTGGTTCGGCATGGAGCCGGAGGCCGCGTATGCCGAAGGTGAGGCGCATGGCGACGCGGCAAAGGCCGAGGGTCATGCCGATGCGGCAGCCAGCACCGAAGCAGCCCCTGCCGAAGGCACAGCCGCGACCGAAGCCGCACCCGCCGAGAGCATCGCAGTTGCCACGACCGAGGCCGTCCCGATGGCAGAGGGCCATTCGGACGCGCCCGCCGCAACTGCGGTTGCCACAGGAGCGATCACCGTCACCGGCACCGCTCCGCAAGGCGCAATCTACATGGCCACGGACAACCACGTGATCCACGAGGCGCACGAGGTGCCGACCTGGGTCAAGCTCTCGCCCTTTGTCGCGATGCTGATCGGGTTCTTCACCGCCTGGATGTTCTACATTCGCGACCCCAGCCTGCCGGGACGTCTGGCCGCACAGCAGCGCCCGCTTTACCTGTTCCTGCTCAACAAGTGGTACTTTGACGAGATCTACGATTTCCTCATTGTCCGCCCCGCGAAATGGCTGGGTCACATGCTGTGGAAACGTGGAGACGGCGATGTCATCGACGGCTCTTTGAACGGTGTTGCGCTTGGGATCATCCCGTTCTTCACCCGGCTCGCTGGTCGGGCGCAGTCTGGCTACATCTTTCACTACGCGTTCGCGATGGTGCTGGGGATTGTTGTCCTCGTCACTTGGATGACGCTGTTTGTCGCGCATTAAGGACGGATCATGAGCAACCTTCTTTCCATGATCACCTTCCTGCCGCTGGTTGCGGCGGCTGTGCTGGCCTTGTTCCTGCGGGGCGACGACGCGGCGGCACGGATGAACGCCAAGCGGCTGGCCCTATTCGCGACCACCGCGACCTTCATCATGTCGCTGTTCATCCTGGTCGAGTTCGACCCCGCCAATACCGGCTTTCAGCTGGTAGAGGAGCGGAGCTGGATCCTCGGCCTGTCCTATCGCATGGGCATAGACGGCATTTCGGTGCTGTTCGTGCTGTTGACGACGTTCCTGATGCCGCTGACGATCTGGTCGTGCTGGGACGTGCAGACACGCGTCAAGGAATACATGGTCGCGTTCCTGGTGCTGGAAACGCTGATGCTGGGCGTGTTCTGCGCACTTGATCTGGTGCTCTTCTATCTTTTCTTTGAGGCTGGCCTGATCCCGATGTTCCTGATCATCGGCATCTGGGGCGGCAAGGAACGGATCTACGCGGCCTTCAAGTTCTTTCTCTATACCTTCCTCGGTTCGGTCCTGATGCTGGTCGCAATGATCGCGATGTATCATGCGGCGGGCACCACCTGCATCGGCGCCTGTCCCGAAGGGACCACCTCGCTGCTCGACTTCACCTTTGCCAGCGAGACGTTCTCGATCCTTGGGATCACCGTTCCAGGTGGCTTGCAGACAATGCTGTTCCTCGCCTTCTTCGCCAGCTTTGCCGTCAAGATGCCGATGTGGCCGGTGCATACCTGGCTGCCGGATGCCCACGTGCAGGCGCCGACGGCGGGGTCGGTCGTGCTGGCGGCGATCCTCTTGAAGATGGGCGGCTACGGCTTTTTGCGGTTCAGCATTCCGATGTTCCCGGTCGGGTCGGACGTGATGGGGCCGCTGGTCTTGTGGATGAGCGCGATTGCGATTGTCTATACCAGCCTTGTGGCCCTGGTGCAGACCGACATGAAAAAGCTGATTGCCTATTCGTCGGTGGCGCATATGGGCTTTGTCACCATGGGCATCTTTGCAGTGAACCAGCAGGGCGTCGATGGCGCGATCTTTCAGATGATCAGCCACGGCTTCATCTCCGGAGCGCTGTTCTTGTTGGTGGGCGTGATCTACGACCGGATGCACACGCGCGAGATCGAGGCTTACGGCGGTCTGGTGAACCGGATGCCCGCCTATGCGCTGGTCTTCATGTTCTTCACCATGGCGAATGTCGGCCTGCCGGGGACCAGCGGTTTCATCGGCGAGTTCCTGACGCTGATGGGCATCTTCCAGGTCAATACTTGGGTTGCTGCCGTGGCGACGTCAGGCGTGATCCTGTCGGCAGCCTATGCGCTGTGGCTTTACCGCCGTGTTGTCTTCGGTGCGCTGGTCAAAGAGGCGCTGAAATCCATTACCGACATGACGGGCCGGGAAAAGGCGATCTTTGCGCCCCTGATTGCTATGACGCTGATCCTGGGTATCTATCCGTCGCTGGTGACCGACAAGATCGGCCCGTCGGTGGCTGCCCTTGTGGCCGACTACCATGCCGCCTTGCCCGTTCCGGGCGAGGACGTGGCCCAGAACTGAGGAACGATGATGCTGTCCACCGATTTCTCCATCGTCCTGCCGGAAATGGTGCTGGCGATCTTTGCCATGGCCGCGCTGATGTTCGGGGTCTACACGACCAAGGACAAGGTGGCCGGGCTGATCCTGCGCTTGACGGCTGCGCTGTTCGTAGCGATGGCGATTTGGATCGGGCTGAACGGGCAGGGTTCGAACGCAGCCTTTGGCGGCATGTTCATCGACGACGCGTTCTCGCGCTTCGCCAAGATCACAATCCTCTTGTCGGCGGCGGCGGTGCTTCTGGTGGGTCAGGACTATATGCAGCGGCGTGACCTGCTGCGGTTCGAATATCCCGTCCTCGTGACCCTGGCGGTACTGGGTATGATGATGATGGTCTCATCCGGGGACCTGATGTCGCTGTATATGGGGTTGGAACTGCAATCGCTGGCCTTGTACGTCGTCGCGTCCTTGCGCCGTGACAGTGCGAAATCCTCCGAAGCCGGGCTGAAGTACTTCGTCCTCGGCGCGCTGTCCTCGGGGCTGCTGCTGTACGGGGCGTCGCTGGTCTATGGCTATGCGGGCACGACGCTGTTCTCCGGAATCCTGTCGACTCTCGGCGAAGAGGTCCCGCTGGGCCTCCTGCTCGGCCTTGTCTTTATGCTGGCCGGTCTGGCGTTCAAGGTCTCCGCCGCCCCGTTCCACATGTGGACGCCCGACGTCTACGAAGGCTCGCCCACCCCCATCACGATGTTCTTTGCCACCGCCCCCAAGGTCGCCGCGATGGCGCTGATCGCGCGGCTGACCTGGGATGCGTTCGGCGCGATTCCCGGTGATTGGGGGCAGGTGCTGGCCGCACTGGCGGTGGTGTCGATGTTCCTCGGGGCCGTCGCTGCCATCGGCCAGAAGGACCTGAAACGCCTGATGGCCTATTCGTCGATCGCGCATATGGGCTACGCGTTGATTGGGCTTGCTGCCGGAACCGTTGGCGGCGTGCAGGCGATGCTTGTCTACATGGCGATCTATGTGACGATGAACATCGGCACCTTCGCGTTCATCCTGTCGATGGAGCGTGATGGTCGCCCGGTGACCGACATCGCCAGCCTGAACATGTTTTCGAAGACCGAACCGATGAAGGCGCTGGCGCTGCTGGTCCTATTGTTCAGCCTGGCGGGCGTGCCGCCGATGGTCGGGTTCTTCGGGAAGTTCTATGTCCTGCAGGCCGCCGTCGACGCAAACATGACCTGGCTTGCGATCGCTGGGGCCGTCGCCTCGGTCATTGGCGCGTTCTATTACCTGCGCATCGTCTACCTGATGTATTTCGGGGCCGAGGGCGACGGCGTTGACAGCCGCATGGCCCCGGTACAGTGGGTTGCGATGGTGGTCTGCGCGGTGATCATGCTGGCCGGGATCGTGAACCTTTTCGGGATCGAGGCGCTGGCCGCAACCGCCGCCGAAGCCCTTGTCGGATAAGCCGACCTGGCCGGTGGGCTTTGGCCGGCATTTGCTGGACACGGTGGACAGCACCAACGCCCATGCCTTGCGCATGGCTACAGGGATGATCGGCCCGCATTGGTTTGTAGCGCGCGAACAGACGGCGGGGCGGGGCAGGCGCTCCAGGGTCTGGTCCTCGCCGCCCGGCAACTTTCACGGGACGCTGGTGATGCGACTGGCGGAACCGCCTGCGGTCATCGCGCTGCGATCGTTTGTCGCGGCCCTTGCGCTGCGCGAAGCTTTGGCAGCGCTGACCCGCCTCCCAGAGACTTTGACCCTGAAATGGCCGAACGATGTGTTGCTGAACGGGGCCAAGGTGGCGGGGATCTTGCTGGAAAGCAGCGGGCAAAAGGATGGCACTGCGCACCTGGCGGTAGGGTTCGGAGTGAACCTGATCGCCGCACCATCGCCCGAGGATTTGGAACCTGGTGCGGTGTCGGCGACGTCTGTCCTTGCGGCCACAGGTCTGCGCGTGGAACCAGCCGCAATGCTGGACCGTCTGGCCCCAGCCATGGCCCGATGGGAAGCGGTGCTGCGCAACGAAGGGTTTGCACCGATCCGGGTGGAATGGCTGATCCATGCCGCCCGGCTGGGTGGACGCATCCGCGCACGTACCATGCGCGAGACGCATGAGGGTACCTTTGACACCATTGATCCGGCGGGCAATCTTGTGCTGTCCACGGCGCAGGGCCGGCTGTCGATCCCGGCGGCGGACGTGTTTTTCTGAAAGGCGGGCACCTAAAGTTCTTCGGCGAAGAATTTTAGTTCTTGGGACAGTGATCGGAGGATCGCCATGCTTTTGGCCATCGACTGCGGCAACACCAACACCGTGTTTTCGATCTGGGATGGGTCCCGGTTCCTTGCCACCTGGCGCATCGCCACCGATCACAAGCGCACGGCTGACGAGTATTTCGTCTGGCTGTCGTCGATGATGATGCTGACCAGAACCGAGGCGAAAGTGACCTCGGCCATCATATCCTCCACCGTGCCCCGCGTCGTCTTCAACCTGCGGGTCCTTTGCAACCGCTATTTCGATTGCCGCCCGCTGGTGGTGGGCAAGCCGGAATGTCGCCTGCCGGTGCCCCCCCGGGTGGACCAGGGGACGACAGTGGGCCCAGACCGCCTGGTCAACACGGTCGGCGCGCATGACCGGCATGGCGGCAACCTGATCGTTGTGGACTTCGGCACCGCCACCACTTTCGATGTCGTGGACGACGATGGCGCTTATGTCGGCGGCGTCATCGCCCCCGGTGTGAACCTGAGCCTCGAGGCGCTGCACATGGCCGCCGCCGCACTGCCGCATATCGACGTTGCCAAACCGCAATCCGTGATCGGCACGAATACAGTGGCCTGCATGCAGTCGGGTGTGTATTGGGGCTATGTCGGTCTGGTCGAGGGGCTGGTCCAGCGCATCCGCGCAGAACGCGCCCGCCCGATGAAGGTGATCGCCACGGGGGGGCTTGCGTCCCTCTTCGACCAGGGCACAGGAATTTTTGACAAGGTCGAGGACGATCTGACCATGCACGGTCTCGTCCTGATCCACGACCTGAATGCATAGCCCGCGGGGGGCGAACCTCGCAGATGAGACGAAGGACGACCTATGGATAACAACCGGCTGATCTACCTGCCCCTTGGGGGGGCGGGCGAAATTGGAATGAACGCCTATGTCTACGGTTATGGCCCGAGGGACAAGGAGCGGCTGATCCTGGTCGATATGGGCGTGACGTTCCCTGACATGGATACAACGCCCGGCGTTGATCTGATCATGGCCGATATGGCTTGGCTGATCGAGCGTGTCGACCGGCTTGAGGCGATCTTCATCACTCACGCGCACGAGGACCACATCGGCGCGCTGGCTCTGTTGTGGCCGCAGTTGAAAAAACCGGTCTATGCGCGGCGTTTCACCGCCGAGATCGGGCGTCTGAAATGCGCCGAGGCGGGCCTTCCAGCGGACACGATCACCGTGGTCGCATCGCGGCCGGAGACGATCACCGCCGGGCCGTTTTCGGTACAGTTCATTCCCGTCAGCCATTCGATCCCGGAATCTGCAGCCTTGGTGATCGACAGCCCGGCGGGCCGGGTTGTGCATTCCGGCGACTTCAAGATCGACCAGACCCCTATTGTGGGCGAGGGCTGGGACGATGCCCGCTTTGCCGAGATTGCCGCGGAAAAACCGATCAAGGCGTTGATGTGCGATTCAACCAACGTGTTCTCGCCGCTGCCGGGCCGGTCGGAAAGCACGCTGAAGGACAACATTGCGGAGCTGGTGGCCTCCAGCGCGGGGATGGTGGTGGCGACGACCTTTGCCTCCAACGTCGCCCGTGTGAAAACCCTAGCTGATGCCGGACGCAAGGCGGACCGGTCGGTTTGCCTTTTGGGTCGTGCAATGAAGCGCATGGTTCAGGTGGCGCAGGACACCGGCGTGCTGAAGGATTTTCCGCCCACCATCACACCGGAAGAGGCGCTGGAAATCCCCCGTCGCAACCTGATGCTGCTGGTCACCGGTAGCCAGGGCGAACGCCGGGCGGCCTCGGCGCAACTCGCGCGGGGCAAATACCTGGGGATCGAGATGAAAGAGGGGGACATGTTCCTGTTCTCGTCGAAAACGATTCCAGGAAACGAACGCGACACGCTGAAGATCGTGAACGGATTCTCCGAAATGGGCGTCGATGTCGTGGATGACAGTGGCGGCAAGTACCACGTTTCGGGCC
>JANPBI010000046.1:0-7615 GCA_031430315.1 Rhodobacterales bacterium | reverse complement strand
CCTAGTCTTACTGCGTCACAAACGAGCGCGCGGATTGCGATTTGACCGTGCGCAGCACGGACATTGGAGCAAGCTTCGGGCAAGCGCTGCAGTGAGGCGTCTGCGGATCGCGGCGATCGAGTTTTGGACGTGCCGCTCGGGTCGGAGCGGCTGCTGTGCGGCGTCGTGAACCGCGGGGAATGGGAGGTTCCTGGCCGATTTGGCAACGAGTTGGCGCCGAGGGAGGAATCGTCTCCCGTTCGGAGATGAGGAATCCGGAGGCGGCGATGCAGAGGCTGGCATGATGGTGGAAGCCTCGCCAGCCCCGGCCCTCGAAGTGCCCCAGCCCGAGTTCCTGCTTGAGCTCACGATAATCGCGCTCTATGCGCCAGCGCAGGTTCGCCGTGGCCATAAGCTCGCGGAGTGGCGTGTCGGCCGGTAGGGTAGCGGCTCGACGCTCTTGCGCGCCACGGGCATCATAAGCCCCAGGCAATAATCCCGCAGCGGCACAGCGCGATCGGCATGGCCGATCACCCCGACCAACGCTTCCACATAGGCCTCGAGCGCTGCCGTCCCGCCCACTTCAAGCTCGTCCATCGGACCCATCCGCTACCGTGAATCGGCAGCCTATCACGTCACGGACACGCGCGAATCCCCTAATCTGCGGCTTTGTGCTTCAGTAAGACTAGCAGGCTGTTGAAGAAGTCCCTGGTGCGAACGGTGTGATCGCACTCCTCTGGCCGGAGGGTCGGATGCGCGGATCAGACGTTCTCCTATGCCGATGTGGAGTTGCGGATCAGGCGTGATCATCCGCTTCGACAGATCCGGGAGATAGCCAACGCGGCGCTGATGGCGCTGGATGAGGATTTCGAGGAGCTTACCTGCGTCGGCTTGGGCGGCCCTCGATTCCGCCGGAGCGGCTATTTCGGGCCATGCTGTTGCAGGCATTCTGCGGGCTTCGCTCGGAGCTCTAGTTGATGGAACGGATCGAGTTCGACCTCTTGTTCCGCTGGTTAGTCGGGTGGGGTATCGATGAGGCAGTATGGGACCATTCGAGCTTCAGCACCAACCGGGACCGCCTGCTCAGCGGCGAGATCGCCGCCAAGTTTCTGCGAGCGACCCTCGCACAGCCCGGGGTGAAGCGGCTGATCTCGAGCGACCACTTTTCGGTCGACGGTACGATGATCACGAAGGGCACAGGCTTACGGAACGTCAAGCGACCGATTCGGCAAGAGATTTGCGACCCAAGAGCCTCGGCTTCACCGCCGGGCTTCTTTGAGCGGCGGAACGGGTCGGGGCCAACCGCATCAGCGCTTAGCCCCGGCCAACCTCATGCCTTCGCGGTTCAGGGGCTGTCGGGTGAATCTTCATCGTCGAGGATCAGGTACAGCCCGATTCCAAGAGCAATCGCCAGCCCGATCAAAAGCAATGTGCTGTTCTCACCACCCATCGCGCTGACTTCTTCCATCGGCGCGCTGGCCCTGGTTGTTTCGGCAGCCTGTGCCATCGGTGTCGTCGCCAGCAGGCTAACACCTGCAATTGCGGTCAATAATCGCTTCACAAGCTATTCCCCCTGTTCGCCATCCCAAATGCGCGCGCCGCTCGGCGAAGTCGGTGCACAATTCGACACTAGCCCACTCTCGGTGCGGAAAACTTGTATGGATACGACAACTTGGGCGGGCTCTGGGCTGCTTTTCTGAGGGTCCCGCATCGACCCACTGGCGGTTTCACAATCGGGGGTGGTCAGGGGTCTACCATGCGGAAGCGCTGGCCTTCGGGTTGTCCCCCTCGAACCTAGGGCAGTACGAAACGCGTTCGGTCAGCCAGCTCTTGCTGTCCCACAGAGCGGCGAACGGCGCGTAGCGGATCTGCCCTTTCAGATTGAGCATCACCGTCCTGGTCCCGGCGCGCACGAGGTCGGCCGCGATCGGTGCGATCCGCCAGTCATGGAGCCGCCCGAGTTTTTGCCTGAGCGCGGCGCGATGCTGCTTGTCGTCGGCGTGGAGCGGTTGGGTGCGGGTGACGTCGATCTCGTTGCGCGCCTCGAAGATCGCGGCGAACAAATCGGCCCGCGCGACCGGCACTTCGACCAGCTTGAAGGATCGCGGCGTGGTCAGGACGATCTGCAGCGACTCCTCGAATGCCATGATCTGCACCAGCGCGACGTCAGGTCCGATCCCGGCAACCTCGGCGCGCCGCCGCTCAGCGCTGGTGCGCTCCAAGGTGCGGGCTTCGGCGCGGGACTGCCCGGCGCCGGTCGCGCGCGCATCGCGCATCCACGCGTCGACGATCTCACGGTATCGGTCGTAGGCGGCGGCATACGACCGTTCGAGGTCGCCGAGCTGAGTGCCTCGCGTGGCTTAGGTTTCGGGCGCAACCGGGTCGGCGCGGCGGGTATCGAGCTCCACAGCCAGTCGCACGCCCACCCGCCACACCTAGCGGCTAAGCAAGTGCCCCACAGCTCCGCATTCTGCCTGTCGCCACACCTAAACCTCGAGCGAAGGAGCCACACGCAGCATTGTAGGGGCGGCGCTAGAGTTCGCTACCAGGGCCTTCGCTCGTGTCGCACCAGATCCCGCGCGCGCCCGTCAGGCATGATTTCGGTCAGGAGCCACTTCCAGTTTGCAAGCTGGAACTTCACAAACTGGCTGAAGCTGTCGGCCTGATCGTCATGCATGCCGTTCGGGAACGCCTTGAGCTCAGCCTTGAAGGCTTCAAGCCAAGGTGCTTCGCGCGGCAACAGAAAGTGCCCCGCCTCGACCTCGCCAAGACAGCCGTTGAACCGGTCTTCCTTGCTTGCCTTGGGAGTTACAGTCTGGAGGCGAAGTTCGCCCCGCGACCTCAGGTCCTGATACAACTGGTGGCCGCTCCCGGCCTTCTCGATGATGATGCTATCCGCACGCCAAGTCCGGTTCAGTTCGACGACCGCGCGCCGCAGATCAGGGAAGTCGAGCCGTTTGCGAAACACATCGAGCAGGAGCCATTTGTGGGTCTCGAGCTCGAACCCCCAAGTGGTACAGACCGACCAGTCACTGGTGGGGGCTGCGGTGGTGCCCGTATCCCAGCTTTGGACAACCTTGATGAACCCGTGGCGCGGCGGGGCTTCATCATACGAACCGAACCACTCCATCCGGATCATGTTGCCTTCGGCGGTGACCGGATCCTGCTGATACTGCGAGGAGAACACCACCGGCCCAAGATCACGGCGCAGCTGGTCGAGCGTGGCGTGGTTCTCGCGGCCCGGGTTGAGGAGATCGCCCACCTCGCGCCGATGCACCCGATTGGGGGCGATGCGAACGTCTTCGGCT
This sequence comes from Rhodobacterales bacterium, assembly GCA_031430315.1. Classification (GTDB taxonomy): domain Bacteria; phylum Pseudomonadota; class Alphaproteobacteria; order Rhodobacterales; family Rhodobacteraceae; genus JAJNPS01. The sequence goes on along the minus strand of JANPBI010000046.1, from coordinate 4,328 downwards.
TTCTCCGCGATCGCGGGGAGGTTGAGGTGGCGATAGCCCTTCTCGAACATGTAGGCAGGCAGATCGTCCTCGTGCAGGCGCTGCTGGATCGAGATGATCCGTCCGGTGGCCTTGTCGTTGAGCCGACTGAGCAGCGTGTTGTCGAGCCAGTTGCGCAGCTCCTGGCGGACGGTCGGGCTCTTGGCCTCGTCCGCCTTCATGCAGTCATCGACGATGATGATGTCGGCGCCAAACCCAGTGATCGAACCCCCGACCGAAACCGCCTTGCGCACCCCGCCGGCGATCGTCTCCAGCTCGAGCGCGCGGTTGCCGCGGTCGCTGATCCGGGTCCTGGCAAAGTCTTTTCGGTACCACTCGCTTTCCATGATCATGCGCGTCTGGTTGGAGTGATGCCGGGCCAGATCCTGGCTGTAGCTTGCCACCATGATCTTGGCCTTGGGATCGTGCCCCAGCACCCAGGCGACGAACGCCACCGAGGCGGTCACCGACTTGAGATGCCGCGGCGGCACGGTGATCACCAACCGGCGTTCTGCCCCGTCGCGAACGTCGACCAGCGCCTGGCACATCGCGCGGATGTACCAGGCCAGGTCCAGCGGCGGGTCGCCGGGATGAAGCGTCTCGAACGCCTTCATGAGAAAGAACGCAAAGTGCTGGCGACGCGCCGCTGCGAGCAGCGCTGGCTGATGAAGGGTCATTGTTCGGTTCCTTCGGCCCTGAGTTCGTTGCGATATGCTTCGAGGGTCGCGAGGTCAGACGCGGTCAGGTCGTTGGCGTGCTCGGTCGATGCCGACGTACCGGCCTTCTCGTCAGGTACGGCATTGCCATAGAGCTTGAGCAGCTCGGCCAGCGCGCGCGGATTGCCCTTCATCGCCTGCTCGACGGTCTTGTGCAGCACCGCCTCGATGCGGCTGATCCTCTTCTCGCCTGTAGCAGTGCGCACCAGGACCTTCTCGAGGAGGTTCTGGCGGACGAGCGTCGAGAGGCCTTTGGCGGCCCGCGGCCGTCCCTTGGGGTTGCCCGACTGACCCGGCTTGAACCGGGTGGCTTTAGGCGGCTTGGCATAACCGACGGCGTAGTCGGGAAGGGCGCCCGTCTGCTCGGGCGCGGCTTCGGCTCGCGGCGCTGCCTGGACGGGCATCGGGCCGGCAGTTGTCATAGCGCGGGTGCGGGTGCGGATCCGCGCGGGCGGCAGCGCGGGCACAGGCGTGGCGGGCGGATCGAAATCTGATTTAGATAAATTGGACATGAGGATTCTCCTGCATTGGTGGATTGCGAACTGCGCGGCGCGCGACGCCGCGCGCCTGACGGGTTCGCGCTTCAAATGTCGGTGGTCTGGTCTTCGAGCGCGGGATCGCTCGCGGGCTCATCGGGCGCGTTGGCATTGCGTTGGGCCGCGACCTCGGTAAAAGACTTCCCGGTCTCGGTAAGGACGGCTTGACTGCGCGTCATCGCCTCCCATCTTCGGATCGCGACATCGATGTATTTGGGCTCGATCTCGATCCCGTAGCACCGCCGTTTGGTGCGCTCGGCCGCAAGGATCGTGGTGCCCGAGCCCATGAAGCCGTCGAGCACGATCTCGTTGGGTTTTGTGACGTCGCGGATCGCGTCGGCGACAAGTGCCGCGGGCTTTACGGTTGGGTGGGCGGCAAGACCCTGCATCTGCGAAGCACCGAAGCTGTTGGCGCCGACATAATCCCAGACGTTGCAGCGATACCTGCCGTTCTTGCCGAGCTCGACGTTGTTGGTGTGGCTGGCGGTGCCCTTCTTGGCGATCCAGAACAGCTCGTGCTTGGAGCGGTAGAGTGAGCCCATCCCCCCATTGGTCTTGTTCCACACGCACATGTTGAGCAGACCGAGGCCATTGGCTCCAATGGCAGCGAGGATCTCGCTGCTGCTGCGCCAGTCCATCGCCAGCGTCAGGACCGCACCGTCTTTCAAGGGGAGGGCCATGGCGCCGATCGCGTCGGTCATGAACGCGGTGAACTCGGCGCTGGTCATCTCGCCAGAGGCTTGAGCAAACTTCTCGTGCTTGACCTTGCCCAACCCGCTGACATGGCCGTTCACCGGCACGTTGAACGGCATGTCCGAGAACACCATTGCCGCGGTTTCGTCCTCCATCAGCCGGGCCCAGTTCTCCGCTTCGAGGCTCGAGCCGCATAGCAGGCGATGCTTGCCGAGCAGCCACAGGTCACCGGAACGGGCGATGGGATTTGCAGGCGGTGCCACGATCTCGTCGGCAGGATCGGATGCTTCGTCACCAACGCCATCCGGGATCACGTCGATCTCGCCGGTGTCCCAGCCGAGGATCTCGATCGGGGTCTCGTCCAGCTCGATGATTGCAGTAAGCTCGATCGCTAGCGTTTCCGCATCCCACTTAGCCCCCTCGGCCAGACGGTTATCGGCGAGACGGTACGCGCGGACCTTTGCCGCACTCCAGTGATGCGCAACGATCACGGGCACCTCAGTCAGGCCGATCCGTTTGGCGGCAACTAGCCGCGCTTCGCCGGCGATGACAGTAGCCGCCTCGTCGACCAGGATAGGCATGGCGAAGCCGAACTCGGTGATTGAGGCGGACAGCTTCACCAGCTGCTTCTCAGGGTGCTTGCGCGGGTTGTTGGTGTAAACGTTGAGCGAAGCGACGGGGCGATACTCGATCGGCCCGAGGCGCTGTTCAAGCGCGCCAAGCTGATTGTGGAGGGCGTTCGCCCCCCGAGTATGGGAATTGGTCATTTCATTTCCTCTTTGCTGGGCCAGCAAGGAGGCGGGACAGAGTCGAGCAGCACTTAAGGCAGACAACTACGTTCCCGCCGCACGAACGCATGGCGAGTTGAAGTTGCCTCCAGAAAATGCCGCTGTGCGCCAAAGAGCGCGGTGCGATCTGCTTCAGAAGACGAAAGCTATGTCGGGACGGTGCGCATCCGGTTCAAGTGCTATGCCCGTCGAGATTTTTTCGGTGATCGAATGAAATGCGTCCCTGCAACTGCGGGCAAGCCGCCCAGTTCTCCAACCTAAAATCCCTGTTTTCGTTTTAGGGTATGTGGCCTGGAGAACGGCGCATTTGCGGGGCCGCGCTACGATTCTTTGGTCCCGTTTGGCATCCAGTTTTGGGATTTACGCTGTAAATTCCCGGGGATCAGCGAATGCTGCCCGAGAGCGGTTCGCATCTGACTGCTTCCACCAGAGCGCTAGCAGGCTGGAAGGGGTACTACGGTCAGGCGTACTAATCCGATCGACGCCTGCCGCGGACGCGTTACAGAGCAAACCATGTCACACGTAGATCCCGCAGCTGACTGCATACCTCACGTTGATTCGGTTATCGGGCTTGTTGTTGCCACCGTCGACCAGGAAGTAGATCCGGCACCCATGAGGACAACCGCGAGAATCAGCAGAAGGGTCGATGAACCGCCCAACTGGCTGGCCTCTGCAGCCGGCGCCGCGGCTCGATCGACAGCCTGCGCCATGGCCGAAGCCGTCGTCGCCGAGAGTGCTGCGATGGATGCAGCCAGTTTAGCCAGGTTCATACGAAAATTCTCCTCCTGTTCGTCTGCTACGGTCCTCACCATGCCGGCCAATAATCGCAAGTCGCTCACCTGATGTGGTTTTTACCGCAACCAAAAAGCCCCAGTGCGCCCGGTCATGGGCCTGCCAGTGATTGCTTAAGATTGGTTGTCGAGCGGCTTTCCGCGTCGGATGGTGCCATCCGCAAATAAGGTACCTCACATTCGAGCAGCTTCGTTATCGGGGACCCGCAAGTGTACGTCGCGCAACCTACACGGTGTTCTGATTGAAAACCGACCATTCCGTCTCGGTTACCTACCTTCCGAGTCAGATTTTCCCACAGCGCTTCCCATATCTTCTTGATCGGTAAGGGTTTTCGGCGGCGAGAGACACCAGACGAATATGGTCTTTATCGGACGGCTTGAACACGAACGCGTTGCGCGCAATCAGCGCTGGCACGATGTGGTCGTTGGGCAGGAGTTCGCTGGCCAATCCCGCACAGCCTGTCCGAACTGGTCCATGTCGGCTTTGGCGACGCTATAGCGCCCGGTGCGCCCCAGGGGGCAATGCTAAACGCAGGCAGACTTTACCTGCTTGAGACTCGCGTTTCGATACGCAATTGGGGTTACCTTGCGGGGCTAACAAGCGTTTGACTCCGGTTGATTACCTAACCACACTCCGTCTGGTTACTTGTCACAGCACCGAATAAGCCAAGGCGCTATTCGAGACCAACGTTGGCCACCCGGTTCGTCACCGAGGCCATAGCAGCAACAGGGGAGATATCATGTCCAAGCCAAACCAGTTTCGCATTGCCGGACGCCTGCTCAGCG
>JANPBI010000045.1:0-2382 GCA_031430315.1 Rhodobacterales bacterium | reverse complement strand
TTTGCCACCTGCCGCCAGCGCCGCGCGATAGAAAGCGTCGACTTGGCTACGACTCTTAGCCACGAACGCTAAGTGAAGATGCGCTGGCTTCTCCTCGGTTTGGAACAGGCACAATGAAACCTTACCCTTTGGTTGGCTAAGTTCAACTCCGTTCGGCGGCCACTCTGTGACAGCAGTTACACCGAGCGGCTCAAGTGCCTTGAGGAAGAACGCTTTGCTCGCTTGATAGCCGCTGACGCCAAATTTTACGTGGTCAAACATCATGTCTCCTGAGGTGTATGGGCCTCGCCGTGTACGACTGTTGGCGGCATTAATTTCATTCGCCGCGCAGCGATTGAACATGTCGATAAGTGTTGAGGAACAAGTCAGTCAGCTCTCAGAGTCGTAGCCGAACTCGCGGAGTTCCTGCGAGCAGCGGCAGGCTTCGGCGATCTTTGCCGCCCACTGGACGGCGGCTTCGCGCGACGGGAGTTCTAGGACGCAGAAGCCGCCGTCGAACTCCTTGGTCTGCGGATAGGTCTCGTTTGTGACGGTGCCGTCGGCGGCCACCATCAGCGGTGCCACGTCCTTATTGATGCCACCACCGAACACGTAGACGCCCGCATCCTTCGCTTCGCGTATGACCGCGTGAGAAGCTTCGCCGACTGCGGCCCAGTCCTGGTCGGGAATGTCCATCGCGGATGCAGGGAATGAGATCAGGTACTTGGTCATTGTTCGGTCCTCCGGGTGAGATCAGTATTGGTTGTGAGGGCTAGCGTTTGCGTTAAGCCGAGCCGCGAAGCGGCGTTGGCTTGAAGGAATGGTAGGCCGCACCTGGACGACAGCTAAGCACGAACCAGCTTTAGCTTTATCCACGGTTGCCAGCCAGCCTTTTTGCCATTGAGTTTCCATAAGCCCGTCAACTTATTGTTCTCTGCGTCGAACTTACCGCTGAAACGTACAGACTGTCCGATGATGGTCCAGTTCTTGCATTTGAGCGCCACCTCAAACGGCTCCGATACTCCTTGATCGTCATAAGACCGTGCCAAATATTTCTTGCTCGTAAGATCGTACCCGATCACTTCCATTGAGCGGGTTGGGTTCCCGTCAAATCGAGCGTCAGCATCATGAGCGATGAAGTGTTTGCCCGGAACCCACCGATATGTATCTGTACCCGACAAGGTGCTGCCTGGCGCTCCTTCCGTCTTTAGCACTTCGCCGGTCGTGTTCCAGGTGCCAATGAATATTTCGAGGCGGGACATTCGATTTGCTGCCATAAAAGTCTCTAAGAGGCAGAGCGTTGTGTGTGCGGCATAGCGCGGAAGTCAGCGGCGCACAAAGCGCATCCGATGCCGAAGGGTTAGGCCTCATCTTTGGCAGTGATCCGCGCATGTTGCTCAGTCTGCCGCAGCAAAATGCGCCATCTGGTCTGCGTGTGCCTTGACGAAGGACGGGCGAGCCATCGCGCGCGCCACATAGTCACGACACGCCGGAAATTCCGCCAGCCCATCGAACCGGTCAACAAGACGCAACACATCCGCCATGAGTATGTCGGCAATGGAAAACGTCCCGGTTAGCCATTCGCGACCTGACAACACGGCTTCCATATGCTGGAGCCGGGCCTTGAGGAACTGGTCAAAAAGCTTTCGTCCCGGTGTCTCGATGGTATCGCCGGTAAATTTGAACAAGGAAAACGGCAGGCTCGCTATCTCGACTGAGTTGAGCGCCGCGAATAGCCATTCCTTAACCTGGCTCCGACCGCGCGGATCGGCAGGCATCAGCGCCTTGCTCCGCTCGCCCAGATGAAGCAGGATCGCGCCGCTCTCGAAAATCGAGATATCTCCATCGGTGAGCCACGGCACTTGGCCAAAAGGCTGGTGCGAGAAATGCGTGGCTTTTCGATCGCGAAATGGCACGCTCTCGACGCGATAGGGCAACGCGGCCTCTTCCAATGCCCAACGTACCCGTAAGTCCCGCACATAGCCGCGCGGCAACTCGGGAACCCAATCGAAGGTTGTGAGCACTAATTCAGTCATGTCGTGTTTCCTTTCGCTTCTTTAGTGGCGCACGCTCGATTTTTTGGAGTGCACGGTGCGTTAGCTCGTCAGATCAAATCCAAATCTTTACATCTATTTACCGCCAATACCAATGCCCCGAACCCGTTCGATCACTTCAACTTGCTCGAAATCTTCCAGCTCAAACATTTGCCGCACTTCGATTTCTGTGCGTTTGCCGACACCAGCGGGATTGGGGAATCGACGTGTCCATTCCAGCGCCTCTGCGCGCGAACGCACCTGAATGATCGTGTAGCCCGCGATAAGTTCTTTGGTCTCGGTAAACGGGCCGTCGGTGATGGTGCGTGTATCCCCGTCGTATTGGATGCGCCAGCCTCTGCTGCTGGCT
>JANPBI010000044.1:0-1982 GCA_031430315.1 Rhodobacterales bacterium | reverse complement strand
GATGGTGCTGGCGATCACCAACATCTATATAAAATACCTCAACAAAGTGAAGGAACGCTAGGATGGCCGCCGTTCGCACCGCTGGCGAGGTGTTCCGCCACAGGGCGTCGATCGTGACGCTGCTATTGATCCTTTTGGTGTTCCTGACGCCGATTTTCTGGATCACCGCCACCGCGTTCAAACCGCGCAATCTGGCGACAACCGTGCCGCCCACGGTGTTTTTCCAACCCGAGATTTCGCCCTTCGTCAAGCTGATGACCAAGCGCAGCCAGTTGCGCAGCCCGCCGTCTGAAGAAGTTTACAATGCCGCCCCCTGGTGGGAGCAGACGGTGTTTGACGGCGGTGAAAAGGTGGTACGGTCCGGCAAGGGCGTCGTACAGCCTTCGGGTTACCCCAGCCGGTTCATCAACAGCCTGATCATCGCCATCACCTCGACGGTACTGGCGGTTTCGATGGGCACGATCACCGCCTACGGCTTTTCGCGGTTCAAGGTGAAGGGCGAGGATGACTGGCTGTTCTTCATCCTGTCGACGCGGATGCTGCCCCCGGTGGTGGTCGCGATCCCGATGTACCTCATGTACCGCGTGGTGGGCCTGAACGACAGCCATCTGGGGCTGATCATCCTTTACACCGCTTTCAACCTGTCCTTCTCGGTCTGGCTGATGAAGGGGTTCATCGACGAAATTCCGAAGGAATACGAAGATGCCGCCCTGGTGGACGGCTACACCCGCATGCAGGCGTTCTTCAAGATCGTGCTGCCCGAAGCGGCCACGGGCATCGCGGCAACAGCGGTTTTCTGCTTCATCACCGCGTGGAACGAATACGCCTTCGCTCTGATCATGACCAACAAGCGTGCGCAGACTGCACCCCCCTATATCCCAAGCCAGGTCGGGTCTGGCTTGCCCGATTGGACTGTGATTGCGGCGGGGACGTTCCTGTTCTTGTTGCCGGTGGCGATCTTCACCTTCCTTCTGCGCAACCACCTATTGCGCGGCATGTCTTTCGGAGCGATCCGCAAATGAAGTTTCGCGAGTTGAACCAGCGCTGGCTGATCCCGATTGCGCAAACCGTGATGATCCTTGGCATCGTCGCCCTGTGCCAACCGTGGGTCGAGGTGCTGCATCGCTACGGCATGACGATCATCATCGTGGGATTGGTCAGCTTCATGATCACTACTAAGATCCCGCCGCCTGAGGCCAAAGAATGACCCAGATCGAATTGCGCAACATCAACAAGCACTTCGGGGCTGTTCATGTTATCAACAACGTGAACCTGACAATCAAAGACCGCGAGTTCGTGGTGTTCTTGGGCCAATCTGGTTGCGGCAAGACCACGACGCTGCGGGCGATTGCAGGGCTGGAAACCATCGATTCAGGTGAAATTCTGATCGACGGCAAACCGGTGCAGGACACCAAGGCCGAGGCGCGTGACATCGCCTTTGTGTTCCAGTCCTTTGCGCTTTATCCGCATCTGACGGTCTATGAAAACATGGCCTTTCCGCTGCGCGCCGTCGGCACTGCCAAGGCCGAGATCGACCGCACCGTGCGCCGGGTTGCGGGTGTGCTGCAGATCGGCGGCTTGCTGAAACGCCGGCCCTCGGCCCTGTCGGGTGGTGACTTGCAGCGGGTGGCTATCGGGCGGGCACTTGTGCGCAATCCCAAGGCGATGCTGATGGATGAACCGATCGGATCCCTGGATGCCAAGCTGCGCGAAGAGATGCGGGTGGAGCTGAAACGGCTGCATGTCGAACAGGGATCGACCACGATTTATGTGACCCATGACCAGATCGAGGCGATGGCACTGGCCGACCGTATCGTGGTGATGCACGCAGGCGTCTTGCAGCAGGTCGGCACGCCCGAAGACGTCTATGCCAACCCGGTAAATCTGTTTGTGGCGCAGTTTGTAGGCTCTCCGGTGATGAATGTGGCCGAGGTTGCGGTGACCGGGGACGGGGACGGCGCGCGCGTGACGCTTGCCGGGAC
>JANPBI010000043.1:0-21201 GCA_031430315.1 Rhodobacterales bacterium | reverse complement strand
GACAGGGCTGTCCGCTATCGTCTGAAACTATAGGGAAATCTGGCGCGGTGGACGGGGCTCGAAACCGCGACCCCCGGCGTGACAGGCCGGTACTCTAACCAACTGAGCTACCACCGCGCAGGATCAAAAACGTCCGGGGAACAGGCGGGGGTGGCGCGGTGGACGGGGCTCGAACCCGCGACCCCCGGCGTGACAGGCCGGTACTCTAACCAACTGAGCTACCACCGCAGACCCCACCCGGTTCCCCGGACGTGGCCGCGTCTTACGCAAGGGGAGGATGGAGGTCAAGCGTCGGCTGCGTGACAGCATGGGAATTGTTGAGGCGGCGTCCGCTTTCCCGTGATCCCGGCCGGGGCGGGGATCACGGGAAATTGCCGTGACCGCAAAACCGGCCTACCGATCCGGCGCGGGAATGAACTCCGCGTCGTCCCCTGGTGGCAATTTGAAGCGCCCATGCGCCCAGTCGCCCGCACGCCAGGCCTCTTTCGCCGCATCGATCCGATCCTTGGACGATGCGACGAAGTTCCACCAGATGTGACGCGGCCCGTCCATCGTGTCGCCCCCCAATGCCATGACGCGCGCGCCCCTGGCACCGGCCTTTATGCTGATCCAGTCGCCGGGACGGAACACCAGCATCTGCCCCGTGGGAAAGGTCTGGCCGCCCACCGAAATCTCACCATCGAGGATATAGATGCCGCGATCTTCGTGACCGTCGGGCAGGGGCAGCGATGCGCCACCAGCCAGCACGGCATCGGCATAGAACATCCGCGATGGTGTTGGCATCGGTGCCACCTCGCCCCAGGCATCGCCGAGGATCAGGCGCACCTCTTTCCCTTCGCCCTTGAGGACAGGCAAATCCGCTTTCGGCACATGCACGAAATCCGCCGGGTCATCCTCGCGGTCCTTTGGCAGCGCAAGCCATGTCTGCAACCCAAAGAGGCTATGAGGCGTGTCGCGCATGCCTTCATCGGTGCGCTCGGAGTGGGAAATGCCGTAGCCCGCCTTCATCCAATTGACCGCCCCCGGTTCGATCCACTGATCGGTGCCAAGACTGTCGCGGTGATGGATGCGACCCCGCATGAGATAGGTAACCGTGCCAAGGCCGATATGCGGATGCGGGCGCACGTCGATCCCCTGCCCCGTCAGGAACTCGGCCGGGCCCATCTGGTCGAAAAAGATGAAAGGTCCAACCATCTGGCGCCCCGCCGATGGCAAGGCGCGCCGGACCTCGAACCCGCCCAGATCGCGGGCGCGGGGCACGATGACGGTCTTGATCGCGTCAACCGCATCGCCGATCGGGATCGAGGGGTCGAGTACCGGGTTCCAGCTCATGGCTGACTCCTGTCTTGCTGGCCCTCAAGATAACCCTATGCACCCTTCCCCCCAAGCGCACATTCCGGCACGGCACTTGTGCGCGGGCGCAGATCACCCCCCCGAAAATGCATCCGGGTCGGCCTTGGTCTCCAAAAATGACAGGGGCAGGTCTTGCACCTCGGCCAGCAGTTTCACCAACTGCCGTGCCGCATGGCCCAGCACTGCCTGACCTTTTTCGACCGTCGCAAGGGCAGCGTTTCCCGCCGCCCCCGCCGCGTTCAGATCCTGCATCTGCCATCCCAGTTTACCCGCCGGGTTCAGACCCAAAAGCGAGTAACGCAAGGTCAGTTCGGCGTTTTTGGGGGTGAAATCGCGTGCATGCTCCATCTGCACCAAGTCGGGGTGCAAGGCGCGCATGACAGATGTCTCCATATCGCCTGCATGGATGCCGTGGCGGTCTTCCTCTGGCGTGAACAGGCCCGGCGGCATCCCCATGGCGAACCAGTTTGCCGCAACGCAGATTATCCCATGCGACACCCGCAAGTCCCGCGCAACGATATCCATCGGCGCGATCTGCCCGCCGTGGGAATTGAGGATGACCAGCTTGCGCACCCCTGCCCGCGCAACCGACGCGCCGATGTCAGACCAAAGCGCCATCACGGTCGCGGCTGAAAGACTTAGTGTGCCGGGCCAGGCGGCGTGTTCATTGGACTTGCCGATGGGCATCGTCGGCAGGAATACGGCCGGGCAATCATCCGGGATCAACGGGATCGCGGACGCAATAACACCATCAAGGATCGCCTGATCTACGGACAAGGGCAGATGTGGGCCATGCTGTTCAGAGGCACCGACCGGAAGAACGGCAATCAGGTTTTCCCGGTCAAGTGCGGCAAAATCCCGTGCGGTGAAGTCTGTCCAGAACCTGTGTTTCATCGTCCACCCCACTGCTATGCGCCCAGTTCCCATGACAGCGCGAAGCCGCAAGCAGGGTCAATCCCGCATTTTGGTCAGCAGGCATCTTGGCCGGATCTTCAGACAAGGTTGACGGACTGGTGGGCGGTGAGGGACTCGAACCCCCGACATTCTCGGTGTAAACGAGACGCTCTACCAACTGAGCTAACCGCCCGCCAAGTGCGCCTTACACTGGCCGCCGTTGCTCTGGCAAGACGCGACATGTGACGCGCAGTCAAAACGACGTTGGACCGCCTTGGAATCCACAAGGCGCGCCCGAAGACGCGCCTTTTTCGGAGAATATGGTGGGCGATAACGGATTTGAACCGCTGACATCTTCGATGTGAACGAAGCGCTCTACCGCTGAGCTAATCGCCCGGTGGCGCGGCTTTTAGTCGTCATCTCTACTGTCTGCAAGGGCCTTCTGGCCGGCCTTGCCCGGCCCGTTGCCGCCCCCCTGCCGCAGCTTCAGGGTCATGATCGCGGTCCCGTCTTTGGCGTCGGTCTTGACCACGCGCACCTTGCCAAATCCGGGCAGGTTCAGTTCATCCCCCCGCGCAAGTGCCTCGCCGATCCGGGACAAGGTGGCCTCGACCAGCTCCTTGACGCCTTTCTTCTTGCCGCCCGTCGCCTTGATCACCTGGTCCACCAGCATGCGCAGCTTGAAGCTGTCGCCTTTGGGAAGTTGGACTCGCGGCGAAGAGACGGGCTTGACCACAGCGGCTGCCACGGGTTTGGGCGCAGACGACGCGGTCTCTCCGGGTTTTTCGATCCTTGGCGTCGCCGCCTTACGCGGGGCGGGTTTGGCCATAGGCTTTGCGCGTATGGCCGCAGGTTTTCCCGTCGATGCCTTCGGGGCAGACTTGGCCGCAGGTTTGGGTTCGGACTTGGCCGCAGGCTTTGCTTTTGCTGGCGCGCTCTTGTCCACAACTGGCCCAGTCGGGGCAGCAGTCCGGCTGCGCGCCGCCTTCAAGGCTGCCCCCATCGTCGCTGCGGCCGCAGTTGCACGCCCGGGTCTTCGGGGCGGCGTTTTCTGATCCGTCATGTCACGAGACTTTCTGTGCTGACTGTTTGCATTCGGGAAACAGCTTAGGGCGAGATCAAACGGCGTTCCATGAAAATCTTTCGCGTTGGCCATGGACGGTCAACTACGGCTGCCGACGCGACATACATCTACACGTCAGAATGGCTTTTTGCTTCGTATTTCTCGTGCCGGATGTTAATTTCTTGGCAATCTTGACAGCCCCGCACAGGCCCCTTTGTATCGCCGCATCGCGACCCTGTTCAGGGTATGCGAACAAACAGAAAAACAGGTCCGGTCTGCTCCGGGCAAAAATCGAGGGATGACCCAAATAATGAAGAACCTATCTGTGATCGCTGCGGCGATGGTGCTTTTTGGTGGCTTTTCTGCACATGCAGGTGGGCTGGCAGAAGCCGTGATGGAGCCCGACGCGGTCGAAGCGGCCACCTCGGCGTCGTCGGGCGGGATTGTCGTTGCTGTACTGCTGTTGTTGCTCATTGCGGCGGCGAGCGGCGGCGGCGGTACTCCCCCAAAATAGATGTTAACCGACCAGACCGGTTTCGAGGGACCGGTCCCCGGAAAGTCCACCGAGATGCCAGATATGTGCTTTTTGAGCCTCTGGCGGGGTGATCAATCCCCGAGCAGACAACGAAAAGGTTGACTCATAATGTAGCATTATCTCAATCTCGAGTTGTTAAGTCTAATGCTGCCAACGACCGCACGAAGTGCCCGAGCCTGCTGGCATAACGGGTAAAATTCCGGCTGACTGCGGTCTCAGAAAGGAAAAGTCATGAAAAAAGTGCTCCTGCTCTCCTCGGCTCTCGTGTTGGCCGGATCTATGTCTGCATTCGCTGGCGGCCTGGCCGAGCCGGTCATGGAACCCGATGTGGTTGAGGCTGCGACCTCGTCTTCGGCCGGTGGAATTATCGTTCCACTGCTGCTTCTGCTGGTGATTTTGGCTGCTTCTTCCAACGGCGGCCCAACCAGCTGACCCTTTGCCGACCTCTTACACCTGATGAGGTGTAAATACTGACGAGATTTGGGCCGCTTACTGCGGCCCCCTTCTTTTTCGGGAGTGCCTTGGGTTGGCAGACTGCGCGAATTTTCTGACACAAAAATAGGCGCGCTTTCTGCGCGCCTATTTTGATTTCAGGTAGCTGAGTCTCAGTGCGCGGTTTGCGCAGGCGACGTGACCGCAGCGGCACGCGCGGCGGCGGCAGCCTCTTCGGCCAACTCATCCCATTCCACCGGCTCCGGCTGGCGCACAAGCGCCTGCGCAAGGACTTCACGGACGTTGCTGACGGGAATGATCGTCATGCCCTTGGTCACGCTATCGGGGATCTCTGTCAGATCCTTGGCGTTCTCCTCAGGGATGAACACGGTTTTAATCCCGCCCCGCAACGCCGCCAGCAGCTTTTCCTTCAAGCCGCCGATGGGCATTGCATTGCCCCGCAATGACACTTCGCCGGTCATCGCGATGTCCTTGCGCACCGGAATCCCGGTCAGCACCGACACGATGGCGGTGACCATCGCCAGCCCCGCAGAAGGGCCATCCTTGGGCGTCGCCCCGTCCGGCACATGAACGTGGATGTCCATCGTCTCGAACTTGGGCGGCTTGATCCCCAGCGACGGGCTGATGGACCGAACATAGCTAGATGCCGCCTCGATCGATTCCTTCATCACGTCGCCCAGCTTGCCGGTCGTCTTCATCCGGCCCTTGCCAGGCAGGCGCAGGGCTTCGATCTGCAACAGGTCGCCTCCAACGGACGTCCAGGCCAGACCCGTCACCACGCCGACCTGATCTTCCTTTTCGGCCAGCCCATAGCGGTGCCGCTTGACCCCCAGGAAGGATTCCAGATTCTCCGTTGTAACTTCGACCGTCTTGACCTTTTTCGACACGATTTGCGTCACCGCCTTGCGGGCGAGTTTCGCGATCTCGCGCTCCAGGTTCCGCACGCCAGCCTCACGGGTATAGGTGCGGATCATTTCCTGCAGCGCCTCATCCGAGATCTTGAACTCACCCTTTTTCAGCCCGTGACCCACGGTCTGCTTGTCGATCAGGTGGCCCTTGGCGATCTCGCGCTTTTCATCCTCGGTGTAGCCCGCCAGTGGGATGATCTCCATCCGGTCCAGCAGCGGGCTTGGCATGTTGTAGGAGTTGGCCGTAGTGATGAACATTACGTTCGAGAGGTCGTATTCGACCTCCAGATAATGGTCGACGAACGTGTTGTTCTGTTCAGGGTCCAGCACCTCCAGCAGCGCAGACGCCGGATCGCCGCGGAAATCCTGACCCATCTTGTCGATTTCATCCAAGAGGATCAACGGGTTGGTCGTCTTGGCCTTTTTCAGGTTCTGGATGATCTTGCCGGGCATCGAGCCGATATAGGTCCGCCGGTGGCCCCGGATCTCGGACTCGTCGCGCACGCCGCCAAGGCTTATCCGGATGAACTCGCGCCCCGTGGCCTTGGCAACCGACCGGACAAGCGATGTATTACCCACACCCGGAGGACCGAAGAGGCACAGCATCGGGCCTTTCAGCTTGGTCGACCGCGCCTGTACCGCCAGATATTCGACGATCCGCTCCTTGACCTTTTCGAGGCCATAGTGATCGGCGTCCAGCACCTTTTGCGCCGCGCCAAGGTCCTTCTTGACCTTGGACTTCACGCCCCACGGCACGCCCAAGAGCCAGTCGAGGTAGTTCCGCACGACGGTCGCCTCGGCGCTCATCGGGGACTTGGATTTCAGCTTTTTGACCTCGGCGTCGGCCTTTTCGCGCGCCTCTTTCGAAAGGGCGGTCTTGGCGATGCGGGCCTCAAGCTCGGCAACCTCGTTCTGGCCTTCTTCGCCGTCGCCGAGTTCCTTCTGAATGGCCTTCATCTGCTCATTCAGGTAGTACTCGCGCTGCGTCCGCTCCATCTGCGATTTTACGCGGGTCTTGATCTTTTTCTCGACCTGCAAGACGGACATTTCGCCCTGCATCTGGCCGAACACCTTTTCCAGCCGTTCGGCGACATTCAGCGTTTCCAGAAGGTCCTGCTTCAACCCGACATCAATGCCGAGGTGACCGGCCACAAGGTCGGCCAGCCTTTGTGGGTCGCGGGTTTCGGAAACTGCGGACAGCGCTTCTTCGGGGATGTTCTTCTTGATCTTGGAATAGCGCTCGAACTCGTCCGCAACCGCGCGGACCAGCGCATCCGCCGAGGCTTTGTCGCCAGGGGTTTCCTGCAACAGTTCTGCGCCTGCCTCGAAAAACACGGGGTTTTCAATGAAATGGGTGATGCGCACGCGGGCCTTGCCTTCGACAAGCACCTTGACCGTGCCGTCGGGCAGCTTCAGCAGCTGCAGCACATTTGCCAGCACACCGGTCCGATAAATCCCATCGGCCGTGGGGTCATCTATGGTCGGGTCAATCTGGGACGACAGCAGGATCTGCTTGTCATCGGCCATCACTTCTTCCAGCGCGCGCACTGATTTCTCGCGGCCCACGAACAGGGGCACGATCATGTGCGGAAACACCACGATGTCGCGCAGCGGCAACACCGGGTAGCTGGGGGACAGTTTTTCGGTCATCGGTCTATCCTTCTTTGCGGCAGACAGTGCGGGTCCCGATCATCGGCAACCCCCGCCATCTCCATCGGATCAGGAGTGTTAACTTGTGCGCCCCCGATTGGGGTTTCAAGCGGCCTGACGGAATTTAGTGTGCCCCCCAAATTCAGGCGGCTGCAAGACCCTCCGGCAAGAAAGTCACATCATGTTTACATAGTCGCCGCAGTTCCGTGTCAAAGGGGATCGATATCCCCTGTCGCCCGGCGCGCATGAAACTCCGCGACAAACTCCCCCAATCGCCCTTCCCCGATCGCATCGCGCAAACCCTGCATAAGGACTTGATAGTAATGCAGGTTGTGCCAGGTCAGCAGCATCGAGGCGATGATCTCCTGCGCGCGAAGGACGTGGTGCAGATAGGCGCGGCTGTACCCGGTGCAGCACGGGCAGCTGCAGCTTTCGTCCAGCGGGCGGGGGTCGTTCTGGTGGCGCGCATTGCGCAGGTTCACTTGCCCCCGAT
The DNA here is from genome assembly GCA_031430315.1 of Rhodobacterales bacterium. GTDB lineage: Bacteria > Pseudomonadota > Alphaproteobacteria > Rhodobacterales > Rhodobacteraceae > JAJNPS01. Next base: position 13,852 of record JANPBI010000043.1, on the reverse strand, counting down.
GTGTCCAGGCTTGCCCGGTGCGCCCTGACCGCGACGGCAGCACGCAATCCATCATGTCCACACCGCGCTCTACCGCGCCCACGATGTCGTCGGGCTTGCCCACGCCCATCAGATAGCGCGGTTTGTCCTCGGGCAGCATGTCGGTCGCATAGTCCAGCACACCGAACATCGCTTCTTGTCCCTCGCCCACTGCAAGGCCGCCGATGGCATAGCCATCAAAGCCGATGGCCTTCAGCGCATTCGCCGATTCCTCGCGCAGATCATGCGTCACGCCGCCTTGCATGATCCCAAACAGCGCATAGCCCGGCCTGTCGCCGAACGCATCGCGCGACCTTTGCGCCCACCGCATCGACAGCCGCATGGCGCGCGCCACCTCATCATCAGTGGCGGGCAAGGCCGGGCATTCGTCGAATGCCATGACGATATCGGACCCCAGCAACTGCTGGATTTCCATGCTGCGCTCGGGGCTCAGCATATGTTTGGAACCGTCAATATGGCTGGAAAAGCGCACGCCTTCTTCGGTCAGCTTGCGCAAGGCGGCCAGCGACATGACCTGAAATCCGCCTGAATCGGTCAGGATAGGCCCCGACCAGTTCATGAACCGGTGCAGACCCCCGAGTGCAGCGATCCGCTCTGCCGTCGGGCGCAACATGAGATGGTAGGTATTTCCCAACAAGATATCGGCACCCGTCGCCCGCACGCTGTCGGGCAGCATCGCCTTTACAGTCGCTGCTGTCCCGACGGGCATGAAGGCGGGCGTGCGGATGTCGCCGCGCGGCGTTACTATGACGCCCTGGCGCGCCTTGCCGTCGCGGGCCAACAACGAAAAGGAAAAGACTTGGCTCATCACATTGCTTTCCAACGGGCATTCCGTCGCGCTTGTGCGCGAAAATGCTGCGAAAGCCAAGTCAGAGGTCTGGTTCCACTCCCCCGCCCTTGACCTTTCGAGGAACTTGGCTATGTGTGCGAATGAACGTTCATTCCCATTTTTGACTCTCCGGTTAGACCTTCGATGTATGATCGCAACAGCCCTGCCCTGACGCCCCCCGAAGGTCGCAGCCTTGAAATCCTGGCATTGGTTCGCAAGGCCTTTGTCGAAAAGGGATTTGACGGCGCCTCCATGCAGGATCTGGCGCGGTCTGCGGGGATGAGTGTCGGCAACTTCTACCGTTATTTCCCGTCCAAGGATGCCATCATCGAGGCATTGGTGTCACTGGACATGGACGAAGTCGACTTTGAATTCGCCACCATTTCTGGCTCGGCTGACCCCATGGCGGCACTGCGCCATGTTCTGGCGATGCGAATCCAGTTTGGCGGATGCGAAGGGGATGAGGGGGTCCTTTGGGCCGAAATCACCGCTGCTGCCTTGCGCAAACCCCGCATTGCAGAAGTCACGGCCCGGATGGAACGCGCCATCGTGGAAAAACTGGTGTCGGTTTTCCAGTTGATCACGCCAGACACATCGCCCGGAGCTTTGCAGCGCTATGCAACCGAGGCACGGTTGCTGGTGATGTTGGTCAAGGCCTGCTCTATGCACGCGACGGTCGATGCCGTGGCCGATGCCGATCTGAAAGCCCGCGTGCAACGTACAATCGACGACATCCTGAAATCTTTGTCCAAGGACGCCTGAAAGTGCCGAAAATGCCGAAGAACCGCGCCCTCATCCTTGCTGTCACAGCCGCTGCTGGCCTTGGCCTTGCCTTGACCTACGGGGCGGGCACCTGGTCGGCGACCGCTGATGAAAATGCGGCCGAAGTGGTTGCGCCGCAGTCCGAACCCAGCCTGCCCGCGATCAATGTGACGGTGGTCGGCAGGCAAATTCTAAGCGACCGGGTCTTGGCCTCGGGATTGATCGGTCCGGTCGAGCGTGTGCAGGTGCAGCCCCTGATCGAAGGCCAGCCGATCGAGACCTTGGAAGTGGACATCGGGGACTGGGTCGAAAAGGGCCAGGTGCTGGCGCGTTTGTCAAAACTGTCGCTTGATCTGCAGGAAAGTCAGTTCACTGCATCGCTGGCCTCGGCCCGGGCAACCATCGCCCAGGCAGAGGCACAAAAAGTCGAAGCCGAAGCTTCCGCTGCCGAAGCGCAGCGCGTGGCCGAACGCGCCAGCAAGTTGCGCGAACAGGGCTCGGCCACCCAGGCCGCCGAAGATACCGCCACCGCCAACGCAATTTCGGCGACGGCTCGCGTCACCGTCGCGGCCCAATCCCTCGAGGCTGCCCGCGCCCAACTCGCCTTTACCGAGGCGCAACTGGCAAATCTAAAATTGCAACTTGACCGCACCGAAATCCGCAGTCCCGTCGCGGGCGAAGTGGTCGAACGCAACGCCATGGTCGGCGGTATTGCGACGGCAGCCGGGGCTGCGATGTTCGTCATCGTCGAGGATGGCGCGCTTGAGGTCCGGGCCGATCTGGCCGAAGCGGACCTGTTGAAGGTCACCACGGGCCAGAAGGCAGAACTGATGTTTGACGGCAGCCGCGACCCGGTCGCAGGAACCGTGCGCCTGGTGGAACCGACGATTGACGCGACGACCCGGCTGGGTCGGGCCCGCATCAAGCTTGAGGCGAATTCCGACTTGCGCTCCGGTGCCTTTGTCGAGGCCCAGATCATCGTGCAGGAACGTGACACCCTTGCTGTGCCTCTGACTGCAGTCAGCACTACGGGTCGCGTGTCGACCGTCATGCGCGTCAAGGAAGGTATTGTCGAGGAGCTGACCGTCGAGGTGGGTATCCGCGACAACGGACTGGTCGAGATCGTCTCTGGCCTGTCCGAGGGCGACCAGGTTGTCCTCAAGGCCGGGTCGTTCGTGCGGGACGGCGACAAGATCAATCCGATCGTGAACTGAAAAAGGGGCCAGACACATGAACTTTTCCGCCTGGTCGATCCGGAATCCTGTGGCCCCGCTCTTGGCCTTCTTCTTGCTGCTCGTGTTGGGCTGGCAATCGTTCCTGACCCTGCCGATCACCCGGTTTCCCAACATTGACGTGCCTCTTGTCGCGGTCACCGTGGTCCAGCCAGGGGCCGCGCCTGCCGAAATGGAAAGCCAGATCACCAAGGAGATCGAGGATGCTGTCGCTGGCCTGACAGGCGTCAAGAACGTCATTTCCAACGTGACGGACGGATTGTCGACCACGTCGGTCGAGTTCCGCATGGATGTAGCGACCGACAAGGCTGTGCAGGACGTCAAGGATGCCATCGACCAGATCCAGGGCAGCCTGCCCGGGGATGTCGAGGCCCCGATCGTCACGAAAATCGACGTCGAAGGCGGCGCCATCATGACCTTTGCGGTGTCGGCACCGAACAAGACGCTCGAAGAGCTGTCGTGGTTTGTCGACGACGTCGTCGCACGTGGACTGCAGGGGCGTCCGGGGATCGGCCGGATCACCCGCGTCGGCGGGGCAGACCGCGAAATCCGGATCGAACTCGACCCCCTGCGGATGGACAGCTATGGCGTTACGGCTCTGGCCGTCAGCGCCCAGATTGCGGCGACCAATACCAACCTTGGCGCTGGCGAACTCGAGGGTGAAACCTCCAAACAGATCATCCGTACCCTGGGCAACAGCGATACTGTCGAGGCCTTGGCGGCCATGACGATTACGCTGCCCTCGGGGCGGTTCGTGCGTCTTTCGGACCTGGGCGAGGTCAAAGACAGCTATGCCGACCTGCAGTCATTTGCGCGGGTCGATGGCAAGGGAACGGTCACTTTTTCGGTGTTTCGCTCAAAAGGGGCGTCCGAAGTGTCGGCGGCCGAAACCACCAATCTGGTGCTTGACGATCTGCGCGCCAAACATCCCGATGTCAGCATCGACCTAGTGGATGACTCGGTGTTCTACACCTATGGCAACTACGAATCCGCCCTGCACACTTTGGTAGAGGGGGCGATCCTCGCGATTATTGTGGTGCTGCTGTTCTTGCGGAACTGGCGCGCGACGCTGATCTCGGCACTGGCGCTGCCCCTTTCGGCGATCCCGACCTTCTGGGTGATGGACCTTTTGGGCTTTTCGCTGAATCTGGTGTCGTTCCTGGCACTGACGCTTGCCACCGGCATCCTGGTCGACGACGCGATCGTCGAGATCGAGAATATCCAGCGACATATCCGGATGGGCAAAACACCCTACCGCGCCGCCATTGAGGCCGCTGATGAAATCGGGCTGGCGGTGATTGCCACCTCGGCCACCATCGTTGCGGTCTTCGTCCCGGTCAGCTTCATGCCTGGCATTCCGGGGCAATATTTCGAACAATTCGGACTGACAGTCGCAATTTCCGTGATCTTTTCCTTGCTGGTGGCGCGCCTGATTACCCCGATGATGGCGGCCTACCTGATGCGCACCAAAGATGCAGACGAGCGTGACCATAAAGACGGCTTCATCATGCGCGGCTATATATGGTTTGTGACCCAGTCGACCCGGGTCTGGAAGATTCCGGGTACGAAGCTGAAGTTCGGCACCTATTATGTGACGGTCGTGGCATCGGTCCTGATCGTGTGGTTTTCCGTCGTGGCCATGCTCGCGGTGCCCGGCAACTTGTTCCCGCCGGATGATGAAAGCCGGTTCTCCCTTTCTGTCGAGATTCCACCCGGCTCAACCCTGGCCGATACCGACCGCGTCACCGAACAAATGCGCAAGGCAGTTGTCGATGTGGACGGCGTAGCCCGCGTGCTGGTCATTGGAGGCTCCACGCCCTTGGGTGAACGCGATATCCGCGTGGCCACCTTTACGGTGATCCTGGACCGCGCCGACAACGGGCTGGCGCGCAAGTTTTCCGACCTCGGACAGGCAATACCGTTGGTCGGACCGTTACTGCCGCAGGCTCCGGTCACTGGCAGGATCCGCCACCAGGCTGATATCGAACTTGCGGTGAACGCGGCCCTTGCCGATGTCCCGGACATCCGCCAGTTCAAGATCGGCGGTCCCGGTGGCGGCAGCCGACCTTTCTCCTATTCGATCTTGTCCGAGGACGAAGAGGACCTGAACGCCAGCATCAAAAAGATAGAAGATGCCCTGAGGCTCGAAAACAGCTTGTTGCGCAATGTGTCGACCGACAGCGCCCTGCCCCGTCCCGAGGTCCAGATCACACCGAAGACCGACGAGGCCGCGCGCCTGGGCGTGACGGCGCAAATGATTGCCGCCGTTGTCCGCGTGGCCACTATCGGCGACAGTGACGCCGCACTGGCCAAGTTGTCCATCGACAACCGCCTTGTGCCGATCCGGGTGCAGCTGGACGAAGCATCCCGCAGCAATCTGGCGCGCATCAAGTCGATGAAAGTGCCAACCGCCAACGGATCCACCGTGCCGCTGTCGGCCGTGGCGACCATAGAAATCGCCGATGGTCCGTCCATCGTGGAACGGCTGAATCGTCAGCGCGTGGCAACACTCGGGGCGGACCTTGCACCGGACGTGGTATTGGACCAGGCAACCGCGCGGTTCGATGAAATCCTGCCGACGCTGAACCTACCATCCTCGGTCACGATCCGGCCTTCCGGCGACGCCGAGGTACAAGCGGAACTGTTCAGCAGCTTCATCAACGCGATGGTGATGGGTATTCTGTTGATGCTGATGGTGCTGATCTTGCTGTTCAAGTCGGTCATCCAGCCGATCACCATCATCTTCTCGTTGCTTTTGTCCGTGGGCGGGGTCGCGGCGGCTTTGATCATAACTCAGAATCCGCTCTCGATGCCGGTGCTGATCGGCATCCTGATGCTGATGGGGATCGTGTCCAAGAACGCGATCCTGCTTCTCGACTTTGCCATCGAAATGCGCGCACGCGGTATGACGCGGCTGGCCGCCGTGGTCGAGGCCGGGCACAAGCGCGCCCGTCCCATCGTGATGACTTCAATTGCCATGTCGGCAGGCATGCTGCCCTCGGCCCTTGGCGTGGGCGAAGGCGGGTCTTTCCGCGCTCCCATGGCCATCGCCGTGACCGGGGGCATCATTGTGTCGACGGTGCTTAGCCTCGTGGTCGTTCCGTCGTTCTATCTGATGATGGATGACATCTCGCGAATCCTGTCTTGGGTTTTTGTCCGCATGATCGGCAAGAAGGAAGAAGAACCGGAAGCGCCTGCGCCCGAGGTGTTGGCCGAACGGATTGCCGACCGCGAACGCGAAGTGTCCTTGCTGAACGCGCGTCTTGGCGCGCTCGAAGACCGGCTGAACCAGCGGCGCGGGCCAAACCAGGCCTTGCACGTCGCCGAATGACCAACGGCTGGCGCTAGCCGACTTAGGCGTGCTAGTCTTGCCAGCCCGTCCTGGGTCGCATGCGGTTATGCAACGGCCTTGGGGCCGGATTGTGCAGGCATTCTGGCCAGCTGCACCGGGACGCTAATGACTTAGACCTTGCCGGGCCACAGCATCGCCGCCTGATCCGCCGTATACCGCCCCAGCCGTACGTCCTCAGCCACGGCAGCAGGATCGCGTGCAGACGCCGCTCCATAGCCGCCGCCGCCGGGTGTGCGGACCCGAACGCGGTCCCCGGGCTGCAAGGCGATGTCTTGCGCCTTGGAAAGATGTTCCGGCACTGTCACCACGCCGTCGCGGATGATCTCAACCCGATTCACTGCGCCATCCTGCCCACCCAGCGCGCCTTGCGGGCCGACGCGGCCATGGTCCATCACAAAGGACGCCCGCGCCTGGCCCCGCAGCAGCTCGATCTCGTAATCCAGCCCGAACCCGCCGCGATGCCGACCCGCTCCGCCCGACCCTTCGTGCAGCGCGTAGCGGCGGTACAGGACCGGATAGGTCTGCTCCATGATTTCGACCGGCGGCGCCTTGGAGATGCCGATGGTGGAACAGCCGTTGGACAGCCCGTCATGGTCCGCGTTGCCGCCATATCCGCCGCCCGAAATCTGGTACATCACATAGTCGCGGCCCCGTTCGGGATCATGCCCGCCAAGGCCAAAGTTGCCACTTGTTCCTGCCGGAGCAGCCGTCACGCGATCCGGGATCGCTTGCACCATCGCGGCAAAGACGGCTTCGGCAATGCGCTGGCTGACCTCAGCGGCACAGCCTGACACGGGGCGCGGATACTGGGCATCCAGAAAGGTCCCCGCTATGCCGGTCACGGTCAACGGCTCGAATGCGCCTGCCGACATCGGCACATCGGGAAAGATATGGCGCATCGCCAGATAGACCGCCGACAAGGTCGTGGCCCGCACCGAATTCATCGGACCCATGCAAGGCGGGCTGGAGCCCGCAAAATCAAAGGTCAGGTCGTCGCCCGACCTGGTAATGGAAAGCGCAATCGTCAGGGGCAGATTGACCACTCCGTCGCTGTCAACCACCGCCGTGCTTGCATAGGTTCCGTTCGGCACCGTCGCGATCATCGCCCGCATCTGACGCGCCGCCAACCGGCGCATCGCGGCAATCGCCTCGGTCACCACCCCATCGCCGTAGCGGTCCATCAGGGCCGCCAGCCGGTCCGCGCCGACCCGCAAGGCCCCGGCCTGCGCCGCAACATCGCCGATACGCTGTTCGCTGACACGGATATTGGAACAGATGATCGCCCAGATCTCGGCATCCATCACGCCGCGCTTGAACAGTTTCACCGGCGGCAGGCGCAATCCCTCCTGTTCGGCGCTGATGGCGCTGGCCGAGAATCCTCCGGGCACGGATCCCCCGGTATCCGGCCAATGGCCCGTGTTGGACAGCCAACAAAAGATCCGACCCTCTCGGTAAAAGGGCATGGCAAATCGCACATCCATCAAATGCGTGCCGCCGAGATAGGGGTCGTTGACGATGTAGATATCGCCTGGCTCTGGTGCTGCCGTAATCCCCGCCGAGATGCGTTCGATCAGCGTGCGGGTCGAGAACTGCATCACACCGACGAACACGGGCAACCCCTTGGCGCCCTGGGCGATCAGGCTGCCATCCGTTGCGGCATAGATCCCGTCCGACCGGTCATCCGCCTCGGCGATCACCGGGCTGAACGCGGCGCGGGAAAAGGTCAGGTCCATCTCGTCACAGACCTGGGCAAGGCCCGCTTGAATGACAGCAAGGGTGACAGGGTCAAGCATGTGGCACCTCCACGATCAGGTTGCCATCCGGATCCGATGTGACCTTGCATCCCGGCTCGATCACGATGGTCGTGTCCATTTGTTCGATGATTGCCGGCCCCTGCAGCGACAGGGCCAGCGGCAGCCGGTCGCGCCAATAGACTGGCGTGTCGACCCAACCGCCAAACCAGACGGGGCGGGTCGATTGCGGGGCGGCCGTATCCATGCGCCCAGCGGGGTCAATGAGGCGCGACAAATCCATTTCCGCCCGCCGTCCGATGATCGATGTGTTGAGGTTTACAAGATTCGCCCGGATCGTCGGCAGATCGACGTGGAACCGCGCATGATAGGCCGCCTCGAACAGGGCTTGCAGGTCGGCACGGCTGGGGGTTGCCGAGGGCAATGCCACCCGCAACAGATGCGTCTGCCCCACAAACTGCATGTCGGCTGAATGCTCGGCCCGAATATCAGTCAGGGCGATTTTTTCCACGCCGATCAGCTTGCGTCCGGTTTCCGACTGATCGGCCAGAATGGCCAGAACCGCCTCCATGTCCACCCCGTCCAGCGGCTGGTTCACTGTCCGCACAAAGTCATGCCGCAAGTCTGCCACCACGCATCCCAGCGCATTGGTGATGCCGGGCCGCGCCGGGATCAGCACACGCGGAACGGCCAGTTCCCGCGCCAGGGCCACGGCATGCAGCGGACCAGCCCCCCCGAACGCAAATAGCGCGAAATCGCGCGGATCAGCGCCCATCGAGAGGCTGACCATACGGATCGCACCTGCCATATGGGTATTGGCAATCCGGATCACCGCCTCTGCCGCCGCCTCGACCGACAGGCCAAGGGGATTGCCGATCTGGTCCGCCATCGCGCGCCGTGCCGCCTCGGCGGCCTGCCCAAAACGGCTGGCGGGCAGCCGACCCAGGATCAGGTTGGCATCCGAAATCGTGACGCGCGTGCCCCCGCGCCCATAACAGACCGGCCCCGGATCGGACCCCGCGCTGTCCGGCCCGACCCGCAACATGTCCCCCGCATCAACCCGCGCGATGCTGCCGCCGCCTGCGCCCACCGTCCGCACATCGACCATGGGCACATGGATCGGCATGGCATATTCCACCTCGATCTCGTTACTGACCGGGGCCACCCCGCCCTTGATCATGGCGACATCCGTCGAGGTGCCGCCCATGTCATAGGTCAGAAGGTTCGCCATCCCCGCCCGCCGTCCGGTCGCCAGCGCCGCCATCACGCCGGACGCTGGCCCGGACATCACCGTTTTGACCGCCTCGCGGGCGACATCGCGGGCGGCAACCATGCCGCCGTTGCCGTTCATCACCAACAAATCGCGGGCATAGCCCTTGGTCGCCAGTTCTTCGGCCAGCCGCGCGACATAGCGTTCCAGCAAGGGCTGCACCGACGCATTGACCGCCGCCGTCACGCCACGCTCATACTCGCGGCTTTCCGACAACAGCGCATGCCCCATGGTGATATAGCGGTTCGGCCACAGAATGGCCGCGATCTCGGCTGCGCGCCGTTCATGCGCCGGATTGGCATAGGCATGCAGAAAGTGGATTACCAAGCTTTCGCAACCCTGATCGCGCAAGGCCAGAACCGCCTTTGCCACTGCATCTTCGTCCAAAGGCGTCAACACCCGCCCCTGCGCATCCATCCGCTCGGGCACTTCCAGCCGCAGGTCGCGCGGGATGACCGGGCGGAATTGGCCTGTCATGCCGTAAGCATGGGGCCTTGTCCTGCGACCCAGTTCCAGCACATCGCGAAACCCCATCGTCGTGATCAGGCCCGTCCGCGCCAGTTGCCGCTCCAGCACGGCATTCGTCGTCGTCGTGGTGCCGTGCACGATCAGGTCGATTTCGCGCAAGTCGGCCCCTGCCGCCTCAAAAGCGGCCAGCACCCCCCCAGCCTGATTGGGCAGGGTCGTCGGCACCTTTGCCAGTTGCACAGCCCCTGTCGCGGGATCGAAGATCACCAGATCGGTGAAGGTCCCGCCGACATCGACGCCTGCCACCAATCCCGCCATTCACACCCCCACATAGGCGCGAAACTGCGCCGAAGTGGGGGTCAACCCCGCAGCCGCCACCTGCTCCACCACCTGCCCGTTCGCCATGAACGCCACTTGATCCGCTATTCGCAACACTGCCTCGACCCTTTGTTCGACCAGCACGACAGCCACGCCGTCAGCCCGCAGGCGCAGCACCACGTCGCGGATCAGCGCGATCATGGATGGCTGCAACCCTTCGGTCGGCTCATCGAGCAGCAACACCTTTGGCTTCAGGCACAGTGCCCGCGCGATCGCCAGCATCTGCTGTTCGCCCCCCGACAGGGTCAAGGACACCTGCCCCAGCCGTTCGCGCAAGCGGGGAAACATCTCCAGCACTCTCTCGCGGGTGGCGGCGTCGTTGCCTTGGACCAGCCCCCCGATATCCAGATTTTCCGCCACCGTCAGCGGCCCAAACAACCGTCGCCCCTGCGGGACAAAAGCGATCCCCGCCTTGGGCACTTGGTGCGCGGGCCGGCTCTGGACGTCGGCCCCCGCCAGCGTGATCTTGCCCGCCGTTACCTGCACCAGTCCCATGATGGCGCGCATCAGGGTCGATTTCCCGGCCCCATTCCGCCCCATGACGCAGGTGATCGACCCCGCATCGGCCCGCAGGTCCAGCCCCCGCAAGACGGTGACGTCGCCATAACCGGCGGTCAGGCCCTTGACTTCAAGCGCCAAGATAAGCCTCCTGCACGACGGCATTGGCGCGGATCGCCTCGGGCGTGCCCGTCGCCAAGACCCGGCCAAAGTTCAACACGGTGATGCGGTTAGCCAGATCCATCACCACATCCATGTTGTGTTCGATCAGCAGGACGGTCGTGTCGGGCACCAAGGCCCGCACCAACGCCTTGAACCCCGCGATTTCACCTGCCGCCAGCCCCTGCGTCGGCTCATCCAGAATCAGCACCAGGGGGCGCAAAGCCAGGCCCATCGCCAATTCGAGTAGCCGCTGATGGCCGTAGGACAGCTCGGATGCTACCTGCGTCGCCAGACCCTCCAGCCCAACCCGCCGCAAAGCCGCCTCGACACCGGCCCGCAAGTGCAGCGCGCCCTGCGACTGGACCGCCAACGCCACATTGTCAAAGACCGACAAGCGCGGAAAAATCGACGTGATCTGGAACGTATAGGCAATCCCAAGGCGCACGCGGGCATGGGCGGGCAGTGCGGTTATGTCCTTGCCGGCCAGCAGAACCTGCCCTGAATCCGCCGCCATCCGTCCCGACAACAATCCAACCAGCGTCGTCTTTCCCGCGCCGTTGGGGCCGATCAGGGCGTGAATTTCGCCAGGCATGAGCGCAAAATCCACACCATCGACGGCCTTCAGGCCGCCAAAATGCCGGGTCAGGCCGCGCGCCTCCATCAAGGCAGCCATCGCAGCCACCTTTCCCGCACCGCACCAAGCACCCCACGCGGGGCGAACAGCACCAACAGAACCAGCGCCAATCCGACGAAAAAGAGATAGGCCGAGGTCAGCGAGGACGCAAAGTCGATCAGGTAAAACATCGCCGCTGCCCCGATCAGTGGCCCCAGCACCGTGCCCGCCCCCCCTAGAAGGACATAAAGCATCGGCAAGATGGAATACTGGATCGTCGCAAAACTGGCCCCGACATAACCGAACAGCACCGCATAAACCGCCCCTGCCGCCCCGGCATATAGCCCCGAGATCACCAGCGCCGTCAGCTTGACCCGATAGGGGTTGTAGCCCAACATCTGGCTTCGTTCCTCATTCTCGCGCATTGCGACCATGACGCGGCCAAAGGGCGACCTGACCAGCCACAGGCACCCCAGCATTGCGACCGCATAAAGCCCCCAGGCCAGTGCAAAGCGGTATCCATCCAGCGCAAGGTCAATCCCGCCAAGGGTACGAGCGGCGCGGTCCAGGGCGAATCCCTCGTCGCCGCCCGTTACCGACCCGAAATACAGGATCGACAGATATCCTGCCTGCGCAAACATCAGCGTCACGATCATGAAACTGACCCCTGCCGTGCGCAGTGCCAACACACCGACGGCCCCGGCCACCAGCCCCCCCGCCAGAACCCCGGCGATCAACGCAGGCAGGGTTGTCCATTCCAGCATCTGCAACGGCAGACCGACACCATAGATGCCGGCCGCAAAAAACAGCGCGTGGCCGAGGGACAGAAGGCCGGTGTAGCCAAAGGCGATATTGTAACCCGTCGCGAAAACGGCCAGCACCATGATCCGCGCAAGGTTCGTCGCATGGTACTGCGGCAAGATGAACTGTGCCGTGTAAAGCCCTGCAATTACAGCAAGATGCAGCCCCAAGACCTTGACACCGTCCGTCACGCCTTCGCTCCGAACAACCCGCGCGGGCGAAACACCAGCACCATCGCAACGGCCAGCGTCGCAATGATCTTGGCCAGCGTCGGGGAAAAGAACATCGAAATGACGCCGTCGCCAAGCCCGATGATCAGCGCCGCCATTACCGTGCCGCGCAGGGATCCAAGGCCACCAATGATCACGACGATAAAGCTCAGCAGCAAAGGATCGCCACCCATCAGGTAATGCGCCTGCTGGATCGGCACCACCAGCACGGCGGCCAGAGCCGCCAGTGCCGCGCCCAAGGCAAATGTACCTGTGAAAACCCGATCCACGTTGATCCCGAAACTGCGCGCCGTGTCGCGATCGACTTGCGTGGCGCGCATCACCAGGCCTGCCTTGCTGCGCGCCATGAATGCCCAGGCCGCCAGCAGGATCAGAACCGCCGCGGCGATGACAAAGAGCTTGTATCCCGAATAGCCGAACCAGGGCAGTTGGATGCGCCATTCAAAGGGTGCCTCGACGGGTCGCGCGTCAGGGCCATAGATCGTCAGCGCCGCTTGCTGGATCATGTACAAAAGCCCGATCGTCGCGACGATCGTCGCCTCGGGGTCGTAGTTCAGCCGCTTCAGGATCAACCAGTCGGCCAGTGCCGCCATCGCGGCAACCAAGGCCGGGGCAATCACCAGCGCCGCAATAAAGCCTATGGCCGCCGGTCCAGGGACCATGGTCGTCACGAACCACGCGATCACCGCGCCCGCCATGTAAAACTCACCATGCGCGACATTCACCACCCGCATGACGCCGAACACCAGACTGAGGCCGACCGCCGACAGGGCGAGGACGGCGGCTGTCACCATCCCCTCCATCACGGCGAGCAAAAGGAACGGGCCAGAGGCCATTGAAATCCTTGGGGTAAGTGGGGTGTGGGGTGCGTGACTTCACGCACCCAACCAGGACAAATGGGGTGCGTGCAAGCACGCACCCTGCGGGTTAGAACGCCATCGCGGTATAATCGGTGGCATCCGGATAGGCCCCGTCCGCCATCGACGTCTGATGCACCCGCACCAGCTTGCCGCCCGTCACCTGGCTGATATTCTGCGTCCCAAACGCCTGATGCGTCTTGCCGTTGAACATCTTGGCCCCTTGCGGGCGTTCGATCCCGTAAGGCATGTCGGTCATCGCTTCCATCGCCTCGATGAATTTCTGGCGATCCGCGATCCCGGCATAGCCCGATGCCTCCATCGCCGCCTTGATGGCGAACAGCGTCTCCCAGGTGGAGAACATGTGGCTATAGGTCGCCACATCCGCCGGATCACTGACCGATGCGCCGTTGTCGTCCACGCCCACGGCGGCGCGGTAGGCGGCCTCGTGCTCGCCGGCATCCGCCGGTTTCACGCGGTTATGCGCCTCCCAGAAGTGACTGCCTTCCAGGAATTCCAGGCCCGGCGTCGCGGTATCGACGGCTTCGAGGCTGTCGATGAAGCCGAACATCGCGGGCTTGGCTCCGGTGCCATAGAACTCGCCCAGTTC
>JANPBI010000042.1:0-9651 GCA_031430315.1 Rhodobacterales bacterium | reverse complement strand
GTTGGGAAAATGGTGCGCCATGAATGCGCACCCTACGCCGCTCACACCATCACCCCTACCGCCTTCATCCCCCGCTCCGCCCGCAAGTTCCGCGCGAGCAAATCCATGCAGGCCATCCGCACGGCGACCCCCATCTCCACCTGCTCTTGAATCACTGACCGGTTGATGTCGTCCGCCAGATCGCCGTCAATCTCCACCCCCCGGTTCATCGGCCCCGGATGCATCACGATGGCGTCGGGTTTGGCGTGGGCCAGCTTTTCGGCGTCCAGCCCAAACCGGTGGTAATATTCCCGCATCGACGGCACGAACCCGCCATCCATCCGCTCGCGTTGCAGGCGCAGCATCATCACCACATCCGCGCCCTCCAGCCCCTTCTTCATGTCGTCGTACAGCTCGCACCCGAACTCCTCCACCCCGGCAGGCATCAGGGTCGGCGGCGCGATCAGGCGGATGCGGTTTTCCATCTTGCCCAGCAGGATCAGGTTCGACCGCGCCACCCGGGAATGCGCGATGTCGCCGCAGATCGCCACCGTCAGGCGCTGAATGCGCCCCTTGGCGCGGCGGATGGTCAGCGCGTCCAGAAGCGCTTGCGTCGGATGCTCATGCCGCCCGTCGCCCGCGTTCAGGACGGCGCAATTCACCTTGTCGGCCAGAAGGTTGACCGCGCCACTGGACGGATGCCGCACCACCAGCAGGTCCGGATGCATCGCGTTCAGCGTCATCGCGGTGTCGATCAGAGTCTCCCCCTTTTTGACGCTGGAGTGGGCCACCGGCATGTTCATCACATCCGCGCCAAGGCGCTTGCCCGCGAGTTCGAACGACGCCTGCGTGCGGGTCGAGGCCTCGAAGAACATGTTGATCTGGGTCATGCCCGCCAGCACGTCGGACTGCTTCACGGTGCGGCGGTTCAGGTCGACATAGCGGTCGGCAAGGTCAAGGACGGTGACGATGTCCTGCGGCGAAAGCTGTTCGATCCCGAGAAGATGCCGCACCCGAAAGGTCATGCCTGTCCCCCGCACCTGAACTTTGCGCCTTATGCCAGCGCTGCGCCGCGTGGGCAACGGGCTTGTGACCGGGCGGAGGGGGACCTAGCCTAGAAGGATGGGCAGAATCGATGACATCGCCGACGACTGGCACGCGAGCCTTGCCGCACTGGAGTGGCAGGTTGATCTCGGTGTGCTCGACGCGCTGGAGGATGCGCCGGTCAACCGCTACGCGCTGACGGATGTGCCACGCACGGACGCCGGGCGAAGGGTCGCACCTGTTGACGCCCCCCCGCCAGTCGATTCCGCCGACCCGGTCACGATGGCGCGCCAGATGGCCGCCGCAGCGCAGACCCTGCCGGACCTCCATGCGGCCCTTGCAGCCTATGACCATTGCGAGATCAAGAAGGGGGCCCGCAACACCGTCTTTGCCGATGGAAACCCCGCTGCACGCGTGCTGATCCTGGGCGAGGCCCCTGGGCGGGACGAGGATATCGAAGGGCGCCCTTTTGTCGGGGCCGCCGGGCATCTTTTGGACAAGATGTTCGCGGCCATCGGCATGTCGCGCACCAGCCCGGACCCCGCGTCGGCAATCTACATCACCAACGTCATGCCTTGGCGGCCCCCCGGCAATCGCGACCCGGAGCCTGCGGAAATCGCGATGATGATGCCCTTTGTGGAACGCCACATTGCACTGGTTGACCCGCAGGTGATCGTGCTGATGGGCAACACGCCTTGTGCAGCGATGCTTGGCCAGCGCGGCATCCTGAAACTGCGTGGGCACTGGACCGAGGCGCTGGGCCGCCCCGTGCTGCCGATGACGCATCCGGCCTATCTCTTGCGCCAGCCAATTGCCAAGCGCGAGGCCTGGACCGATCTTTTGTCGTTGAAAGATCGGTTGCGGCGGGCTTGACCCATCAAGCGAACGTGGCTGGTCCAAGCGCTACTTGATGCTAGATTGCCCTACGAAATATGGAGCATACTGGCGCATGCGGTTTTTCCGGCAAAGTCTTTTGGGTCTGGTCCTTGCTGCGCTGACCCTTGGCCTTTTGGCTCTGTCGATCGGGTCGGTTCTTGGTGCCTTGCGTGACCGGCGCTCTGACGGGGCCGGCGCGCCGCCTGCCCAAGAACAGGTGGTAACGGTCCGGGTGTTGTCAGTTGAGCCTCGGACAATTACACCGCAGATCACCGCCTTTGGCGAGGTTCGCGCCCGCGGCAGCCTGGAATTGCGCGCACCACGGTCGGGACGCATCACTTGGGTGGCCCCCGGCTTGGGCGAAGGCGTCAAAGTCGGGGCAGGTGTGGTGCTGGTCCGGCTGGACAACAGTGAGTCCGAGGCCGCTTTGGCCTTGGCGAGGACCGATCTTGCAGCGTTGGAAGGTGCGCGTGGCCGCGCAGCCTCTGGCATGATCCTGGGGCAGGATGCACTAGCTGCTGCCGAGGCCGAAGTGGCGTTGCGCCAAACAGCGCTAGATCGCCAACGGGATCTTTTGTCCCGCGGGGCAGGCAGTGCCTCGGCGGTCGAAGCGGCTGAATTGGCCGAAGCCTCGGCCGGCCAGCGGGTGTTGTCGTCGAGGCAGGCCTTGCTGCAGGTGGAACGCGACCTTGAAGAGGTCGAGGCCAGCCTGGCACGTCAGACAATTGCGCTGTCCGAGGCACGGCGGGCTGTCGCGGATGCCGAGATCACCGCACCATTTGACGGCGTCCTGAATGCGGCCAGCCTGGTCGAGGGCGGTCTGGTTACCGCGAATGAGCGGCTGGCAATCCTGATCGACCCCGACCGCCTTGACGTCTGGATCCGCGTTTCCTCGGGCGAATTCTCCCGGCTAGCAGACATGACCGGCGAGCTGCGCCCCGGGGCGATATCCGTACGTCTGGGTAATCGACCCGATGACCTGCGCACAACGGGTCGGATCGCTTTGGCGGGTGCGGCCCTCGAGGACGGCGAAGCCGGGCGACTGATTATTGCGACTCTGGACCATAGTGCGGGATTGAGGCCGGGCGACTTTGTTGCTGTCACTCTGGACGAGGCCCCGATTGTCAACGCGATGTCGATTCCGTCGCGAGCGGTCGGGCCGGATGCCGCCGTGCTGGCCCTAACTGAGGATGATCGGTTGGAAGAGGTCCCTGTGACCATCCTGCGCCGCGACGGAAATGACGTCATTGTCGACGCCGCGCCCCTCGCCGGTCGCGAAATCGTCTCTGACCGCACACCTCAAGTCGGTCGGGGTATCAAAGTGCGCCCCTTGCGGCCGGATGGTGAGCCACAGCGGGTGGCGCTGGACGAGGCAGAACGCGCCCGCCTGATCGGTCTGGTCGAGGCCGATCCCTCCCTGTCGGATGCCGACAGAATGGCCTATGTGGCGCAGTTGTCCGCCCCGGATGTCCCCGCAGACCTTGTGGCGCGGATCACCTCGCGGGCAGGGGGCTGACAGGTGGCACCAGATGGCCATGGCCCTGTTGACCACATGCCGGATGCGCCGCGCTTTTGGGGTATATCGTATTTCCTTCGGCATCGGACCATTGCGCATCTCTTGATGCTTGGCCTGCTGATTGCGGGTCTGGTCGCCGCCAACCGCATGCGGGCGCAGTTCTTTCCCGATGTCGTCGCGACCGAGATCTTTGTCTCTGTCGGTTGGCCAGGGGCAGGTGCCGAAGATGTGGATCGTGCCATCCTTGACCGGATCGAACCCGTCTTGCTGGCAGTGGATGGGGTCGAAAGCGTCAGCGCCGAGGCGACCGAGGCGCTGGCCTCTCTTTGGCTGACCTTTGCGCCGGAGACAGATCTTGCGCGCACTGCCGACGCTGTCGAGGCAGCGCTGGCGAGTGTCGCTGACTTGCCTGCCGATGCGGATGCCCCGGTAGTGCGGCAAGAAGCCTGGCGCGACCGGGTCACCGATGTGGTGATCACCGGCCCGGTCGACGTGGACCAATTGGCCCGGTTTGCAGATGATTTCACCCGTACGCTTTACGAAGCGGGAATTACCCGAACCACGATTCTGGGCCTTGCCGCGCCCGAAGTTGACATCGAGGTGCCAACGCTTGCCCTGATGCGGCATGGGGTCACAATGGCCGAAATCGCCGCAGCCGTAGCGCAAAACGTGGCGACGGGTCCGGTCGGTCGTCTGGACGAATCCGGCGCGCGATTGCGCACCGGGGCGGACTTGCGCCGTCCGCTGGATCTGGCGCAGATCGTCCTGCGCACCGATGCGGATGGGGACAAGCTGTTGCTGGGCGATATCGCCACGTTGACCGCGCTTGGGGTCGATGCGCGCCGTGCGGCCTATGTCGGAGACAATCCCGCAGTGACGATCCGGGTTGACCGATCTGCCAATGGCGATGCGATTGCCATCCAGGACCAGGTTGCGGCCCTGGCAGAAAAGGTTGCCGCAAACCTGCCTCCCGGCACAACCATCGACCTCGTGCGCACCCGGGCCGAATTGATCAAGGGCCGACTGACCTTGCTGATCAACAATGGGTTGATGGGTCTGGCCTTGGTGGTGGGCCTATTGTTCCTGTTTCTGAACGCGCGCACAGCGCTTTGGGTCGCCGCCGGGGTGCCAGTCGCGGTCTTTGCCGGGATCGCGGCGATGTATATGGCGGGCCTGACCCTGAACATGATTTCGCTTTTCGCGCTGATCATCACGCTGGGGATTGTCGTTGATGACGCCATCGTAGTGGCCGAACATGCCGATTTTCGCGCCCGGCACCTGGGCGAAGCCCCGGTCGTCGCCGCGGAACGGGCCGCGCACCACATGGCAGGTCCGGTCGTCGCTTCTACCCTGACCACTGTCATCGCCTTCTTTGGCCTGATCTATATTGGGGGGCCGTTCGGGTCTTTGATTGCCGATATCCCCTTTACGGTCAGCGTGATCCTACTGGCATCGCTGCTGGAATGTTTTTACATCCTGCCCAACCATATGGTGCATGCCTTGCGGGATGTGGCGACACGGCGGTGGTACGACTGGCCGTCCGATCAGGTCAACCGGGGTCTTGCGGTTTTCAACCGTGTCGTGACCCGACCTCTGGTTCGTGCCGCGATTGTCGGGCGCTATCCCCTGCTGGCTGGGGCGGTGTTCCTGCTGGCCAGCCAGGTCGCGATGATGCTGCGCGGCGATGTGGCGTTCCGGTTCTTCAATGCGCCGGAACAGGCGGCGGTCAACGGCAATTTTGCGATGGTCGAAGGTGCTACCCGCAGCGACACACTTGCAATGATGCAAGAAGTGCAACGCGCGACTGATGCAGTCGCCGCCCGGTTCGAGTCGGAACATGGCCTCAATCCCTTGCGATATGTCCTTGCCGAAATCGGCGGCGGCGCGGGGCGGGGTCTGGTAAGCGCTGGCACAAGGGACGCGGATCTTTTGGGGGGCATTTCGATCGAGTTGATCGATCCGGATCAACGCTCCTATTCAAGCACCGCCTTTGCGACCGCGTTGCAGGACGAGATCGATGGCCACCCGCTCGTTGAAGAGATCAGCTTTCGGGGCGCGCGCTTCGGTCCCGGCGGCGCGTCCTTGTCTGTCGATTTGTTCGGCACCAGCACGGAAAATCTGCAGGTTGCGGCGGCGGCGCTGAAGAGCGATCTGGCCGCGTTTCCCGTGGTGACGGGGCTGGAGGACAATGCCGATGGCAATGTGTCGGACCTTTTGGTCAACCTGACGCCATATGGTCAGTCGTTGGGGCTTGATGCGGCCGACCTTGGCAGGACGCTGAAGGACCATCTGAACGGCGTCGAAGTCGCGACATTTCCAGCCGGCAGTCAATCGGGCACGATCCGGCTGATCGCCCCCGCAGCAGAACGCGCGGCAGATTTTCTTGAAACGATGCGGCTGCGCAATGCCGACGGGCGCTATGTGCCGCTTGCTGATGTGGTGACTATCGAGGAACGACCCGGCGTGTCATCCATCTTGCGCGAAAACGGCAAACGGGTCGTCACCGTGACCGGAGACCTGAACGAGGATCAACCCGATGCTGCCGCAGCGGCTGAGGCAGCCCTGACCGCGACAATCTTGCCCAAAATTGCCGCTGATTTTGGTGTGACATGGCGCCTTTCGGGCCAAAGCGCAGAAGAAGATGCGTTTCTGGCCGATGCGGCGATTGCCTTCGTGCTGTGCGTCCTTGGCATTTATATCTGTCTGGCCTGGATTTCGGCGCAATGGTTCCGTCCGCTTTTGGTCATGGCGGTCATTCCTTTTGGGCTTGTCGGGGCGATCTGGGGGCATTGGATGTGGGGATTGCCGTTGTCGCTGTTTTCCATCGTCGGGCTGATCGGCATGGCGGGCATCATCATCAACGACGCCATTGTCCTGGTCTCGACCATTGACGACTACGGTCGAACCCGCGCGCTGCGTCCGGCCATTGTCGATGCCGTTGCCGACCGGTTCCGGCCCGTATTCCTGACTACAGCCACCACGGTCGCAGGGCTGGCGCCGCTTTTGTACGACCGATCTGCGCAGGCTGAGTTTCTCAAGCCGACCGTCATTACCCTGGTCTACGGGCTCAGCGTGGGCTTCGTGCTGGTATTGTTCCTGATCCCCGCCATGCTGGGCATCGAGGCGGACATCAAACGCGCGGTCGCCGCCCTGCGACGGGCCGCGTCGCGCAAGGGCGGGCTGGGTCGGGTCCGGGGCGCGAGCGTTGCCGTGCTGGCCTTTCTGGGGCTCAGCATGGGTCCCTATCTCTGGCTGGGCGGCGTGCCGGACTGGGTGGGGACGCTGTGGCCCAGCTTGGCGTACTGGCCCGGCGCGACGGCACTGATGCTGTTCTTGGTACCAACAGGGGCGCTGTGCATTGCCCTTGCGGCATTAGGACCAGGGCCCCGCCGCAAAATCTAGGCTGACTCATTCGCCCGACGGGCAGCCTTGAAGTTCCACGGCCGAATCTCCCGCAACAATTGTCAGGGTGATGCCGGAGCGGTCCAGCGCAAACGGCGCGCCGGACTGGCCGACCATGTCGACGCCGGCGATCAGCACGTTGCCGTTGCGCTCGGTCTCTGCATGCGAGACCCAGACGCCGGGAAGTCCCGCTTCAAAAATGACGGTTTCCTCTTGGCCGATGGATGGCATGTCTAGGTGCGCCGTCACGCGCAGGCCATCGTCAATCGGGGCAATCTCGCATCTGATCGCGTTCAATCCCGCCGATTTTCCAGATATCGGACGCGCGGTCAAAGCAGCCTTGATATCGGCACTGTCGCGACCATCCGGCACGACTAGTCCGGCGAAAACAAGCGACGCGGGCAGGCAGATCTCGTCGCAGACGCCCAGGTCCAACTGCAGGGCGACGGTGACGTCCTGGCCTGCATGCGCCGGGAAAATCTCGACCGGCAGGACCAGGGCATCATGATAGCCGATGCTGGTCATCCCGTTGGTCAGAAACACGGCTGGGCGCGGCCAATGGATGCGGACCTCGCCAAGGTTTTCCGATCCAGTCCAATCAAATGCTGGCGGAATTCCGGAATCCCCCGGACTGCGCCAATAGGTCTTCCATCCCGGCGAAAGCGTCAAACGGATCCCCATCATCAGGCTGCCCCGGTCGGTTTCCCAACCCTGCAGGAAACGGACCTGAACCACATCTTCTTGCGTTGTGGCGTGAACGGATCCTGGCATCAGCGTGGCGCTTAGGAAAATGGCGATGAGAAGGTTTTTAAACATAGCCAGACAATAGGCCGTGCCCGCTGGATCCGAAATCACGTGTCAGCGACAACGCCGTGATGTGGCAAGCATGTCGCATCAGATTGCTTGAGGATGCGGCCTCGAGTCGCAATGATGGGCTCATGTGGAGACAAGATTCGATGGAGCTGCAAGGTAAGCTGCTGATCGCGATGCTGGGGATGAGCGACCCGCGCTTTGACCGCAGCGTGATCCTGCTTTGTGCCCATTCTGACAAAGGCGCGATGGGTCTGATCATCAACAAGCCCAGCCGCGAGTTGCACTTGTCGGCGTTGGCCGACCATTTGGGGATCCCGCGCGCACCCGACGGCCGCGACATTCGTGTGCATATCGGCGGGCCAGTCGAGACGGGTCGCGGATTTGTCCTGCATTCCGACGACTGGAGCGAGGGACAGGCGACGGTATCCATTCCAGGCGGCTACGGCATGACCGCCACAACTGATATCTTGGAGGCGCTAGCCGGGGGCGGGGGGCCGCGCGATGCGCTCTTGGCCTTGGGCTATTCCGGCTGGGGACCGGGGCAGCTGGAATCCGAGATCCGCCGCAATGACTGGCTGATCACTGATCCCGGGCGCGATATCATCTTTGAAGCCGAGGACGCGCAAAAATGGAGCCGCGCCTTGAAAGCCATGGGCGTGGATCCGGTAACACTGTCTGCCTCTGCCGGGCGGGCCTGATCACTCGCCGTAGGGGACCCAGATCGTCTTGACTTCGGTGGCGTGGCGCAGGAATTCGCGACCCTCACCCAGCGGTCCCATCCAGTCGCGGGCGCGCGCATGGTTGACCCAGGTGCGCTTGACGTTTCCGGCGGCCTCTTTCTCGATCAGGGCAGAAAGGTCTGCGGAAGAGAAGCTCCACACAGCATCGACATCCATGTGACCCGCCAGCGACTTCGCCAGATCGGCAGGGGGGCCGGTGACGATGTTGACGACGCCTGCCGGAAGGTCTGAGGTTTCCAGCACCTGAAAAAAGTCCGTTGCGGCCAAGGGATAGGCGGCGGAAGGGACGAGGACGCAGGTGTTGCCCATCGCGATGGCGGGGGCCATGAGCGAGATGAGGCCCAGAAGTGGCGCTTCGTCCGGGCAAAGCGCGCCGATGACGCCTGTGGGTTCGTTCATGGCCAAAGCGATGCCGCGGATCGGGACGGACTTGGCCTGACCGTCGTATTTGTCCGACCAGGCGGCATAGGTAAAGAGGCGCTGGATGCTGGCCTCGACCTCATCCGCCCCGGGTTTGCCTGTCAGGTCCTTCAGGCGCAGGGCGAATTCATCCGCTCGGGCTGACAGGTTCTCGGCGATGTAGAAAAGGATCTGCGCGCGGTTGTGGCCGGTGGATTTGCCCAGCCCTTGGCGGCATGGGCGGCCTCCACGGCATTGCGGATGTCCTTGCGGTTGCCAGTGCCAACATGACCGAGCAGCTTGCCCTTCGGAGACCAGATCGCCTGCGAATATCCGCCGTCGGGGCGGGCCTGCTTGCCGCCGATGAACATTTTTGCGGTGCGGTCAAGGCCATGAGTTTCAGGGTTGGCGGGTTCCGGGAACGGCGTGACCGGTCTCAGCGCAGGCGGTTTGGCGGTGGGTTTGAGATAGGCCATCAGGCCTTCCCAGCCACCCTCGCGTCCAAACCCACTCTCGCGGACGCCCCCGAAACCGGCAGCGGCATCGAACAGGTTGGTAGCGTTGACCCAGACGATCCCGGCCTTCAGCTTGGGGGCGACGTCGAGCGCTAGGTTGATGTTTTCCGTCCAGACGGTGGAAGCAAGGCCGTAGCGGGTGTTGTTGGCCAAGGCAACTGCCTCTTCCGGCGTGCGGAAGGTCATCGACACCAACACCGGGCCAAAAATTTCTTCCTGCATAAGGGTGGAGGCGGCAGAGAGGCCCGTGATCAGCGTGGGCGGGTAAAAGCACCCTGCGGGGATTGAGGTCGCAGCGTGATAAGTCTCGCCGTCCTTGTTGGCGCTGACCATGTCGCTGATCGTCTTCAACTGAAGCGGGTCGATG
>JANPBI010000041.1:0-2127 GCA_031430315.1 Rhodobacterales bacterium | reverse complement strand
GCAGCCCGTCTTCGCCGGACGGGCTGGCCTTGGCCTTTCCACCCATCGCGTCGATGAAGGCCGCGATCTCGGCGGCATAGGCCTCGGTGTAGCGGGTCATGAAGAAATCATGCAGCGGCGGACGGGTATAGCCCGCGCCAGTGGCGACCTCGATGCTGACGGGGCGCTGGTTTTCAGCCGAAACAGCGCCCTTTGACCCATGCACCTCGATCCGCTGGTCATAGCCGTAGGTGGCGCGGCGGCTGTTCGAGATCACCGCAAGCTTTCCACTTGCCGTGCGTAGCATTACCTGCACCGAGTCGCTGTCCCCCGCCTTTCCAATCGCCGGATCGACCAGGACCGAGGCCATGGCAGAAACTTCTGTCACCTCTTCGCCCAAAAGGAACCGTGCCATGTCGAAGTCATGGATCGTCATGTCGCGGAAGATGCCGCCCGACCGCGTGATATAGTCGACCGGTGGCGCGCCCGGGTCGCGGCTGGTGATCACCACCATCTCGACCGCACCCACGGTGCCTTTGTCGATCTCGGCGCGCACCGCCTGAAAATGCGGGTCGAAGCGGCGGTTGAAGCCGACCATCAGGGTGCCGTTGGCGGCGCGGACCACCTCAAGGCACTGTTTGACTCGGGCCAGCGAAAGGTCAATGGGCTTTTCGCAAAATACAGCCTTCCCGGCTTTCACGAATTGTTCGATCAGGTCCGCATGCGTGTCGGTCGGCGTGCAGATCACCACCGCGTCAATATCCTTCGACGTTGCAATCGCATCAATGGACCGCACCTCGCAGCCATACTGGTCTGCAATCGCCTGTGCCGCCGGGGTCAGCGCATCCGATACCGCCACCAACCGCGCGCCTGGATTGCCCATCACCGCCTTTGCATGCACCTTCCCGATACGCCCCGCCCCCAGAAGCCCGAATCTGATCGTCATGTTTCTCCTTGCTCCGGGGAAAGCCCGGGCGTTGTCAAAGCTCAAAGGCCGTTCACCGGCGCTTCAGGCGAAAGCGGTGTCCGACGCCCCTTTGACGCCGGTGATGTAACTGACGATGTCGTTACCGTCCGTCTCATCCTTGCGCAAGCTGGCGACGATCCGGCCCCTGCGGAAAACGACGATGCGGTCGACAAGGTCAAAAACCTGCCGAAGGTTGTGGGAAATCAGGATCATCGGGATGCCACGATCCTTGAGCCCCCGGATGATGTTCTCTACCTGCGCCGTCTCTTGGACGCCAAGGGCCGCCGTGGGTTCGTCCATGATCACCAGCTTTGACGCAAAGGCCGCGGTCCGGGCAATCGCCACGCATTGGCGCTGACCGCCCGACATGTTGCGGATCGGGTTGTCGACGTTCGGGATCTTCACCGCCGTGGTCGCCAATGCCTCCATCGTGCGGTCACGCATCGCCTTGCGGTCAAGCCAGGAGAACGGGCCAAGGCGGAACTTGAAAAGCTCTCGCCCCAGGAAGAGGTTCGAGGGCACGTCCAGGTCATCGGCCAGCGCAAGGGTCTGGAACACCGTCTCGATCCCGGCCTCGCGGGCTTCTAGCGGACCCGAGAACAGGACCGGTTGGCCATCGAAGTATACCTCGCCGCCCGTGCGCTGTTCGACCGCCGTCACCTGCCGCACGAAGGTGGACTTGCCAGCGCCGTTGTCGCCCACGACGGCGACATGCTCGCCCTCATGCAGGATGAAGTTGGCATCTTCCAGCGCCTGCACACCGCCATAGTGCTTGGTCAGGCCGCGCGTCTCCAGAATGATCTTTGACATTGGCCTACCCCTGCGCCCGTTTGCGTTGCCGCCATTGGTCCAGGACCACGGCGCCGACGATGATCGCGCCCTTCACCATCTCCTGGTAATAGGCGTCCAGCTTGATCGAAGTGAAACCCGAGATGATCACCGAAAAGATCGCGGCCCCCAGCACCGTTCCCACGATCGACCCGCGCCCCCCCGCAAGGCTGACCCCGCCGATGACGGCCATGGCAATGGCGTCCAGTTCGTACATAACCCCCATGCCGGCCTGCGCCGTCAGGTTCTTTGAGGTCAAGAGGATCGCGGCCACGGCGGCCATCAGCCCGGCGATGACATAGACCAGCAGCTTGTGACGGTCGACGTTGATCCCTGACATCCGCGCCGCCGCC
>JANPBI010000040.1:0-3962 GCA_031430315.1 Rhodobacterales bacterium | reverse complement strand
CCAGGTCGACTATCTGGGCAGTATCATTGCCTTTTCAACCGCCCCGGGCCGGGTTGCGCTGGATGGCAAAGGAAAGAACAGCCCCTACAGCAGCGCGCTGTCCGACAGCTTGTTGCGACCGGGGCTCAGCATCGAAAGCGTTTTCAAACTGACGCGAACAAAGGTAGTTGGCGAGACAAGCTATGAGCAAGTCCCTTGGGAAAACTCGTCCCTGACCAGCGAAATATTCTTGAACCCGGCCGCGGAAACGGCAGTCAAGACAGTGACAGAATGCGACCTGCTTGCAGGGCATCCATCTGATCCGGATCGCGTTCATGCAGGTATCGACTACGCGCTTTTACGACCGGAGCCTGCAATTTTGGCATGCCGCGCGGATCTGGCCGCCGATCCGGGCAATCCGCGCTTGCAAACGCTGTTGGCGTGGGCGCTGGACAAGGCGGGCCAGTACGATGAAGCTTTGGCGCTCAACCGTGCTGCTGCCGAGATTGATTATCTGGGCGCATATCACAACCTGGGGAACCACTACAAAAAGGGCAATGGTGTGCCCAAAGACCTTGATAAGGCCTATGACTACTTCGTTTACGCGGCCGAGCGTGGTCACGCCGAAGACGCCTACAACATCGGCATCTTGGTTATGGAGGGCACACCCAAGCATCGTGCCGACATCGATGCGGCCAAGCTTTGGCTGACGCGGGCGGCAGAACAGGATTATCCGTCGGCTTTTGACAAGTTGGGCTTGATCGAAAAGGACGGGTTGGCCGGATCCAAGGATGCTGCCGTTGCTATGGGTTTTTTTGCGCGTGGGGCGGAACTAGGGGACAGCTCGGCGATCGTCAATCTGGCAACGGGCTACCTAAAGGGCGAGGGGGTGGATCAGGACTTCGCTCGCGCGCATGATCTGTTTCGGCAGGCGGCGCAATTGCGTCGCCGGTCTGCCTACACCAACCTGGGCGACATCTACTTCAAAGGGATTGGGCGGGATGCCGATCCGGCGGAGGCCGCCTTCTGGTTCGGCTTGGCTGCCCGCGAAGGTCATGATTATTCCACCAAACGGCTGCAAGAGTTGACTGCCACGATGGATGCGTTGGCACTCGAAAAGCTAGAAGAGCGGATCCAGACTTGGGTCAACGGCGATTTCGGATAATGCCGGTCGGAGGAACAACAAGCGGCTTTGGGTTCCGGTCGCAGGTAGCAACAGCTTCGCAGCCGACTGCGCGAGTGCCGGTGATTCCTGTCCCGTTCGAAACGAAACTGAGCCGGCACAGGTTCGCCTTGATGCAGGCTACGCTTGACTGTGTACGGGCCCCTGACGCCGACCGGGCGTCTTTTGGTGCGGCCTTAGCCCAAGCCCTTGACTTGATGTCAGAGTTCCATCCCTTGCGCGACAGCGTGCCTGACAGATTTGCTTTGGCGAAAGTTGCGATGGTGGCGCTGGCCAGTTGTGGGCAAGTCATGCCCGGTCCGTTGACACCAGAAATCTCGGCTCGGCTGCGCCCCTTTATCGACAGCTTGGCGCAGCCCTCCGTGGCCGGGAAAGATCCGCTCAAGCTTAGTCAGCGCAATAACCACCAGCTGTTCGGCGGAGTTATCCTCCTGTTGTGGTCTGGCCTGGTGGATGCGGACGCTCATCGAGAAGAAGGATTGGCGCGCATCGCGCGGTTTGTGGCCACGATTGATGACGACGGTCTGTTTCCGTCCGAAACCGTGCGCGGTGCCAGTGCCGCCTGGTATTGCAACCTGGCAGTCATGATGCTGACAACCGCGCAATGGATCGGGCGTTGTCAGGGACAGGCACCGTTTGAAGAAGAGATTCTGCGTCGCGCGGTGACTGGTTTGGCCAGTGTCGTTGCAGCGCCCGATCGGTTGCACAAGTCGGCCCGTGCGAATATGTATCCACATGCCGAACATGGCACCAATCCGTTCAATTTAGATATGCGGTTCCTCCACGGTTATCATTCTTCTCGCCATTACATGACTTGGGTGCCGATTTATTGCGCCCTCTATCCTGGTGCAACGCTGCCAGATGTCCTAACTGGCAGGATGACCGAAGATCTTTTCCCGATGGGCAACGAGTTTTGCGGCGGCTTTGCCGATGCGATTATTCCGCCGGTCACGACGCTCACTTGAAACGGCGACAAGTGGAACTGCCCAAAAAAACCGGCTCGGACAACGGGCCTGGTCGCCATGTTCAGGGCCTATTGGGCTCGAACCGCTGACGCCTCAAGGGCTCGACAGCGAGGCCAAGTCACGCGGTAGCGGGCGGATAAGGGTTTTGTCATCCCCACCTTCTAACTGCATGAAATCGCCATCTACTTCCCCCCAGTCAGCGCAGTTGTGCAGTGCTTCATCAACCAAAACTATTGCCAAACTTGTGCTCTGGCGCGTTTCAGCCCGGCGGCAGGTCCGCCTCGACAGATCGAGCGGGGCTGACGCGCCGAGGCCGACGCCCATTGAAAATGGCCTGATGCGGGCCGGGGGCAGGAACGTGGGCCGGGTCAACCAACGTTGAAATATCAAAAAAGAATTGAAAGAGGCGGGCACGACTGCGCGGGGGTGAACGTGGAGACTGACTTCGGAGCAGATCAACGAAGTAGGCACGTTTGGTAGCCCACTCTCCGTCAGACGCGCCACCTGGGAACCCATTGTACCTTCCGTTGATCTGACTCGGACTGGCGGCAAATCCTTGCGCCCATTCTCTCGGCGTCTTCCCGCATGAAATTGCGGCAACCTGTTGTTTCACGCTGAAGCCGGGGCTTCACTTTCGGCATCGCCGTCTTGCCCTCATTTTCTTTGGTGACGACATCAGAACGCTATTGCTCGGAAAATCCACCAGGCCTTAGCTGCGTACATTCCCCGAGCCAACTCTGTCACTCCTCGGGCAAGGCAGCACGGAAGGCAGATAGTTCTGCTTCGTTCATTGCCACCAGATGACCGGGTTCCGGAAAGCTACCGGTCTCCACATCGTGGCGGAACTCTGTGAAGGCGGCGATCCGTTCTTGCTGAAGCCGGTCATACTCGGCTGCAAAATTGCGATAGACCTTGGAGTGGCGGGGCATGTGATCCTTGTGTTCGCCAAGGATATCCATCGCGAAGAGGTATTGGACGTCACAGCACGCGCCAGAACCCATCGACCACAGGAGGAGTTTCTTCATGCGGCGACTGATCTCGGTCGCCACGGCTTCTGGGACAACCTCGATTTCAACGCCAAAGGCGCCCGCGTCCTCGTAAGCCAGGCATTCTTCGTAAAGGGCAAGCGCCTGATCGGCCGTCTTGCCCACGGCGCGGAAACCGCCCGTCCAGGTGTTGCGGCTGGGTACAAGGCCCACATGGCCTACGATGGGGATATGTTCCTGCGCCAGATACCGCACTGTCTCCAGTCCGCCCGAACAATAGAGCGCATCCGCCCCGGCCATCAGCGCGCGCCCGGCAAAGCGCAGGTAATCCTCGCGCGTGCCGGCCGAGCGGTGATCGACGCCCGTCATGCTGAAGAGGCCGGGTGCTACCTCGCGGTAACGGGGGTCGCTGACAAGCTCGATCGGGGCAGAGACGATATCGATGCTTGCTGCCTCGGCGGCGGCGGCCTCATCAAGGGTGAAGATCCGCAGCATCGTGAGTTGCCGCTTGCCCTTGAGGGCGCGGAGATCAGCGACTGTCGGGCATTTACGCGGCATGGGACGGTCCTTCAAATCAGGATTTCGATCCGGTCGCCCGCGATGCGGGCCTGATAGGTAGCAAGGTTCACGCAGACGGGCGCCCGCAGCGCCGTACCGGTGCGGATGTTGAACCGCCCGTTGTGCTTGCCGGTGCCAAAACCAAGAGGCGCTCGCTTCCGAGAGCGGCGCTTCAGTTTACGATGAGAGATGGCGAATGCGTTCGGGCGATCTGAGCTTGCGCAAGCGTCGCGCTCCCTCTGACACTCGTGACTTCTCGTTTTTCTCAGGGAACATTTCGCCGATAACCCT
>JANPBI010000039.1:0-8333 GCA_031430315.1 Rhodobacterales bacterium | reverse complement strand
CGCGCATCTCGCCTTCCTGGTGGAGGGGCGCTGAACCGTCGACGACGCGGTCCACCAGTGCATCGGGCAGATGTTGGCGCATCCGGGCCGACAAGTTTCCTTCGGCCCTGCGGCTGGCCGCCGCCGCGATCAGCAGGGCCGCCGCTGCCGCCCCGACGATCCCCAAGGATGGCAGCAAAGGATCATAGAGCCGCCCTCCCCAGCGAGCCATTGCGATGGTGAACCCGACCCATCCGACCGCGGATGTCCCCGCTGCGAGCGCACCGCCTATGGGGGAAAGAGACATCACCAATCCAAGCACCAGGACTCCGCCCAACAGGGCCGCCGCGACCTCCAGCCGCCATGCCGTGGTTGGCCGCGAGAACGCCTGCCCCGCCATCAACTGTTCCACCACATCCGCCTGCAAATGCACGGACGGATGCAGCGGGCTGGCGCGGCTTGGCCGCAGGCCCCCTTTTTCCGGCAACGCCGAGCCAATCAGGATCACCGCCCCCTTGGGGATGGAGGGGGCCGTTGCCTTCAGCACGGCCACCGCGGCGACCGTCCGCGCCTGCCGCTGGACAGGTGCCGTGGGCACAAAGCGAAACTGCCCCAGGTCATCCACAGGAATCGTCGTGTCACCCAGCCGCAACCAGCCGTCGCCATCCCGGCCCAGAATGACCAGCGGCGCGCCCGCACCGCGCCGAGCCAGCTCTACCCCTATTCCCGTGAAAGGCTTGCCTGCAATAAAGACTGCCGCCGGGGCCAGGCGGACACGACCATCCGCCCCACCGGGCAGTGACACCAGCGCCGCCCCGGCAGAGGCCGCCTGAAAATCGTCGCAGGCCACCTCGGCGCTATCGGCATCCCAGGCTGGGGCGTCTTGCATCACGGCGATCGGTGGTGGGGGACGCGGGACACCGGAC
This sequence comes from Rhodobacterales bacterium, assembly GCA_031430315.1. Lineage (GTDB taxonomy): Bacteria > Pseudomonadota > Alphaproteobacteria > Rhodobacterales > Rhodobacteraceae > JAJNPS01. Next base: position 7,428 of record JANPBI010000039.1, on the reverse strand, counting down.
GACGGTCCTGGCACCAAAAATCCCGTTACGACCGGCGCACGCGCCATCGCAGCAGCCAATGCCATGTTTTCGCTGGTCGCACCGCACGTTTGCGACAACACGATATCCAGTCCAATCACCGCCGGTTCAGCCGCAGCCAGCCGCGTGATCAAACGCGCCAGGTCCTGCCGTCCAAACGCCAGGCCGGCCTCGTTTTCCGCGCCGACCTCGACAACCCAGACCTGAGGGTCCGCAGGTCGCGCCCGCACCCCGATCATCACATCAAAAATCCGCTCGCGCAGGGGGGCCGTCGCATCGGGCAGCAAGCTGATGACTGTCGCCACAATCCCGGCAGCCACAAGACCTGCCAGGACAACAGGCCTGCGGCGTTTCCAGACCCCGCCTCGCACCCTGCCGTCTGACGTCATTCCAGTCCTGCTGGATCTGCAAAAGTCTCCAGCAGATCGGGATCACATTCCAGCACCGCCCCGGTTCGCCGGATTGCCCCTGCCAGTTCCAGCTCGGCAATGGCGCGGTTCACTTTGGGACGACTGGCCCCGAGGATTGCCGCCAGTTCCGACTGGGTCAGGGGTAGGCGCAGCCGCGGCGCAGGCGGCAGGTCATTCCCGTTGATCTGCCGCAATGTCAGCAAAAAGAACCGCGCCAACCGCGAACTGAGGCCATAAAGCGCAATGGATTCAAGCTGATCTGTCGTATCCCTCAGCCGTTGGCACAGATAGATCGCCGCCTTCGAGACCAATAGTTGCCGGTCCGCAAGTCGGTCGAAATCCACCCGACGCAAGATGAAACCGGTGGTGTCTTCCAACGCCGTCGCATCGGCGGATCGCGGTGCGGGGTCCATAAAGGCCAGTTCCCCCAGAAAGTCCCCGGGCTCGGCATGGCGCAGCACCAGTTCACGGCCCTGCCGCGTGACCAGCGACAGCTTGACCCGCCCGGTGGCAAGCCCGATCACGCTGTCCCCGACATCGCCGCGCTGGAACAGCATTTCACCGGCATGCCAATGTCCCGCCGTGCTGGCATCGGCCAGCGCCTGCATCGTGGCCTCGCCCGCGCCTTCGAACAGCGCCGCCCCACGCCAGACGCGCAAAGCCTGCAATTGCATCTTGGTCATCGGCGGCTCTCCACATGCCCGACACGGAACGCACCCCGTAAACGGAACGCGTGGTCCCCGTCAGGTTGCGGAATTTACCCTGTCTGGCAAGAAGAACGTGCCTGGCGGGCAGCAGGACAGGGCTAAAGAAGGAACCTGTCCGCGCGTCTTCAGGTCAGCGCGCAAAGTCGATGGGCCGTTTCCCACGAGCTAGGCTAAGATTTGATTGCTAGAGTGGCCCGTGATTCAGACATTGCATGTCTTTTCAATGAGGAGCGCACCATAGAGCAAAGTAACCTTCGTCGGACTGGGTTTGATGGGGTCGGCGCTAGCGCGCGCGATGCTAAAGGCCGGGCACCAGGTCACCATTTGGAACCGCTCACCCGGACGGGCCCAGGTGCTGGTTGACGGAGGTGCTCAGGAGACCCGATCTTTCACCGAGGCTCTGGCCGCCAGCCCTGTCGTGCTGATCTGCATCGACAGCTATGTGTCTGCCCGTGCGCTGCTGGGAGGCGATGGCTTGGACGATCACCTCGTCGGGCGAATAATTGTAAACGTGACCACGGGGACCCCGCGCGAAGCCGGGGCGCTCTCGGACTGGGTTGCAGCACGGGGTGGGCGGTATCTGGATGGTGCGATCCTGTGCGGCCCAACGGAAATCGGCACCACGGGTGGCGAGATTCTTGTTTCCGGGGACCCGGTGGCATGGCAGGTCGCTGCGCCGCTTTTGACCTGCCTTGCCGGGAAGGTCCGCAACGTAGGTGCAGGGGTCGGAGCCGCCGCCGCGCTGGACTTCGCATGGCTGACGATGTCTTACGTGCAGTTCATCGGTGTCGCCCATGCGGCAAACATCTGCCGGGCAGAGGGGATCGACCTGCAGGAATTCATCGACCTCTTCCCGGCCGAACCCCTTCGAGCCGACATCGATGCCGAAACCTGCAAGCTGGCCCGGATCATCAAGGACGCAGACTATTTCCAACCCACCGCGACGCTGCAGGTCTGGGGCGAAGCTTTGACCCGCATCCAGATGCAGGCGCGCGATGCGGGAATTTCCGCCGCCGTCCCCGACTTCATCGTCGGGTATTTCCAACGGGCCAAGGATAGCGGGATGGGTCAGCAAGAGGCCATCGCAATCTACAAGACGCTTATAAAGGATGGGGGCAGGTTGTAACTTGCAATGCCCGACGCAAGACGGGTTTCGGGGGGATATGACCCGTTCGGCCCAAACGGAGTGACGGGGTGGCGACCGCGTGCGTCTTAGAACTTGGCGGCTTCGGATCGCCGGCGGAACTTTCGCCAACCGTGCCATATTAGAAAGTCGTGGGGCAACACGTCATCAGTGTCGATGTGCCGGGCGCACGGCCCGATGCCATCCTCGACGACCAAGCAAACACCGTGATTGACGCCATGGCGGGAAAAACCTTGCCGGCATATCCTTGTGGCCCATTCGGCTGGCGGCGCGACCATGCCGCTCGCTGGCGCCGTTGGAACAGCATGGTGCCGATCCGGCCTTCCTGCGTGCAACCTAGCGCAAACAAGGACCTATCAGAACTGGCCCGGTGCAGTATCCCTGTCCTGCCCCGGTCCGACTGGCCAGCGCCGCTTCGACCTCAACAGATATTCCTCTGTCGGTGCTAAACGGTCAAACCTGGATCAGCCGACGCTTCTCAAAAGGGGAGTTAGCGGATGTTCCATTGCTGCTCTTCGCTTGTCAGACCGTCTTGGCTATGGATAGGTATCGGCCAAGCGACAGGAATGCGCACGGTGATCGGTGACTGAACGAAAGGCAGGGCCGGTTCGGTCAATGTTGGTCGGGGCCGTTCTGGCTGTCGATGCCTTGGGGTATTGCCTGGCCATGGCTAGCTTTTGCTTTGCGGGCTCCTTGTCGGCAGGGCTCGGTCTTGCCCACCGGGGCGATGCTGATGTCCGGCGCAGTGATGACGCTGGCACTTTGGGTTTTCAGTCGGTTTCGTGGCGTCCTCGGCGTCGCCCAGGACACCTCAATTGCCCTGCTGGCACCTGCTGTTGCCGCTGCCGCTAGTGCCGCAAGCGGTGGCGATGAGGCAAGGATTGCGACCGGGTTTGCCGTGATGGGGGTATCCTCCCTTCTTTGCGGCATCGCGTTCTGGGCGGTGGGGCGGCTGGGTCTGGGGCGAATGGTGCGCCTGTTTCCCTATCCGGTCGCGGCTGGTTTTCTTGCCGGATCAGGCGCGATGCTGGTAACGGCGGACCTGTTCATCGTGACGGGCACGCATGACATTCCCGCCTTGCTTCGTCACATCGCAGGGCCTGGGTCGCTGCTTGGTCCGGTGGCTGCCGTGGCTCTGGCGCTGTGCCTGGTGACGGCGCAAAAGCGGTTTTCCGGTTCAACCGCCGTTCTGGTGGTCATCGTCGTCTTTCTAAGCGGGATTTATGCGACGCTATTGCTGACCGGCACTGACCTTGCGACGGCGCGCGGACTGGGTTGGCTGCCACAATCGGGCGAAAACCTGGGCGGGATTGCATCGGGCCTTTCGCTGGTGACGAACGTTGACTGGCAGGCAGTCTTGCTGGTCGGACCAAGCCTTGCCGCCGTCACGGTTCTTTCGCTGATTGCGATGCTGCTGAACACCTCGGGGGTCGAGATTGCGACCAGAGCGCATGTCGACGTCAATCGCGAATTGCAGATCACAGGGGGCGCCAACACCCTGATTGGTCTCTTTGGAGGGCTGACCAGTTTCTTGCAGGCCGGGGCCAGCATTCTGGTGAACAAGCTTGGGGTGTCGGTGCGCCCGATGGTTTTGGCACATGTCAGTATACTTGCCGTGGCCTGCCTGTTCGCGGGTCAGATCGTCGCCGCTGTTCCGGTCTTCGTTGCGGCCAGCCTCTTGATGTTCATAGGCTGGTCCATGCTGGATGACTGGCTCATCGCCACCCGCCGCCAGCTGACCCCCGGCGATTGGCGAATGGTCGTCAGCATTGTCGCCCTGACGCTGGCCTTGGGGATATTGCCTGCGGTCGCGATTGGCCTGGGTCTGGCGGTTCTTGGTTTTGCCATCGGATATGCAAAGCTGCCCGTGATCCGCAGCGCCACAAACGCAAGCCTGCGCCACAGCGTGGTCGACCGCGCCCCCGAAGATGCCGCGATCATTGCCCGGGATGGGCACGAAATCTGTATCTTGCGGCTGCAAGGCGCGCTTTTCTTTGGCTCCATTGATCAGATGGCTGCCGATATCTCAAGGCTCGCTACACCAGTGACAGGACTGAGGGACGTCATACTGGATTTTGGTGCCGTCAAGTCGATCGAGTCATCGGCTTGTTCGGGATTGGCAAAACTGACCCAGACACTTGGCACCAGCGGAGTCACATTGCATCTGGCGGATGTCTCGACAACCTTTGTCGAGGTTCTCACGCGATGGGGGCTCGAACTGTCTACTGACGGAGGCGGGGCTGGTTCTGCTTTGCGCCTTTGGCCCTCACTGGAGGAGGCGCTGGACCACTGCGAAGAGGCGCTTTTGGATGAAGTTCTTGGCGCGACGCGACATGTCGATATGCGCAGCCTGCTCGGCGATCTCGCCGGCGATGATCCACGTCTAGACGAGCTACTCGCCATGCTGGAACCGTGCTCTCTGACCCCAGGCGAGGTCCTTATCGCCGCGGGCTCGCGCCCCGGCGAAGTCTACGTGCTCGAAAAAGGGCGGCTGGGTGTGTACCTGCCCTGCCCGCTGGGCACGAGCAAGAAAACCCTTGTTCGCATTATGGCTCCGGGCGCATTGGTCGGCGAAATGGCGGAGCTGCTGGATCAGCCGCGCAGCGCCGATGTCATTGCGCAAACCAACGCGAAAGCCTGGCGCATGCCTGACGGGTTAGCCATCCAGGATCAAGGACTTGCTTTACTCTGGACGAGGATACTTGCGCGTGCTCTGGCCCATAAGTTGTCCCAAACAAACCACCTGGTCGCGGATCAATCCAGCGACCCGGGGCTGAAGCCGTTGCTAGGAACGACTGGCTAGCAAGGGTTTCAAGCTGACCGAACGTCCCGGCAGCGGCCCTCACTGCCGGGTTCAACGCAAAGGAGGCGTTCTCCACATCTCGGCGTCAACCTCGGCTTTGCGACCTCGCACCGCCAAACGGGCCCGGTCGTCCGGTTCAGGGCGACGGAGCAGCGGTATGTGCTGCGTGAGGTCAGCTGACACGGCAATGACAGCAGATTGCTCTTTGGCGATATGGATCAGGCGGCTCGCCAAATTGACCGCGTCACCCACGATGGTCACCTGCTGATGACGATCGTGCCCCAGCCGCGACACGATGACCGGCCCGAAATGCACCCCGACCTTGAGATCTGGGTGGGTCCCGTCCGACAGGACCGTTGCACGCACTGCGGGCACCAGCGCAAAGGCGGTTTGCAAAGCGTTTTCAGCATCGGAAGTGCCTGCATCTGGCAGGCCGAAAACCGCCATCGCGCCATCACCAAGATAATTCAGCACAATTCCGTGCCCCGCATGGACCACTGTCGAAACAACATCGTGCAGTTCTTTCAGGAAATTGCGGGTGTCTTCTGGCCCAAGCGCCTCGCTGATCGCGGTAAAGCCGATCACGTCGACAAACAAGATCGCCATTTCCTGTGGAACAGGCTGCGCAAGATATTCGGGATCATCAATGATCCGTTGCGCCAGAGCGCCTGAATGAAACACGCTGAGTGCGGCCACGGCCTGCCCCGAACGCAGTGCCGCGCGTTGCTCAAGTCGTTGGCGCAAGATCGCCATTGCCAACACCGGTGGCACGGTACCAAACAGCGGTAGTGCCGCACTGAACCAAAGACCATTTGCAAACAACACTATCCCGCAGGCAAGCCAGATCGCCACGCCCGACAAGGCCAAGGGCAAGCCGACCGACAACCGAAGCCGCGCCACAAGGATCGACCCGGACAGGGCCAGGAACAAAGTCGCCAGCAGATCGATCAGGCGTATCGACGCTGTGCGCTCAAGACCCGGTCCGCCGATGAGGGTCGCAATGCCGCTTGCAAGAACTTCGACACCCGGCGTTTGGCCCCCGTAGGGCGACGGAAAGGTGTCGCCAACGGCTTTGGCGGTAAACCCCAACAAGACAAGCCTATCTTTCAGCATCGCGGAAACGGCTGGATCGCCAGACACGAGGTCCTGGGCTGAAACCGTTGTGATGGCCCCGGTCGGCCCCGCCAGACGAAGCGCCAGATGAAACCCTGCGTCCAGCCTGTGGTCTGCATCCCCGATGCCGACACTTTCATCCGCAAGGCGCGCTGACGTCCCCAGAAACATCGTCGCCGCCTGCAGCACGAAGGCAGGGGTCACGCCGCGCGACGTTGTCAGAACCATTGGAACGTGGCGGGGCGAGCCAGTGCGGTCTTGTACGACGTTCACATGCCCGACGGTCGCGCTGGCCGCAAAGGTCGGCAAGGGCCAAAGCTCATCGCTGGTGCGCGGCGCATCAGTTGCGGCTCCCTTGGCGTCGGGCGCAAAGCTTCCTGCCATCGCAATCACCGCTGGCACTTGCCCCAGCGCGCGTGCCAAGGCGGCGTCCGCTTCGGCCTCGGCCGGGTCGACCAGCAAGACATCCACGGCAAGCACGCGCGCCTCGGCCTGCGCGATCTTGTCGATGATGGCTGCTAGGCGTTTGCGGCCAAGGGGAAACCCCCCTGCCTGCGGAGACAGTGTCAGATCATCTATGGCGACGATCACGATATTGGCGGGCGCGGTGATCGGACCCGACAAATTCAGACGAAGATCCGTCAGCATCGCTTCGGGCCAGTCAAGCAGGCTTGACCGTCCTTGCACATATGGGAAAGCCCAGAAGAGCGCCCAGACGAGGGCGACGGTCGCCCCCGCAAGCATCAGCGCCGTCGTCGGCTCCCGCCTTGGGATCATCGCCCGAAACGGGCTCGCAATTCGACGACGCGCTTCTCACCCCATTTGCGGGTCGCGAACGCCTTGCCGGGTCCGATATCCACACCCTCGCCGGGGTCAAGCTGAACGATTTTCCCTTTGTCCCTTTCCCTTACAACGACGATACCTTGCGCGACGAAAACGGCACTGGCGTTTTCAGTGACGTCAACTGCGTAAATCGTGCCCCGGACCGACGCGATCGCCTGTGGTGTGCGGATCTGAAACGCCGGCTGGCCGGGCGTGACCTGCGCCGGATCAAGCTTGATCCATACCGCACCTGCATCCAGCCGCACGGCATTGGCGGGGGCATCCTGCGACGGGACAATGAAGGTCAGCCGCGCGGCCGCTTCGGCCTCGATCACAATGCCGCCAGCGCAGGTGTACACCTGACGCGGCGGGTCACGTCTGATTTCGGAGGTGCAACCCGGGATGGTCTCA
>JANPBI010000038.1:0-8416 GCA_031430315.1 Rhodobacterales bacterium | reverse complement strand
CGACGATGCGGGCCCGGTGTCCGAGGCCGATATTGCCGTCAACGATCTTTTGCACCGGCATCTTATCACTGCGCGTCCCGGTTACGGCTGGCTGTCGGAAGAAACTGCCGACGATGCCGCGCGGCTGACCTGCGACCGCGTGTTCATCATCGACCCGATCGACGGCACGCGGGCGTTTCTGGCGGGTGAGGACAACTTCGCGATTTCCGTTGCGGTAGCGGAACAGGGGCGCGTCGTGGCGGGCGCGGTCTTCCTTCCCGCAAAGGCCCGGATGTACACCGCGACCCAGGGCGGTCCGGCCTGCGTAAATGGCCAGCCGATCTCGGTGTCATCCCAAACGGACATCGCCGCCGCCCGCGTGCTGACGCAAAAGGCGAGCCTTTTGCCAGAACACTGGCGCGGTGGACTGCCGCCTTTCCAAAGGCATTTCCGTCCGTCGCTCGCCTATCGTCTGTGTCTGGCGGCTGAGGGTCGGTTTGATGCGATGCTGACGCTGCGCGACGCCTGGGAATGGGACATCGCGGCGGGTGTGCTGATCGCCGAACGCGCCGGGGCCGTGGTGACGGACGGGCTTGGGCAGGTTTTGGAGTTCAATACCGTGGCACGCCAGACCGCCGGGGTCATCGTCGCGCCGCCGAGCTTGCATGCGGCGATTCTGGCGGCGAGGGTTGGGGGCGCTGCCCCCGTCAGCCCGGGGGGCTGACCCCCCGGGATATTTGTGCCAACTGGAAACCGGGATCAGGTTTTCGGCTTTTTCGGCGGGACAAACCGTTTGGACGTGTCCTTGGCATCGACACGCGCGGCGGCGGGTTTCGGCTTGCCAAAGGCCGGTTTGCCGAACTTCGCTCCACCCGGCTTTCCACCCGCTCCGGGGCCGTCACGTTTCACGAATGGCCGCGCCGCGTCGCCTTTGGGCGCATAGGTACGTTTGGGGCCGTCGCCATCGGCGCGCGGGCCGGGGGCTTTGGACCACGGGGCCTTATTGGCCGGGCGCTCGCCAGCCGGTTTCTCGGCAAACCGGCGCGGTGCGCCTTCGGTTGTCCGGGGGGCGTCCTTTTTCACATAGGGGCGATCGGGGCGGGCACTGTCGGCGCGGGGTGCATCCTTTTTGACATAAGGACGATCCGGACGAGCACCCTCTGCTCGTGGTGCCGGGCGGTCGCCGTCACCCTTTGGCTTCCAAGGTGCGCCTTCGGCGGCATGGCTTTTGAAGCCGCCAGCCCGCGCAGGTTTCCCGGCACCACCGTGGGATTTGAAGCCTGCGGATTTGTAGGCAGGCTTTTCATCCGACCGCACGCGCGGTTTGCGCTCTGCCGCCGCTGGGGCAGCGTCGCTGCGGGCTGCATAGGTCGGTCGCGGAGCATCCGGGTTGAACGCCGCACGGGGTGCTGCGCGCGGGGCCTCGGCCGCCATGACGCGCGGAGCCTCTGATTGCGGGGCATCATCTTCGACGATCCGTGGTGGTTTGGGGGTATAGGCAGGCTTGCCCTCGGGACGCGGCTTGGCGGCCTCCGGGGCACGCACTTCCGGGCGCGGGGCGCGGGGCGCAGGTTCGGGGCGCACGCTGCGTTCGGGACGGTCCAGCGACGGCTCGCCCTCGATGCGCTCCATCGTCAGGCCCGCCTCAAGCTCCATCATCGCGCCGAACCGGCCACCGACCGCCTCGGCTAGCTGCACGAAGGTCACATCCTCCTGCACGCGGATCGCACCGATGCTGTCCTTGGCAATTCCGCCTGCATCACAGATCTTGGGCAAAAGCCAGCGCGCCTCGGCCCGGCCCGACCGGCCAACCGACAGCCGATACCAGACCGACGCCCCGAACTCGCCCCGTTCACGCGGTTCGCGCACTGTCACTGGCGGCAGGTTGTCCGACAGCACTTCGGGGGCGGATCGCCCCTCACGCCAAAGCCGGATAAAGGCGGCTGCGACGGAGTCCGCGCCATAGCGTGACACGAGCGCCGCGGCCGTATCTGCCTCTTCGCCCGGACCGGTCTGCAGCATGGGATGTTCCAGCAAGCGCGCGTCCTCACGCTCCTGCACATCGTCGGCACCCGGTGCCTTGCCCCATTCCGCGACGACCCGGCCCCCTTTGAGGATGCGCTGCGCCTTGGCAAATTCCGGCGGCGTGACGATCATCACCGACACACCCTTTTTGCCCGCACGGCCCGTCCGGCCGGACCGGTGCAGCATGATTTCCGAGTTTTGCGGCAGGTCCGCATGGATCACCAGTTCCAGACCCGGCAGGTCGATCCCCCTCGCCGCTACGTCCGTCGCGATGCAGACCCGCGCCCGCCCGTCCCGCAAGCTTTGCAGCGCGTGGGTGCGTTCCTGCTGGCTGAGTTCCCCGGACAGCGCCACGACCTGGAACCCCCGGTTCCCCATCCGCGCCATCAGGTGGTTCACATTCGCCCGCGTCTTGCAGAACACGATGGCCGTCGGGGCCTCATAGTACCGCAGCACGTTGAAAATCGCATGTTCGCGGTCGCGCACCGCCACCGACATGGCGCGGTATTCGATGTCCACATGCTGTTTCGCCTCACCCTGCGCCTGGATGCGCAAGGCATCTTTCTGGAACGTCCGGGCCAGCGCCTCGATCTCGCGCGGGACGGTGGCCGAAAACATCAACGTGCGGCGGTTGTCCGGTGCTGCGGCCAGGATGAATTCCAGATCCTCGGAGAACCCCAGATCCAGCATCTCGTCCGCCTCGTCCAGCACCGCCGCCCGCAGGCCCGACAGGTCCAGCGATTTCCGTTCGATATGGTCGCGCAGACGTCCCGGCGTGCCGACGACGATATGTGCCCCCCGATCCAGCGCGCGCTTTTCGGTGCGGTAGTCCATGCCGCCCACGCAAGTCGCGATCCGCGCGCCTGCCATGGCATAAAGCCATTCCAGCTCCCGCGCGACCTGCAGTGCCAGCTCGCGCGTGGGTGCGATGATCAGCGCCAGCGGCACATCGGCATAAAGCAGCTTTTCCGAGGTCCCGAGGATTTCCGGCGCCATCGCCAAACCAAAGGCCACGGTCTTGCCCGACCCGGTCTGCGCGCTCACCAGCAGATCGCGCCCCGCCACACCATCCGCCAGCACTGCCGCCTGAACAGCCGTCAACGCTTCATAACCCTTGGCCGCCAATGCGTCGCCAAGGGGACCCTTGATCCCGTGATCCATCTGTCTGTCTTTCCGTTCCAGGGGGGCGACCATGCGCCCTGTGATGCCATCCGGCATCGCCGTTCCATCAAACCCGCCCGGCCTCCACACCGGATGGGTCAGGAACACCTGAGCCAGCCGCTGCGGTCTAACCGCGCGGCTGGCAAAAGTATAGGGGCATGATTTCGGGCGTCAGGCTGCCGGTTTCGGCTGTTTGGCAAAGCGCAGGTACGGGAGTTTGATGTCCAGCGGCCCGAACCGTTCCGTCGCCTGTTCGTTGTTCAAAGACAACGCCACGATCACGTCCTGACCGGGGATCCAGTTCGCGGGGGTGGAGATCGGCACGCCGTCCGTCGCCTGCACCGCATCCAGCGCGCGCAGGATCTCGGCAAAGTTCCGGCCCACATTCATCGGATAAGACATCGTCAGCTTAACCTTTTTGTCCGGCCCGATGATGAACACCGTCCGCACGGTCTGCGAATGCGCGGGGGTACGACCCTCGGCCGGCAAGTAATAGTCTGCCTGCAACATGTCATAGGCCTTGGCCACGGTCAGACTGCTGTCGTCGATGATCGGGAAATCCGCAGGGACACCACCGAACGCCTCGATGTCGCGCTTCCATTTCTCATGGTCCACGACCGAATCGACCGACACGCCGATGACCTTGGTCTTGCGCTTGGCAAACTCCGGCACCAGCTGCGCCACAGCCCCGAACTCGGTCGTGCAAACTGGCGTGAAATCACGCGGATGGCTGAAGATGATGCCGTAGTTCGACCCCAGCCAGTCATGGAAATGGATCGTGCCAGCCGTGCTGGGCGCGGTGAAGTCTGGGGCGGTGTCATTGATGCGCAGGGACATGGGGGACCTCTTTGGTTGCAGCTTGGGCTACACATAAGCCAATCGGAACGATGTTTCATCCCCAAGCGGTAGGCTCGGGCCAAAAGAGACCGAACTTCCGCCAAGCACGCCCCTTGCAGGTGAAAATTCCCATTTCTGCGGCTTGGATCAAAACACCAAATTGATCACACACCGCCATTCCGCCCGATTTCCCGGCAGTCCGCTGCGAATCCATGCTGCAATCGGTCGCTCCTGCACTTGCGGCCCGGGCCCGCCAGCGCGATACTTTGATCAAATATTCCCCGGAGGCTCCGATGCTCACGAAACGCGATTTCTACATCAACGGCAAATGGGTCGCCCCCGCCAGCCCACGCGACCACCACGTCATCAACCCCTCGACCGAGGAGCCTTGCGCCGTCGTCTCTTTCGGTGATCAGGCCGATACCGATGCCGCCGTCGCCGCCGCCAAGGCCGCGTTCCCCGCTTGGGCGGCGACGCCCCCGGCTGAGCGCCGCCGCCTCGTGGCCGCGATCCTTGACCAATACAACGCCCGACTGCACGAATTTGCCGAAGCGATCTCCATGGAAATGGGCGCGCCGATTGATTTCTCGATCGCTGAACAAGCCCCGTGCCTGCCTTGGCACACCAAGAATTTCCTGAAGGCGTTCGACACCATCGAATGGGTCCGCCCCCTCGGCCCCCATGCGCCCGGTGCTGCCGTGGCACTGGAACCGATCGGCGTCGTCGGCCTGATCACGCCCTGGAACTGGCCGATCAGCCAGATCGCACTCAAGGCAATCCCCGCGATGCTGGCCGGCTGCACCTGCGTGCTGAAACCGTCCGAAGCCTCCCCCCTCAACGCGATGATGTTCGCCGAATTCTGCCATGACGCAGGCATCCCGCCCGGAGTTCTGAACCTCGTGAACGGCGACGGCCCCGGCGTCGGCAGCCAGATGTCGATGCACCCCGATATCGAGATGATCTCGTTCACCGGATCGACCCGTGCCGGTCGCGCGATTTCCAAAGCCGCGGCCGAGACGATGAAGCGCGTCACGCTGGAACTCGGCGGCAAGGGCGCGAACCTTCTTTTCGCGGACGCCGATGACCGCGCGGTCGAACGCTCCGTCCGCCGGATGATGGAAAACACCGGCCAGTCCTGCAACGCGCCGTCGCGCCTGCTGGTCGAACGCAGCGTTTATGAACAGACCATCACAAAGGCCGCCGAGGTCGCGAATTCGATCAAGGTTGGCCAGGCGCATGAAAAGGGCAACCATATCGGCCCCGTGGTGAACAAGCGCCAGTGGGAGCAGGTCCAGGGCTACATCCAGAAGGGCATCGACGAAGGCGCGCGTCTCGTCGCGGGTGGCCCCGGCCTGCCAGAAGGCTTCAACCGTGGCTATTTCGTGCGCCCCACGATCTTTGCAGACGTCGTCCCCGGCATGACCATTGAGCGCGAGGAGATCTTTGGGCCCGTCCTCAGCATCATCCCCTTCGAGACCGAGGCCGAGGCGGTCCGCATCGCCAACGACACGCCTTTCGGCCTGACGAACTACGTCCAGTCCGGCGATCCGGCGCGGTCCAACCGCCTTGCACGCCAGTTGCGTTCAGGGATGGTGGAGATGAATGGCAAACCCCGCGGGGCCGGGTCGTTCTTTGGCGGCGTCAAGGCGTCGGGCCGCGCGCGCGAGGGCGGCGTCTGGGGGATCGAAGAGTTCCTCGAACCCAAGGGCATTTCCGGCTGGGATTTCACGGTTGGCCTTGCCGCTGAATGACACGACTGGCGGCCCTTGCCGACATCCACGGAAATGCCGACGCACTGGCCGCCGTCCTGCAGGACGCGGCCAGCCACGCCCCTGACGCTCTGGTCAATCTTGGCGATTGTTTTTCCGGCCCGCTGGACGCCGCGCGCACGGCGGACCTGTTGGCCGGGGCCGGGTTTGCTGCCACCGTGCGCGGCAACCACGACTGTTACCTGTGTGATCCGGACAAGATGGATGCGTGGGACCGCCTCGCGCACCCGCGCTTGTCGGGGGCGACCTTTGCATGGCTTGCCGCGCTGCCCGCGACTGCCGTGATCGATGATTCCTTCCTGTGCCATGCCAGCCCGCAAACCGACGAGGACTACTGGTTGGAAGCCTATACCCCGGACGGCACCGCGCGGCGCGCACCGTTGGATCAGATCACGGGGCGGGCGGCTGGCATCCCCCAGACCCTGATGCTCTGCGGACATACCCATGTCGCCCGCGCCGTGCATCTGGCCGACGGACGGCTGGTGGTGAATCCCGGTTCCGTCGGATGCCCCGGCTATACCGACCATGATGTGTCCACGATCCGGCACGTCTGCGCGGGCACGCCCCATGCCGCCTATGCCATCCTCGACCGCAAGGGGTCGCAGTGGTCCGTCAGCCACCGTCTGGTCCCTTATGACACCGCTCCCGCCATCGCCCTTGCCCGTGCCGCCGGGCTGGACGACTGGGTGCAGGCGCTCTCGACTGGTTGGATCGGCTAAAGTCCGGTCCCACCGATGCACGTGGCGATGCATACGGGTTGTGCATCCAATGCACACGCGATGTGCATGCCCCAAAAACGGGGTTTCGGCATGACGCATCCAGACCCCTGACGGTCGGCGATGCGTCTCGATCTGCAAGCGGTTCGCCCCTATCCTGACCGTCAGGAGGGCCCCATGACCCCATACCGCCACCTCTTGTCGCCCGTCACCCTGCGCGGCCAGACCTTGCGCAATCGCGTGGTCTTTGGCGCCCATACCGCCAACATGTCCGACCAGGGGATTCCGGGGCTCCGTTTCGGCAAATACCTTTTGGAACGGGCACTTGGCGGTGCCGCGATGATCGTGGCCGAACCCGTTCCGGTGCATCGCACGGGCGTTCTGACGCGCGGAAACTTCCTGATGGGGGATGAGACGATCGCCCATTTCCGCAAGATTACGAACGAAGTCAAAGAAGCCGGAGCAGTCATCCTCCAGCAACTTTACCACGTCGGCGCGCATGGCGACGCCGACCTCAGCTTCGCCCCGCACTGGTCCCCGTCCGGCGGTCCCAGCTACCACGACAGCGACGGCTCCCACCGCATGACAGAGACGGAAATTATCGAGGTTTTACAAGCCCATGCCGATGCCGCCCGTCGCGCCAAGGCGGCCGGTTTCCAGGGCGTGGAGGTCTGGGCCGCCTATCATTCCCTGCTCGATCAGTTTTGGACGCCCTGGTCCAACACCCGGGATGACCATTGGGGGGGAAGCCTTGAGAACCGCACCCGGTTTTCCCGGATGCTGATCGAAGACATCCGCCGCACCTGTGGCGAGGACTTCATCATCGGCCTCGCGATCAGCTATACGACCGGTTACGACGTGACGTTGTCGGCGGAATCCTTGTGCGAAATCATCGCCCTGCATGACGCGACGGGCCATGTCGACTATGTCACGGTCGGCTCCGGCAGCTACCTTGAATTCGAGGCGATCATCCCGCCTTTCACCCATGGGGAAAAGCTGACGACCCCCCTGACCGCGCAGCTGAAAGGGATTGTTAGGCACAGCCTGATTACATCCGAGGCCGGAATTCGTACCCCGGAAAACGCTGAAACGATCCTGTCGGCGGGCGAGGCGGACCTCGTTTCCATCGTGCGCGGCCAAATCGCCGACCCGCATCTGGCACGGAAAGTGACCGAAGGACGCGCGGAGGATATCCGCGGCTGCATCTCGTGCAACCAGATGTGCTGGGGGCGCCGCAGCCGGGACTACTGGATTTCGTGCCTGATCAACCCCTCGGCGGGGCGGGAGTTCGAATGGGGCGGGGATCGGTTTACGCCCGCGAAGGAATCGAAATCGGTGCTGGTCGTGGGCGCTGGCCCGGCGGGACTTGAGGCTGCACGGGCGGCGGCAGAGCGCGGTCATAGTGTTGAAATTGTTGAAGCTTCGTCGATAAATGGCGGCCAGTTTCGTCTTGCAGGACTGCAGCCGCGACGAGGACAAATCCTGGACTTGCTTGACTGGTATGAACGCCAGTTCACAAAACTTGGCGTCACCCTGCGCCTCAACACCTACCTCGATGCCGACGATATCGCCGCCCACCCCGCCGATGCCGTGATCCTTGCCACGGGCTCTCTTCCTGATGAGACCGGCTTCCAACGCTGGCTCCCCTCGGAGCCCCGCCTGCCCGGCATCGACGCAGGCGGCGTGTGGTCGCCCGAAGCGGTCCTGCGGCGCGAAGCACGACTGGGCGACGCGGTTGTGGTTTATGACGAGGGCGGCAACTGGCGCGGCGTCGGCACCGCTTGGGCACTGGCCGAACAGGGCAAGCACGTCACGATCGTGACCCCCGATCCTTATGTCGGCAAGGAGATCACCCGCACCGCTGCCGATGGACCTGCTCGGCGTCGGATGGGCAAGCTAGGGGTGAAAATGCTGGCGGAACATTGCGTT